>CAMWRV010000012.1 GCA_947176745.1 uncultured Muribaculaceae bacterium
ATTTACCGAAAAGACGCCGGGCAGGGGTAACTTGAATAAATTTTAGTTAAAACAAATATTAAAATGAACACTCCTCCGGCTAATCATGTTGGTGCATCATCGCAGCTTCCGTCCATCTTTGACCTTTTGGTTCAGTCGCATAGCCCGCTATGCTCCTTCACCTGCAAGGTCAAATCTGACCGAAATCTGCGACCCCTGCATTAACATTTTTTGTGGGATGGGGTCTAAATCCGTTTCGCTCATAGAACGGCACAGCGGATTTGAGAGCGTCCACTGTAATAAAACGACACCCGAGTCGCTTCACATTGGAAAAGGCATATTTGATATTGTCAAGGATGAACGTACCGAGGCCTTTCCCGGAATATTCCTCATTTACTGCAAGACGACCAATTTTAACCGCAGGATAACTCCTGCGACGTTTGGAATTAGGAATATTGCGGTTTAGTTTGTTCCAAACTCCTTTTTCTTCGGGATTAAACGTAATTTTGTCTGCCAGAAGACTGAAATATGCAGCAGTCCTGTTCTGTTCCATATATTCCAACAGATAAGTCACTGCCATAAGTTCTCTTTGGAAATGCCTTGCATCTTCAAAGAGAAATTCATTCAGATCCGCGTCAGCGCACTTGAATGGCTTTATATCAGAATCTTCCGAGAGCTGAAACTGGCGAAGCTTACTGAAATCCAGATTCACCATTGAAAATTACTGATGGATTTCATTACTTCATAAGCCTTTCGCGCACGCTCCTTATCTTCTTTTGACACAGGTGTCGGGTCGGCAATAAGAGTTTCGAATCTTACCGCATCATTACCGCAGAGTTCTGGGGTTTCTTTAATCGGTCGTGCCATAGGTCAAGTATTTTATCGCAAATTTACAATAATATAACGAACTACGCAAGAATATGATTGCTTGGATTAAGGCTTTAGATCCCATCCACAAAAATTATAACGTATGTCGGACGGGGCGAGGTGGCGGCGGTAGAAGCTGTCGCCGGTGGCTACAAAGTTGTTGTAGTAGGGCTGTGAGGGGTCGGCGATGCGGCCCAGCATCGACAGGTACTTGCGCTCGCGCTCGCCGCGCCACACGCATGCCTCCTCGTGAAGCGTGAATACGACCGACCATACCGACGAGAAACTCCCCGCAAGCAGCACGGCCACAAACGCACATCTGACCGTCCGGGACATCGCGGCGGTTTCGGCGGCACGCCGGCAGACAAGCGCCGCAGTCATCACAACCGCCGGGAGCGAGATGCGCCACGCCAGATCGGGGGTCTTGCCCACTCCGACAAGCGATACGGCCACACACATGGCCACAAGCGACCAGTATAGTCCGTCGCGCCGCACATAGCGCCATATGAAGATGACAAACGCTCCGAACGACAGTGCGTAATATGCCGCCGCCAGCAGAAGAGCCTCCGCCACGGGCGTGTCGGGATAAGCGCGGCGCAGAGCCGACCCGCTGTTGTTCTGCAGCAGGAAGAACGAGGTCAGGAGCGCGAACAGCAGTCCGGCGACGTTCTCAACCGTCAGTGCCTGACGAAAACCGCGCAACAGTCTCCACGCCACCCAGGGCGCGACGGCAAGAGCCGGAATCGGCGCGAACGCCGGCAGCATGCCGAAAAGCAGCATCAGACGCCCCGTGTCGCGCCGCCCATGCATGAGCAGCGACATGAACACCCAGACGGCGATGCCCTGATTGTAGATGAAGTTATAGATCACCGGATTGGCCGAAGCCGCGAAGCGGCCCGACGTCGTGCTCAGCCACATGAGCTGCGCGGCCCAGGGATCTTCGAACACCGAGAAGCTCTCGTCGCTGAAGAAAAAGGCCGTCACCACATCCATGGCGTTGAAACCTATGAATACGAGCAATACCCGCCAGAGCATCCTGCCTCCCGACATGCTGAAGATGAATCCGAGCGCGATCCACGTTCCCCACGCGGCGTAGAGAACCTGCGCCGCGTCGCCGGCGGCGATCAGACCGGTGGCTTTCGACACGACGGCCGACGGAAGCCAGAAGGCGAAATAGTAACAGAGCATCGGCGCGCCGTCGCCCTCGTAGGCCACGGGCCAGTCGCGGCGGGCGAGGTCGAAGAAGACTCCGTTTCGCCACGCATGGTCGTTGGGAAGCTGGGTCACAAAACCGCCGATGCCGCACACCATCACATAAGCCACGACCGCCGCGGCCAAAAGCAGAAGCCGTTTGCGCGACGCCGACACCGTCGAATATCCGCCGGTCTGCAGACCCTCTCGCGCCGCCGGCCGGCACAGTCTCGCGAAACTCCAGACCATCAGTGCGGCCACAGGCAGAGCCACCTCCCATCTGAACCAGAAAAGGAGGAAAAGCAGGGCAGGCATCATCAGCCACACATATCCCTGCAGCACAAGCGAGCGCGAATCAGTCTTCATCTCCTCCCCTTTCATCCTTAACTCCTTTCGTAACTTCACAGTCGCCATTGCCGGCGAGGCGGCGCATCATGTGGCGCGTATAGAAGCTCTCGCCCGTGGCAATGAAGTTGTTGTAATGATAATTGTATTCAGGATCGTCGAGACGCCCCATAAGATATATGAGTTTCGGGCCGGTGTCTCTGTACTTTTCTATCTCGCGCAGAGTCATGTCGACCATATGGCAGGCATCATACGTGCCGAGGAGCATCACCGCCGGGAGCGCCACCTTTTTCCAGACCGTCAGCACGCGCCAGCGGCGCAGTTCGCCGAGAAGCATATATGTGAGCATGATGGTCAGAGGCATTGCCGCGCGGCGGCCGAGATCGTCGGAATCGCCGAGCGAGAGGAAAGGGAGCAGGAAGGCGGTGGCGAGCAGGATCCAGAAAGTGGTGTTGTGGCGCACCCTCTGCCACACAAGCGGCACGCAGACGCCGAGGCAGAGCAGGAAGAGCACGCCGAGCGCGAAGATGGTCGCCGGGCCGGCGGTCGCGGTCGGGGCGGTGGAGGCCGCGTTGTTGTTGGTCATGTAGAACAGGCCGGTGACGGCGGTGACTGCAAGGCCAATGGCGTTGGGGAACGTCAGCGAGCGCTTCCCGCCGCGTATAAGCCAATAAAACACCGCTACCGATATTCCCACGCAAGGCAGCGGCGAGAAGAGAAAGAGAAACGATGCCGGCAGCAGCAGCGAGCCGGGATCACGGCGGCGGCGCCAGAGAAGAGGGAGCGCCACCCAGAGCGGTATGGTCTGGTTGAAGATCATGCGCAACTGCGCGGTGAGCGAGAATGTCATATAATAGGCATAGACATCTTCGGGGCAGGCGAGTCCGAGGACGCGGGCTATAGGTTCCCGAAAGTATCCGAACAGTATGGAGTCGCAGAATCCTGTGAAGAGCATGACCGGCAGGATCCACCACCGGGCGCGTCCTCCGAGGCGGCTGACCACGAACGAGTAACCGATCGCCATTCCCCACCATCCCCAGAGGAGCTGGGCTATGTCGCCCGGCATGATGTAGCTGGTGATACGCGACACGACCGACGCCGGGAGCCAGAAGCCTATATAGTAGCAGAGCAGGGTCGGCGATCCGGGGTCGTAGACCACGGGCCAGTCGCGGCGGGCGAGGTCAAAGAAGACGGCGTTGCGCCACTGGTAGTCCCAGTGCTGGGCCACAAATCCACCCATGCCGAGAAAAACGAGCACGAGCAGGAGTGCGGCGATTGTCGCGGCATAGCCGGCGGAGAAGCGGACTCCGCGCCATTCGCCTGTCGCCGGGTCAGCGGATCGTCGGGATTGCTTAGGAGCGTGGCAGCGGAATTGTCTCACGGCCGCCCACAGGATGGCGGCGCAGAGCGGCAGGGCGATATACCACCGCATCCACCCGCAGAGAAACAGGAGCATGGGGAGTCCGAGCCAAACTATGGCCTGGATATCGAGAGATCGCAGTGTGATCGTTTTCAACCGGGAAGAATCAGCAGTCATAAGCGTTTACGGTCATGGATGGCGGCAATAGCGGCATGACCTAAAGCAATTACGTAAGAACCGGCGCAATTATTGCGTATCCGGGCGCGTCCCGACCGGGAGTGGCGTACCTCCGGGACGCCGTGTTTGCTTCGGTGGGCTCACGCAGAGGGACGCGGAGGCGCAGAGGCTTCGCGTCGTGTGTATAGTCACCAGAGCGGGAGAGCGCGGAGATCCGAGAGCGCGAAGCCCTCTGCGCCTCCGCGCTCTCTGCGTGAGGTTGGGGTCGATGGCGGCGCGGCGGTGGTCAACGCCTCGGAGAGGCGCTGCTCCCGGGCGGCAGGTGGTTTTGCGTTGTGGGCGTTTTTTGCTAACTTTGCCGACATGAGGATGAGACTTAGAAATAACAACATGCCCGGACTCGGCGTGATCGCCGCTGTCACGGCTCTGATGCAGTTGCCGGCGGTGTTCTGCGGATTCGAACTCTGCGACTCCGGCTTCTACATGACCTTCTACGACAATATCTTCTCCCATCCCGAAGCCACGGGCTACAATTTCATGTACTACCTCAGCGGTCTCGCCGGCGGCGCCATCGCCGCCATGACCGGAGGCTCGATACTCGCCTTGCGCATGGCCGGCGCGCTCTGCAACGTGCTCTGCGCATGCCTTGTCTGGAACCTGATCCGCGTGCCGCACCGGTTTCTCACACTACTGATCACGTCGCTGCTCGTCACCGCCGGAGCGTGGGGTACCCCGCTGACATTCTACAACGACCTGCTCACCATCCTCCTCGCCCTGCTGTCGCTGACGATGCTCGTGAAAGCACTCAGCCACGATTCGCGCGAAGATAGATCCACAAGCCGCCGCACCACTCTCCTGCTGCTGTCGGGAGCCGTCGCCGGCATCAACACCCTCACGCGCATACCCAACGTGCTTGAGATCTTTTTCGTGATCCTGATCCCCCTGCTCGCACGCAGAGAGGCAGTCCGCAGTTCGCTGACATGGCTCGGAGGCTGGGCCGTCGGACTCGCCGCCGGCCTTCTTGCCGCTGCCGCATTCGGCCACCTCCCGCTGCTCGCCGACACCATACGCGACCTGCTCGACACCGCCGCCACCCCCGGCGCGGAATCCACCCACGGCCTGTCGAGCCTCGTGGCCGCGCAGATCTCCTCATGGGTCACCATCGGCAAAACCGCTCTGAAACTCCTCCTGCTCTACGCCGCGTGGCTCCTGACCCTGCGCGCCGCCGCCCGGAGAACGGCAGAACCCGCGGCGGCCATACGCCTCGCGGCGGGCGCGGCACTCACAGCCGCTGCCATATGGGTGCTCCTCCGCGCCGACATCATGACCGCCCTGACAGCGGCGGCAGTGACCGGCGCCGCACTCGCCCTGCGCCGCCGCGACCTGAGGATTCCCGCCGCTGCCATGCTGCTGATGACATTCATACTCCCCCTCGGTTCGGACAACGGCATCTACAACGCCGGCACGCCGATACTATGGGGAACGCTCGCCGTCGCCGTGACACTCTGGTTTCAGACGGCAAGAGGCGCGACACTGCTCTGCGCGGTTGCCCTGCTCGCCACATGCGCGGCAAACCTCGCGGCGGCCGGAACATATTTCGACGACACTCCGCTGATCCGGATGACCGGACGCATCGCCTCCCCCACCGCCTCGGGCATACGCACATCGCCCGAACGCGCCGCGAGGATAAACGCGCTCACCGACTCGCTGCGGCGACACACCTCGCCGGGCGACACGCTGCTCGTGTACGGTTCGGCGCCGATGCTCAACCACCTCACCGGCACCGTGCCCGCCATCGGCTGCTCATGGCCCGAACTCCTTTCAGCCGCCCAGCTGGAGCGGAGACTCGACGCCGGCCCTGCGCCGCAATATATAATGGTGATGCGGTTCAAGACACTCGGTGCCACGCTGGGCACACCCTCGGGCGACTTCGCCCTCGGGCACGACACGCCGCAGGGGCGCTTCCACACCCCCGCCAAATCAGCCGTCATGAGCAGCTACATAGAAAAAAAACACTACCGCGCGGTGTCCGAAAACGCCGATTACACGTTATATAAAAGAACGCGCCCCGCACCCGCCCTCGCACGGTGAGAGCGGCCCCGGACACACAGCCTGCCATGAGACCGAAAAAAGACATAATCGTAGCCGGATGGTTTCTGCTCGTCACGCTGCTTCTCGGCGGCGCGGCCTGGTGGGCATGGCACACCTATGTCTCCACTCCCCCATATGTCGATCCGGAGCAATTTCCAGTGCGCGGCTTCGACATATCGGCCCACAACGGCTACGCCAACCTCAACGCCGCCGCCCGCGCCGGCTACGACTTCGTGTTCATCAAAGCCTCCGAAGGCACCGATTTCCGCGACGAGAACTTCGCGCTCAACTACCAGAAAGCGCGCCACGCCGGACTCAAGACCGGCGCCTACCACTACTTCCGCTTCGACCGCGACGGCATCGAACAGGCCAAAAACCTGCTCCGCGTCACCGGCAACCGCCCCCTCGACCTCGGACTCGCCATCGACGTCGAGGAGCACGGCAACGCCCGCGGCGTCGACCCCGACACCGTGCGCGCCCGGCTGCAGCTGATGGTGGAATACCTGAACCTGCGCGGCCACAGCGTGACACTCTACTCCAACCGGGCCGGCTACGAAAAATACCTCCTGCCCGACTTCGAGGGGGCGCGGCTATGGATCTGCCAGTTCACCGACAACTCCGCCAACAGCGACTGGACCTACTGGCAGCACGACCACCACGGCAAAGTTCCCGGCATACGCGGCGACGTCGACCTCAACGTCTTCAGCGGCTCGCGCGCCGACTGGGAACGCCACCTCCGCGGCGAGGAATGACCCCATCCCACACTCATATTTCATGTTTGAAAAACATGTTGTGCAACACATTTATTTGTATACATGTATTATTTTTGCCAATTTTGCACCGTTAAACGATTCCGGCATATAGCTTTTAATCAAAATAATCTACATCTACAACTTTTTCTACATGAAAAAATTCTCAAGATTCGCGGCGGCCTGCGGACTCGCTGCCGCCGCGATGACTGCGAACGCCGAGACATTCAACGGCGTCCGCTCGGATTTCCGCGACGAGACCATCTACTTCGCGATGACCACTCGCTTCTACGACGGAGATCCGACCAACAACGTCTGCTCCTGGGACAAGGGAGACGTGCAGATCTCGAAAAACGACCCCGACTGGCGCGGTGACTTCGCGGGTCTGATCGAAAAACTCGACTACATCAAGGCTCTCGGCTTCACTGCCATCTGGATCACTCCGGTGGTGCAGAACGCATCGGGCGAGGACTATCACGGCTACCACGCCATGGACTTCACCTCGGTCGACCTGCGCTACGAGAGCCGCAAGGAATGGGGTGCGTCGGAAGATGTGAAATTCCAGGATCTCATTGATGCCGCACACGCCAAGGGGATCAAGATCATACTCGACATCGTGCTCCAGCACACGAGCAACTTCGGCGAGGTGAACCTCAACCCGCTCTTCATCCGCGACCAGAACATCCGCAACCAGGCCACACCCGCCGGCGCGCTGATACCCAACTACGACCGTCTCAGCTCAGGATATTTCGACCAGGGGGGTGAGGCGCAGTATGCCGAGCGCTGGGTTTACTTCAAGAACGACGAGCCCAACAACTACTACCACCACTACGGTACCGGCTGGAACTGGGACCTCCCCAACCGCTGGTGGGGACAGATCGCCGGCGACTGCGTCGACCTCAACACCGAGAACGACTACGTGGCGCAGTATATCGTTGACTGCTACGGCAAGTTCATCGAGATGGGCGTAGACGGCTTCCGCATCGACACATCGGGACACATCGCCCCGCTGACATTCAACAAGCAGTTTATCCCGCAGTTCATCGCCCTGGGCGAGAAATACAAGAGCAAGCGACTCAACGGCTGCCCGTTCTATATGTTCGGCGAGGTCTGCCAGCGCTTTCAGGGCAGTGTGGTATACCGCGACCAGCCCAACCTGTCGAGCTACTTCTACACATGGAAGTCAGACCAGAGCCTTCTCGACCAGTATGACGGCAACGCCGAGTGGTGGCGCCAGCAGACGCTCCCCGAAGGCCACGACACTCCCGTCGGCCCGATGGCGATATGCGAGCAGGACACACAGGACAAGCCCCGCAGCGAGAACGCATGGCTCAAGAACGGCCAGTGGCACGAGCCTGACTACTCGCAGTCGTCGGGCTTCAACGTGATCGACTTCCCGATGCACTACAGCTTCAGCAGCGCCGGATCGGCCATAGCATACGCCGGCCAGGACAACTACTACAACGACGCGTCGTACAACGTGGTGTATGTAGACTCGCACGACTACGGCCCGGGCCCGAACGACGACACCCGCTTCAACGGCGGCACCGCACAGTGGGCCGAGAACCTCTCGCTGATGTTCACCTTCCGCGGCATACCCTGCATCTACTACGGCTCGGAGGTAGAGTTCAAGGCCGGTCTGCCCATCGACGTCGGCGGCGATAATAACAAGACCCCGCGCTCGCAGTCTGGCCGCGCATACTTCGGCGAATACCTCAAAGGCACTGTCAGCGCCTCCGACTTCTGCCAGTACACAGCCACAGGCAACGTGGCGCAGACCCTCAACGCCGACCTGGCGCAGCACATCATCCGCCTCAACCAGATCCGCGCCGCAGTGCCCGCGCTCCGCAAGGGACAGTACACCTTCGACGGCTGTAAAGCCAACGGCGGCTGGGCATACAAACGCGCATACAAAGATGAATCATACGCTCTCGTGGCCCTCAACGGCGGCGCCACATTCAGCGACGTTCCCGCAGGAACATACACCGACATCGTGACAGGCGAGACCTATCAGGGAGGCGGCACGATCACCGTCAGCGCGCCCGCCACTCAGGGTCAGCTCCGCGTGCTTGTAAAAGACTGGACAGGCGGTAAAGTCGGCGAAGACGGCAAGTTCATCTACACCACATCGCCCGTCGACAAGGGGGGCAAAGTGGAATTTGACGATCCCGGCGCGACACAGTACTACACAGCCGATGACGTGATCGGACGTCCGTCAGTGAAATTCTCGCCCGCAGGCGGTTCGTTCAAGACCGAGACCCTCACCGTAACCGCAACTCTCAGCGAATCCGCCACGACAGGCTGGTTCCAGGTAGCCGGCGGCACACGCGTCAGCCTCAGCGCCGGACAGTCGGAAAACTTCACCGTCGGCAACGGCATGGAATATGGCCAGTCGGTGACAGTGACATGGGGCGCCGATGACCAGACAGGCTCTGTGACCTACACCAAGTTAGACCCCAACGCCGTGATCACCATCTACGTGACAGGCAAGGACGGCGCCGACATCTCGGGCACCAACCTCCACGCATGGCAGGGAGAGGTGAACCTCACCGGCTCATGGCCCGGAAAGGCCATGACCGAGACAGCCGAGGTCGACGGCCGCACATTCTACTACCACACCCTCGACACCTCCGACCCGGTAAGCATCATCTTCAACCGCAACGGTGCGCAGACAGGCAACCTGACCGGCATATCGGAAGACGCTTACTACGAATACGACGGTGCCAGTGTGGCGACAAAACTCAGCATCACTCCCGGCCCGAAAGCGCCTTCGATCAGCGCAAGCCCCGCCGACGGCACCACATTCACCGAATCGGTGACAGTGACACTGACCGCATCGCCCGCCGCCGACATCTACTACACGCTCGACGGCACCCCCGCATCGGCATCGAGCCGCAAATACAACGGCCCGATCACTCTGACCGAGACAGGCACGATCAACGCCTACGCCGCCAACGAGGTCGGCGAGACCCGCAAGTCGTTCACCTACACCAAGACCGACGCTCCCGAACCCGGCGAATTCCATGCCTACTTCTACAACAGCAGCAACTGGCCGAGCGTGAACGCATACTGCTGGGATGACAAACACACCGGCAGCAACGCCTTCACCGGCGCATGGCCAGGCAAGAAGATCACCGAGACTGTGATATGGCAGGGCAAGACGCTCTACCACTACCACTTCCTCCCGGAAGGCGACCTGGTGAACCCCAAGATCATCTTCAACGGCAACGGCCAGACCGCCGACCTCGACTTCGTCAACAACCAGATCTATGACGCAGCGGGCAACAACCTCGGCATCTACTCGGCCACCGGCATCGACAACATGGAGGCAGCCGCCGGCATCCGCGTCTACGCACAGGGGGGCAGACTCACAGTCTACTCCGAAAGCGACTGCACGGTGCAGGCAGTGAAGATCGACGGCACAGTGACAGTTCTCCCCGTCACAGCAGGCTACAACTACTATGAGCTCGCCAAGGGCTTCTATATCGTGGCAGGCACAAAAGTTGTGATCTGACACCTCGACTGACACCGAAATTTGTCAAAATAAGCGGAGGCGCGTCTCTCAGACGCGCCTCCGCTGCATTTTTTTGACCCTAAAACTTCAACATATCAGCAAATTTGAGTAATTTTGCATGCGATAACCTGACTGATGACACCCGACATCAGAGACAATACACAACCTGACTAACTCAACATATCCATGAGAAAATCGATCTCACGAATTTATGTCGCGGCGCTGCTCGCCCTGACGGCATCGGCCGGCATGGACGCCTACGCCATCGGCTGGCCCGAAAACTACGAAGGCGTAATGCTCCAGGGATTCTACTGGGACTCATACGCCGACACAAAGTGGACAAAACTCGAATCGCAGGCCGACGAGCTGTCGAAATACTTCCGGCTCATCTGGGTGCCCAACTCCGGGCGATGCGGCTCAGGCAACAACATGGGCTACATGCCGCAGTACTGGTTTACGAACCACAACTCGTCGTTCGGCACCGAGGCCGAACTGCTCTCGATGATCCAGACATACAAGGCCAAAGGCACAGGCTTCATAGCCGACTGCGTGATCAACCACCGCAACGGCGTGACCAACTGGACCGACTTCCCCACCGAGACATGGGACGGCAAGACATGGCACATCGGGCCGGAAGGAATCTGCTCGACCGACGAGGTGCGCAACGCCTCCGGCCAGGCCACTCCGACAGGCGCGCCCGACACGGGCGATGACTTCGACGGATGCCGCGACCTCGACCACACCAACGCCAACGTGCAGGACAACTGCCGAAACTACGTGAGATGCCTTCAGGAGAAATACGGCTACGCCGGAATGCGCTACGACATGGTGAAAGGATATGGCGGCCAGTACACCGGAATATACAACCGCTACGCCGCCGTGGAGTATTCCGTAGGAGAATACTGGGACGCCAGCTATGACGCCGTGGCGGCATGGATCGAGGCGACAGGCCGTACGTCGGCAGCCTTCGACTTCCCCGGCAAATACGCCATCAACGATGCCTTCTCGTCGGGCGACATGACGAAACTCGTGTGGAAAGCCAACGGCACCACCGACCAGCCCGCCGGCATGATACACTTCGGCTACCCGCGCTACTCGGTGACATTTGTCGACAACCACGACACATATCGCGACGGATCGAAATTCAACGGCAACGTCGTGGCGGCCAACGCGTTCATACTCTTCAGCCCGGGCACACCCTGCGTGTTCCTCCCCCACTACACGGCCAACAAGGCCGCGATACAGCGTCTGATCGACATCCGCAACGCCGTCGGAATCCACAACATGTCGGCAGTGAAGGTGCTCCGCTCCGCACGCGACTGCTACATGGCCGAGGTGACCGGATCGAAGGGAAAGGCCGTTATCAAAATCGGATCGGCGATGGTATCGCCCGACGGCTACACCAACGCTGACATCAAGGCGTCGGGCACCGACTACTGTGTCTGGACCACGACCGACGTCGGCGGCGGCAGCGCAGGAGGTGACGACGAAGACCCCGACATGCCTGAGAAATTCTACATAATCGGCGAGGCCGACGGCAACACGTGGGCAAGCGACACCGGAGTCGAGATGACAAAGAAAGGCACGGAATTCCACGCCGTGGTCGAGCTGAAAGGCACCGTCAGCGGCTACTTCTCGTTCGCCCGCTCGCTCGCCGCTACGTGGGACGCGCTCAACGTGAGCGGCAACCGCTATGCCCCCGCCACCGACACGCCGCTGACCGAGGGAGGCGGAGCGAAAGCCTTCTCCGAGGCCGGCAGCGACGCCAAGGCCTTCTACGCGCCCAACGGCAAGTACACGGTAGTGGTAGACTGGCCGGCACGCACAGCCCGCCTCGAATCGTCGTCCTGGACAGGCATAGATGACGTAGCCATTGACCAGACGGAAGGCGGCATGACAGTATACTATAACCTGCAGGGAGTGCGCGTAGTCAACCCGTCAAGCGGCATCTACATCAAGGTCACCGGCAGCAAGACCAGCAAAGTCAAGCTCTGATCGCGCGTCCGCACCGGGAGCGGCGGACCTCCGGGACGCCGACAGCAGCAAACCGCAAGAGATCTTAAGGCGGAATCAGGGCGCGAAACTTCGAAATGTGATTTTTTTATTGTAATTTTGCAGAAAAATAAGACTTCGAAAAAATAAGACTTCGAAATGGAACGCAAGGTAAGAGTAAGATTCGCGCCGTCACCCACCGGCCCCCTCCACATCGGGGGCGTGCGCACGGCCCTCTACAACTATATATTCGCCCGCAGCCACGGCGGCGACATGATTCTCCGAATTGAAGACACCGACAGCCGCCGCTTCGTGCCCGGCGCCGAGGAATACATAAACGACTCGCTCGCCTGGCTCGGCATAAAGATCGACGAGGGCGTGCGCGAGGGTGGTGCCTTCGGCCCATACAAGCAGTCGGAACGCCGCGACATATACCGCGAGCACGTGCGCGCGCTTCTCGACGCCGGCAAGGCATACATAGCCTTCGACACCCCCGAGGAACTCGACGCCGCACGCGCCGCCACCCCCAACTTCCAGTATGACGCCACGACTCGCGGCAACATGACCAACTCGCTCACACTCGGCAAGGAGGAGACCGAACGCCGCATCGCCGCAGGCGAGCAGTATGTGGTGCGGTTCCTGATCGAACCGGGACGCGAGGTCAAGGTCAACGACCTGATACGCGGCGAAGTGACCATCAACTCCTCGATACTCGACGACAAGGTGCTCTACAAAAGCGCCGACGACCTGCCGACATACCACCTCGCCAACATCGTGGACGACCACCTGATGGAGGTCTCGCACGTGATCCGCGGAGAGGAATGGCTCCCCTCCGCCCCGCTGCACGTGCTGCTTTACGAGGCGTTCGGATGGAGCGACACAATGCCCGAGTTCGCCCACCTGCCGCTGCTGCTCAAACCCGTCGGCAACGGCAAGCTCTCGAAGCGCGACGGCGACAAGCTCGGATTCCCCGTATTCCCGCTCGAATGGCATGACCCGGCTTCGGGAGAGGTTTCGGCCGGATACCGCGAGAACGGCTACCTGCCCGAGGCAGTGGTCAACTTCCTCGCCCTGCTCGGCTGGAACCCGGGCGACGACTCCGAGATGATGGACATGGAGACCCTGATCGCCAAATTCTCGCTCGCCCACTGCTCTCGCTCGGGCGCGAAGTTCGACTACAAGAAAGGACTCTGGTTCAACCACGAATACCTGCAGCTCACCCCCGACACTCAGCTCGCCGCCCTGCTCAGGCCGCTGCTTGAGGCCAAGGGGCTGACAGGCTTCACCGAGGAATACACCGCCCGCGCCGCCGGAATGGTGAAAGGACGCGCCAACCTCATCGGCGACCTGCTCGAACAGGGCGACTTCTTCTTCGCCGCCCCCGAGACCTACGCCGAGAAAGATGTGCGCAAACGCTGGAGCGAAGACACCCCCCGCATCATGGAGGAGCTGATCGGCGTGCTCGAAGGCATAGACGACATGACATCGGCCAACGCCGAGAAGATCGTGCTCGGCTGGATCGAAGAGAAAGGCTACCACCTGGGCAACGTGATGAACGCATTCCGCCTCGCCGTGGTCGGCGCATGCCGCGGACCGCACATGTTCGACATAACGGAACTGATGCCTAAAGAGGAAGTCATCGCACGCATCCGCCGGGCGATAGAGAAGATCAATGTATAAGGACTTCAGAATAGTGGCCGAGGAGGCCAGCCGGCAGATACTCGAGGCCCCGCTCTACACGGCGGGAATCGCACTCTACAGATTCGGAGTCCGCGTGGCCGGACTCAGCAACCCCAAGGCGAGGAAACTCGACCGGGGCCAGCGCGACATATGGCGACGTCTCCGTGAGGGTATCGGCCCGGACGACCGCGTGATATGGGTGCACGCCGCCTCGCTCGGCGAGTTCGAGCAGGGGCGTCCGCTGATAGAGAAGATTCGCTCGGAGCACCCGGAATACAAGATACTGCTCACCTTCTTCTCCCCCTCGGGCTACGAGGTGCGCAGCGGCTACGAGGGTGCCGACTGCGTGTGCTACCTCCCCTTCGACACGCCGGCCCGCGTGAGAAGATTCATCGACATGGCCCACCCCGAGATGGCCATATTCGTGAAATACGAGATCTGGCGCAACTACCTTCACGAGCTATATGAGCGCGGAATACCGGCATATCTGATCAGCGCGGCGTTCCGGCCCGACCAGCACTTCTTCCGCCACCGCGGGTCGTGGTACGGCATGTGGCTGCGCTGGTACCGCCGCATATTCGTGCAGGACGAACGGAGCCGCGAACTTCTCGAGAGCATACACATACACAACGCCGAGGTCTGCGGCGACACCCGCTTCGACCGCGTCACCCAGATCAAGGCGATGCAGAAAGAGATAGCCGAGTTGCAGGCGTTCACACGCCGCAGCGAGCCCGGGGCGCCCGCCGTGATGATGGCCGGCAGCAGCTGGCCCGCCGACGAGGAGATCTATGCCCGCTGGTTCGACTCCCACCCGGAGACGAAGCTCGTGATCGCACCCCATGAATTCGACCCGCAGCGACTCGACGCACTGAAGGCGCGGTTTGCCAACGGCACCGTGCTGCTGAGCGAGATGCGCCGCGACCCGCGTGCCGCCGAGGGGAAACAGGTGCTGGTGATCGACTGCTTCGGACTGCTCTCGTCGGCCTACGCATACTGCGACGCGGCCTACGTGGGGGGAGGCTTCGGCGCAGGCCTTCACAACATCAACGAAGCCGCCGTCTACGACATACCCGTGATCTACGGCCCGAACAACCGCAAGTTCATCGAGGCCCGCGAGCTTGCCGCCTGCGGCGGCGGCGTGCAGGTGACGACCCGCGCCGAGTTCGAGAACGCCGCCGGAATACTGCTTCTTTCGGAAGAGGAACGCCGCCGACGGGGCATTCTCGCCGGACGCTACATCCGCTCCAAGACCGGTGCCACCGACCGCATATACGCGGCTCTCGGATTCGACGGAAAATGAGACGCCGGCCCTACTCCCGGAACCACAATAAACCACGGCCCGAATCCGTTTATTTTCAAGACCACTCCGCGCCCGACAGCAGCGAGGAGAGAGGGATTCAAACCAAATCCGGGAGAAAAGGATGAACAAGACAAGACAGACACTCATGGCCGCGGCAGCAGCAGCGGCGGCACTGCCGGCACTCACCGCCTCGGCACTGCCGACGGAGCACTACGCGTCAGGCTCTATAATGGCACAGGGGAAATGGGTCAAGATAAAGACCTCGGGCGACGGCATGCACCTTGTGACCGACGCGCAGCTCCGCCAGATGGGCTTCACCAGCCCGCAGGACGTGCACGTGTTCGGCCTCGGAGGCCGTCACCTCGGCAACGCCCTCACCACCGACAACCATGACGACCTGCCCCTGCTGCCAAGCGTGAGGACATCGAAAGGAACGGTATTCTTCTCGGTCGGCAACAACACATGGGCTGTAGGGAACGACACTCCCTACGCCCACACCATACACCCGTACTGCGACGAGACATATTACTTTCTGAGCGACGTGCCCGTGGCCGACACTTCGGTCGGCAAAGCCGCGACATCGGCAGCACAGGCCGCCGACTGCCGCACGGTCTTCACCGAGCGCATGGTTCACGAGCAGGAGCTCGAGGCCGCAGGCCCCTCGGGATGCCAGATATATGGCGAAGACTTCCGCTCGAAAAAATCGCAGACATTCCGCTTCACCCTTCCCGACATGGCCGACGACAAGGCCACGGCCTTCGTGCGTTTCGCCGCCAAGGCCACCGGAGCATGCTCTCTGGCCTTCACCGCCAACGGCACGCAGCTTCCGGCCTCGAGCCGCGACAACATAACAGCCACCACCGACATGGCGATCTACTGCAAGATCAACGGCGGCTCGCTGTCGAAAGAGGGCACGATAAAGGAGATCGAGGGTCTCGACGGAAGCCTTGACCTCGGCATAGACTTCACCTACGGAGGAGTGCTCTTCACGGCGCGTCTCGACTATATCGAACTTTTCTACAACCGCAAGACAGCCCTCAGCCAGGGCTCGCTCCACTTCTACGCCGACCTCGACGCCGGCGAGGGCTTCACCCTGTCGGGCTGCTCGGGCGAGACCGTAATCTGGGATGTCACCGATCCGGCGCGCCCGCTTGAGGTGGACTACACGCTGAGCGGCGACAAGGCTTCATTCACAGTGGCGCAGGGAGGCTACCGCGAGTTCGTGGCCTTCAACCCCGAGAGCGTGGCGCAGGGAGTCACCGTGACCGGCAACATCGCCAACCAGGACATTCACGGCATGGATACACCCGACATGGTGATCATCACCCTGCCCGAATACCGCGCGGGAGCCGAGCGTCTGGCCGCGCTTCACACCGAACACGACGGCATGCGCGTGGCCGTGCTCGACACCGACCCTGTCTACAACGAGTTCTCGGGCGGCAAGAGAGACGTCATGGCGTTCCGCCGCCTGCTCAAGATGTGGTATGACCGCGGCGAGAGCGGCGACGGACACAAGCTGCAATACTGCATACTGATGGGGAAACCGCTGCACGACAACAAGATGGTGTCGTCGACATCGAAGACCGCAGGGTTCACGCCCATGCCGATATGGCAGAGCTACAGCGGTCTGAGAGAATCGGAATCATACAGCACCGACGACATAATAGCGATGCTCGACGACGTGACCGAATCAGGCTTCAACATGTCGCGCAGCTACATGCGCGTGGCCGTGGGCCGCTTCCCCGTGACCTCGGCTCAGGAATCGCTCGACATGGCCGCGAAGGTAGAGAAATACGTCAAGGAACCTGTCTACGGCCCGTGGCGCAACAAAGTGATGCTCATAGCCGACGACGACGACAACGGGCAGCACTTCAACCAGGCGCAGAGCGTCTACGGTCTGCTCCGCTCTGCCGGCAACGGCTCGTCGTATCTCTACGACCGTCTCTATCTCGACTCCTACCCCCGCGTGATGACCGGCATCGGCGCAACATATCCGCAGGCCACAGAGCGGATGCTCCGCAACTACAACGACGGCGTGATGCTGACCGACTATATCGGCCATGCCAGCGCCGTGGGCTGGGGGCACGAGCACCTGTGGGACTGGGAGAGCATCAAATCGATGGCCAACAAGAACCTTATGTTCATCTATGCCGCCACATGCGGCTTCGCATACTGGGACGAGCCGACACAGAGCGGCGGCGAGCTGCTGATGCTCAACCCCGACGCCGGAGTGATCGGCATGATGGTCGCCACCCGCACCGTGCTCATCACCAACAACGGCCACCTCAACAACTTCACGATGAAGGAGATGTTCGCCCGCGACACCGACGGCACACCGCGCACATTCGGCGACGTCTACGTGCGCGGCAAAAACAACTACGTCGACTCCACCTCCGACAGCAACAAACTCCGCTACGCATTCATGGGCGATCCGGCGCTGCGGATTCCGGGCGGAAGCCTCAACGTGAAAGTATCGCGCATAAACGGAACCGAGACCGCCTCGCTCGAAGCCGGCAGCTACCCCGAACTCCCCGCCATGACCACCGTGACACTCGAAGGAGAGATCACCGACGACCGCGGCGAGGTCATGACAGATTTCAACGGCACCGTCAACCTGCAGCTCTATGACGCCGAAAGAATAATCACCACCCTCGGACAGGGATCGAGCGGCGTAGTGAAGACATACAACGACCGCGACCGCCGCCTCGCCGCAGCCAACGCCGAGGTGAAGGGGGGCCGATGGCAGGCAGTGCTCCGCGTGCCCCCCGAGATCCAGGGCAACTACAGCCCGGCGCTGATCTCATGCTACGCCTGGAGCGACAGCGGCGTCGAGGCCAACGGCGCCTGCGAGAAACTGTACGTGTACGGATACGACGACTCAGACGTGACCGATACCGAGGGACCCGAGATAGAATACTTCTACGTGAACAGTCCGGCCCTGACAGAGGGGGCGGTGATCAACTCAAGTCCGGTAGTGTTCGCGCGGCTCCGCGACGAGTCGGGCATCAACATATCGCAGTCGGGAATCGGCCACTCGCTTGTGCTGACCATCGACGACAGCGACCACCACAACGGCCTCAGCTCATATTTCGAGCAGGATCCCTCTGACCCCGACACCGGAACACTCGTATATCCGATCGACAACATCACACCCGGTCGCCACACCCTGACGCTCACCGCGTGGGACAACGCCAACAACGTGTCGAAAGCCTCGATCGAGATAAACGTAGGCGCACTGGTCGATCCGGTCATCTACGACATCACCGCCATCACCGACGCCGCGAACGAATCGGTAGTGTTCCGCATCATGACCGACCGCCCGAACACCGCGCTCAAGTGCGACCTCGGCATCTACGACCTGGCAGGACGCCGCATATGGGGAACCGACCAGACCCTGAGCAGCGACCTCGAGAGCGTGATCAACACCACATGGGACATGACCGACTCGGGCGGCAACCGCGTGCCGCGAGGCATATATATATACCGCGCCACACTCGAAACCCCCGAGGGCACAAGCGGAGCCAAATCGAAGAAAATCGCCGTATCCGCACAATGAACCAGCTTCACAGCATCATCCTGCCCGAACCGACGCTCAGACGCCTGCCCTGGTATCTGGCCTATGTCGAGATACTCCGCAACAAGCGCGTCAGACACGTCTCGTCGACCCGCATATCGAAAGCACTGAGCGTCGATGCCTCGCAGATCGCCAAAGACCTGTCGTTTCTCGGCGTGAAAGGGCGCACCCGCATAGGCTACGAAGTCGACGACCTGGCCCGGGCCCTGAGCGAATTTCTCGGCTTCTCGCGATCGCACAAGGCTTATGTGATCGGAGCCGGAAGTCTCGGAAAGGCACTGATACGCGACTCCGGACTCTCGAACTACGGACTGGAGATCACAGCCGGTTTCGACGTCTGCCCCGACGTAATCGCCCGCGAGGACCTCGGGGTGCCGATCAGGCACATCGACGAGATATACGCCGCGATGCGCACCGACCCGGCAGAGATCGCCATCCTCACGGTGCCACCCGAAGTGGCGCAGGAATCGGCCGACATCGCCATCGGCGCGGGAATAAAGGCGATCTGGAACTTCACCCCCTACCGGGTCAAGGTAGCCGAGGGTGTGGTCATGGCCAACACGTCGATCTACGCCCACCTCGCCCTGATTTTCACACGACTCGACTCGACAGGCCAGCAATCTTAGACCCCATCCCACAAATCAGACAGAATGAAGATATTCGCAGTCATACACAACTACGGCGAAGAGAATCCCGGCGCGCTGATGGGCGAAGGCCCAGTGTGCTGGTACGAGATGCCCGACTCATCGGTGCTCAGAAGCGGCAACCCGTTTTTCGTGCCCGACTCCGACACTGAATACATAGCCTTTCCGAGCGTATGCTACCGCATCGGCCGACTCGGCAAAAGCATCGCCGCGCGCTTCGCGCACAGATATATCGACGCCGCGACGATAGCAGTGGCCGTAGTGGCCGCCAACCGTCTCAGAGAGGCGCGCCGCGCCGGAATGCCCTGGACAGCCGCCACATCGTTCGACAGAAGCTGCATGCTTGGCAATTTGACGCCGATTGAAACGTTTATAGAATACGGCCCGACCGAAATCGGATTCGGCGGCCAGACCCTGACATACGACACCGCGCTGCTCCGTCTTCAGGCAGACCGCCTCACGGAGGCCATCAGCGCCGACAACACCCTGAAAAACGGCGACCTGATACTGGCCGGCCTCCCTGCCGAAGGGATAACTCTCTCTCCCGGAATGAGGATCGAGGCCACAGACGCCGCACACAACATGAAACTGATTGACATAAACATACGATGAGAAATAAACTGACAGCCGCAGCCGCGCTTCTGCTTGTGTCGCTCACACCGGCGGCGGAGGCAGCCAACCTTCCTGTTTACACGACATACGAATTCTCCGAAACCACCCCGCTTGCCACGGGCAAATGGGTGCGCTTCTCGATCGGCGAGACCGGTGTATATGAAATCTCTTACGCCCAGCTCCGCGCCATGGGCTTCAGCAACCCTGAGACGGTGGCCGTCTACGGCCAGCCCGGCACGCAGCGCCCGGTGAATTTCACAGCCAACAACGGGACTCGTCAGGTGGAAGACAACATACAGCCCGTCAGAGTGATGCACTCCGACAACAAACTGTTTTTCTATGGCGAGGGACCCGAGAAGATAACTTTCAAGGTGACAGGCTACGGCACTACTCTCACCGCCGAACATATCCGGGAATCGAAAAGCGTATATTCGGAGCGCGCCTTCTACTTCCTGACAGACTCTCACCCGGCAGAAACCGTGCCGTCGCATCCGGTCGAGGAGAAGGAATCGGCAAAACAGGTCGCAAGCGGCTACGCCTTCCTATATCATGAGAAAGACCTGATACAGGGCGATTTCTATGCCGGTCAGACATTCTGGGGCGAGCAGCTCAAAGTCGGCGCGCCCGTGAAGTTCGACATCAGCGCCCCCTACGTGACGACCGACAACAAATGCACGATCATCTCCGACGTGGCGGTCATGGCCAAACAGGCCGGCGACCTGACAGTGAAGCTCGGAGGCTCGCGCACATGGACACTCAACCGGACGGACAGCAAGATATACTCGTTCGAGAACGTGCTGTCAACACTAAAGCTTACTGTCGATGCCAACCATATCGGCACCGGCACACTGAGTTTTACGGTCTCGGGAGCTTACCCGACATCGCAGTCGCTGGGTCTCGACTACTGGACCCTGACATATCCGATGTCGCTTGAATACGCCATAGGCGACCCGAACTTCAGCCAGCAGTATATAGGTTTCCGCTCGACCACCTATCAGGTATGGAAGCACCCGGTGCCGGCAGGTTCGGTTGCATGGGACGTCACTGACCAAAAGGCTCCCGAAGCCCTCGATACAGAAGGGGGATTCATGTATCACGACTACACGGGACGCTGCGAGGCAGTAGTGTTCGACCCCTCGAAGCCCCAGAAACAGATCGGCTTCGACTGGTCCCGCGTAGACAACCAGGATCTGCATGCACTCGGAGCCGAAGGAGCCGACTTGCTGATCTTCACCACCTGCGACATGGAACCGTATGCCCGCCGCATAGCCGACCTCCACACAAGCCATCTCGGCGACAAGGTGGCGGTGGTCACCCCGCAGATCGTCTACAACGAGTTCTCATCGGGAACCCCCGACCCGATGGCATACAGGATGCTCGCCAAGATGCTCTATCAGAGCCCCGGGCGACAGCTGAAAAATGTACTGTTCGTCGGACCCATATATGGCGACTACCGCGACGTTCGCCAGTCAGGCCGCACCTCCGAAGGCCACATAGCCTACCAGCAGCCCAAGGCAAACCTCTCGAACATGCCCGACTGCGTGATGGACTACTACGGAGTGATGTCAGACCGCGTGACTTATCCTGACAACATCGAGAACGCCCCGATATCGGTGGGCGTCGGCGTGCTGCCGATCAACAGTTCCGAGGAGGGAGAGCTCATGGTGTCGAAGATCAAGGAGTATCTCGAGAAAGAAGACTTCTCCGGCCTCGTCAACGAGACGATGACCATAGCCTGCGCCGGCGACGCCAACCTGCACGACAACCAGGCCATACGCCTCGGCACTCTCATCCAGACCCTTGTGAGCGAGCAGGACTCTGAATTCGCGCAGCGCACCATCTGGATCGACGCCCTCGGCGCCGACAAGGCCAACCAGCAGATCCACGACCTGCTGCAGTCGGGCAAACTGCTTACCACATATTACGGACATGCCGGAAGCGGCGGCATGTCGGGACTCGCAGTGAAGGACGTGGTGGCCGCAACCAACCCGGAGCTCGGTTTCGTGTTCATGGCCGCATGCGACCTCTGCCGCCCCGACAACAGCGAGCACGGCATCGGCGACATGGCCGTGATACGCGCCAAACGCGGCTTCATCGGTTCGATCTGTGCCACACGCACCGTGATGTCGAATGAGAACGACAACCTCGCACGCAATTTCGTCAACTCTCTCTTCATAGACCAGGACAATAACCGCCGCACATCAACGCCGACAATCGGAGAGGTTTTCGCCCGTTCGAAAGACCGCACGATCAACTCCTCGGAAATCGACTACATGCTGATCGGCGACCCCGGGCTTCCGATTCCCGTGGCTCTGGGCAAGATCGAGCTTACAGTGCCCGACAGGGCATATTGCCCCGGAGAGATCGCCGAGGTGAAAGGCCGTGTGACAGGAAACGGCGAGAGCACGCTGACCGACTACAACGGATTCGTGACGCTCAAACTCATGGCTCCCAGACAGAGCATTCCCGCCACGATGGGTACTGACGCCAAGGGCAATCCGGTGGTGATCCGCGAGGAGATACCCTACAACGACTTCAGACTCCAGACTGTAAAGGCCGAGGTGAAAGATGGAGAGTTCACCGTGCGCATTCCGCTGCCCGACAATTGCTCCGTCTACATGCCGGCGGCCGGGGGCTCCGCCTCGCTTCCCCTTATGGCCGGCGCCTACGACCCGGCATCGAAGCTCGGCACATCGGGCATAGCCGAGGTTATGCTCGCCGAGACAGGCTCGGAGCCCGGCGATGACTCCCTGCGCGACGAGACCGCACCGACAGTCACACTGACATTCGACGCAGGCCTCCAGACCCTCTCTGTCAGTGCTTCTGACGACACAGCGATGCTGCCCGGTATCGGCGACGGTGCGGGCATATATCTCAACATCGACGGCACGCCGCTCAACGTGGCGCATGAATACAGCTCAGGCACTACCGTACCCTCATACTCGACCGCGATCGGAGTGTCGCGCCTGGGCACAGGTCTGCACACCGCCACATATTACGCCACCGACATAGCCGGCAACAAATCGCAGCCGCAGGTGCTCAAGTTCGCGATTGCCGAACGCTCGCCGCTGCGCCTCACAGCCGACCGCACCACAGCCATCGACATGATCGCGTTCACCATTGCCGGCAACGGAGAGTTTCCGCTCCGCCTCGTAATCAGCGACCGCGACGGCAACATCGTGGCCGAGAACGACGCCGACACTGACTCGGCTACATGCGACACATCGGAACTCGCGCCCGGAACGTACCGCGCAGCCGTAAGATGCGACTCCGCGCTTGGCGCGAGAGTCTACTCGAACTGGGTGGAATTCACAGTAATCGACTAAGAAACTCATGATGAAGAAAACAATAAGGATATCGGCGCTCATGCTGCTCGGCTCAGCCGCCGCCGCATCGGCACAAAACGACATAAAAGACAACGAGTTCAATCCCGTCAACACCGGTGTCACCACTCTGAGCATCACTCCCGACGCCCGCGGAAGCGGCATGGGTAACCTCGGCGCCGCCACAGACCCCGACATGAACTCGCAGTTCTGGAACCCGTCGAAATATGCGTTCGCATACTCGCAGGGAGGACTTGCGCTGTCGTACACCCCATGGCTCCGCAAGATCGTCAACGACATCTTTCTTGCCGACCTGTCGGGCTACTGGAAGCTCGGCAGCGGCGACAACCAGGCGATCTCGGCCTCGTTCCGCTACTTCTCGCTCGGCGAGGTGACCACCGGCGGATATGAAGGCGACGGAGTGAACGCGCAGACCATCAACCCCTATGAATTCGCGTTCGACCTCGGATACTCGCGCAAGCTGTCGGAGAAGTTCTCGATGGGCGTTGTGCTGCGCTACATCCTTTCAGACCTGTCGTATCAGGACACCACGACCGGCGAGCAGTTCAACGCCGCCTCGGCGTTCTCGGTCGACCTGTCGGGATATTTCACCACCTTCCCGATGATCGGACGCAACGAATGCCAGTTCTCGTGGGGCTTCGACATATCCAACATCGGTACGAAAGTCAGCAACGACAACGGCGTGACCAACGCCTTCCTCCCCACCAACCTGCGTCTGGGCATGAACTTCATGTTTCCGCTCGCCGACTACCATACCCTCGGCATCGGACTCGACCTCAACAAGCTGCTCGTGCCGACCAAGCCGCGTCCCAAAGACTTCGACATGGAGACACAGGAGGGGCAGGACGCATACTGGGAGGCATACGACACGTGGAACTCCATGTCGCCGATCACCGGCATATTCAAGAGCTTCAACGACGCCCCGGGCGGATTCAAGGAGGAGCTTCAGGAGATACAGTTCTCGCTCGGCGCCGAATACAACTACAACCAGCAGTTCTTCCTCCGCGCCGGCTACAACTATGAGCATCCCAACAAGGGAGGCCGGTCATACTTCGCCTTCGGTGCCGGCTTCTCGCTCAACGTCGTTCAGCTCGACGCCTCCTACATGCTGGCGACCGCGCAGAACTCCCCTCTCGACCAGACACTTCGCTTCACCCTGTCGTTCGACATGGACGGCCTGCGCGACCTGATGGGCCGCCGCAGAAAGTAACCTAAGATCTTCGCTAAAACCTCTATGAAACTGATTGAATTGAATCTGCAACGTATCATTGACTTGTGCCGCAAGCATAAGGTCAAGACACTTGCTGTTTTCGGCTCTATTCTGACAGACAGATTCAATGACCAAAGCGATGTGGATTTACTTGTGGATTTTGAACCGACAGACCATGATACATTCGATTATTTCGGCAACTATTTCGATCTGAAGTATTCATTGGAGCGGTTGTTCAATCGCAAGGTGGATCTGATAGAATACGGCAAAAACCTCAACCCAATCTTCAAAGCATTGGTAGACAAGAAAAAGCAGTTGATATATGGATGATTATATTGCAGTTTACATCTACGATGTCAAGCGGGCCATTGATGAGGTGGAAAGTTACTTTACAGGCTATCAAATGCGTTACGATGTCTTTGAAAAGGACTATCTGCGCAGAAGTGCTGTCGAGAGAAAAGCGGAGATAATGGGAGAAGCCATAAACCGTATTCTAAAAATCCAGCGTGATTTTCCATTACCAAATGCAAAAGCGGTGATTGACACACGCAATCGCATTATACATGGATACGATTCTGTGAAACCCGAATTTCTTTGGAGTCTGGTAATACGCCATATTCCGCAACTCAAAAAAGACATTGAGAGAATCATTGCCGAATATGGAATATCTCCGGAAACAACAGTAGAGTAACAAGATTTGACCATGATAAGAATCGGACAGGGATATGACGTGCACAGGCTCACCGAAGGGCGCGAGCTATGGCTCTGCGGCGTGAAAGTGGCCCACTCCCTCGGGCTCGACGGCCACAGCGACGCCGATGTGGCGATCCACGCCCTCTGCGACGCGTTGCTCGGCGCGCTCGCCCTCGGCGACATCGGCAAGCACTTCCCCGACACGGATCCCGCCTACAAGGGTATCGACTCCCGGAAACTGCTCGCGCAAGTGTGCGCCCTCATGGCCTCGCACGGCTACCGGCTCGGCAACGCCGACGTGACCATAATGGCACAGCGGCCGCGGCTCGCACCCTATATCGAGGAGATGAGGCGCTCGCTCGCCGAAGTGACCGGAGCCGACACATCGCGCATATCAGTAAAGGCCACAACCACCGAACGCCTCGGATTCGAGGGGCGCGAGGAGGGAATATCGGCGAGTGCCGTGGTGCTGCTATGCTCTACCACCTGATCGTGCTGCTCGCCGCCGCCGCCGGAGCCATATGGGGGTTCAGGCGCGGACTCGCCCGCCAGACACCCTCTGTGATCGGCATGGCGTTCGGCATAATATGCACGCGCATACTCGCCCCCGGGCTTTATGGAGTGCTCTACGGCGCCTTCCCCTCGGTCCACGGTGAGGTCTGCGAGCGGTTCGTCTACGACACGCTGTCGACCACACTGGTGTTCTGCTCGGTCTATATGATATTCGCAACCGTGACCGGATTTCTGGGAAAAGTGCTGCACCGCGACGACCGCACTATTCTCGACAATCTCGGAGGGGGACTCTACGGACTGTTCCGCTGCCTGCTCCTCGTGTCGATAGCCTACAATTTCCTGCTCGCCCTCAACCCGGGATCGATACTGCTGAAATCGGCGCGTTCCGACGATGGCAACGCAGTCGGCGAGGTGATGCTGCTCGCCCCGTCGCTGCTCGGCGGCGAGGATGTGGAGGAACTTTTCCACCGCGTGCAGCTCGAAGAAGCCAAAAAAATATCGTGAATGAAAAATAAAACACGCCCGGGGCGTGTTTTACTTTTTAGAATGAGTGTGCCAAATCCGGAAAGCCGCGCGTCGGAACACACGCCCGGGGCACGCCCGTTTCAACTGACAACCTGAAATTATCGGAAAGAAACATGTTAAAAGTCACTGATCTTCACGCGGAGATAAACGGCCGCGAGATCCTTCGCGGCATCAATCTGGAGGTACGCCCCGGAGAGGTGCACGCCATAATGGGACCCAACGGGTCCGGCAAATCCACCCTGTCGATGGTTCTGGCAGGCAACCCGGCATACACGCCCACCTCGGGAAGCGTGGAGTTCTACGGCAAGGACCTGCTTGCCATGGAGCCGGAGGTGCGCAGCCATGAAGGGGTGTTCCTCGGTTTCCAGTATCCCGTGGAGATACCGGGAGTGTCGATGGTCAACTTCATGCGTGCCGCCGTCAACGCCAAGCGCGAATACTTCAACCAGCCGCCGATGACCGCCACCGAGTTTCTGAAGATGATGCGCGAGAAGCGCGCCGTGGTCGAGCTTGACAACAAGCTCGCCTCGCGCTCGGTCAACGAGGGATTCTCTGGCGGCGAGAAGAAGCGCAACGAGATCTTCCAGATGGCTGTGCTCGAACCGCGCCTGTCGATACTCGACGAGACCGACTCCGGTCTCGACATAGACGCCCTGCGCGTAGTGGCCGAGGGTGTCAACAAGCTCAAGACCGAGAACAACGCGACGATCGTCATAACTCACTACCAGCGTCTGCTCGACTACATACGTCCGGACTTCGTGCACATACTCTACAAAGGCCGCATAGTGCGCACCGGCGGCCCGGAGCTGGCCCTCGAACTGGAGGAGCGCGGCTACGACTGGATCAAGGAGGAGAACCCCGAATGAGCCGACGGCACACACGGCTCCGACACGAACTGATGATGTAATTATGAATCCGCTGGAACAATATCTGGAATTATACCGCTCGCACCGCGACGAGATCGACGCAAACGGCGCGCCCGTGCTCAACGCCCTGCGCGACGACGCTTTCAGGCGGCTTGAGGGGATGACTCTCCCCGCGCGCGGCGACGAGAACTTCGAGAACATCGACCCCGGGGCGATGCTCGCCCCCGACTATGGCATCAACCTGCGCAAGGCCCCGATAGAATTTGATCCGGGCATGACATTCCGCTGCGACGTGCCGCTTGCGTCACAGTCGGTGATGATGAACGTCAACGACACTTTCGCCGCCGCGACCGACGCCTATGACTCTCTGCCCGACGGCGTCGACGTGGGCAGTCTGCGCGAATTCGCGCGTCTCTCCCCCGCCGAGGTGGCTGAGTATTACGGCCGCATCGCCGATCCCGGCAATCCGGTCGTGGCTCTCGACACGCTGCTCGCCCAGGACGGTCTCTACCTGCGCGTGCGCCGGGGCGTGCGCCTCGAACGCCCGCTGCAACTTGTCAACATCCTGACCGGCACGGCACCGCTCATGGCTGTGCGCCGGATGCTCGTCATAATCGAGGACGAGGCCGAATGCAAACTTGTGGCATGCGACCACACACAGCGCGACGACCTTGATATGCTCGCACTCGAGACCGTAGAGATCCATGTGGGCAGACGAGCCCGCTTCGACTACTGCCACATCGAGGAGTCATCGCGCAAGACATCGCGCCTGTCGACCCTCTACTTGCGCCAGCAGGAGGCATCGAGCGTCAACATCGACGGCATGACTCTCTTCAACGGCACGACGCGCAATGAGTATCACTGCCGCTTCGAGGGAGAAAACGCCGGGCTGCGGCTCTACGGCATGGGCATCGAAGACAAGGAGCGCGTCATCTCGACCTACACGCACATCGACCATGCCGTGCCGCGATGCAAGAGCGACGAGCTGTTCAAGTTCACCGTCGACGACTCGGCCTCGGGCGCGTTCACAGGCCGCATACATGTGGCTCCGGGGGCCGTCGGCACCGAGGCATACCAGGCCAACCGCAACCTTGTGGGAAGCCCTGAGGCACGCATGAACTCGAAACCCCAGCTTGAGATATACAACGATGACGTGAAGTGCTCGCACGGCTGCGCCATAGGCCAGCTCGACCCGATGCAGGTGTTCTACATGCGCACGCGCGGCCTGACCGAGGCCGAGGCGCGACTGCTGCTGCGCCAGGCATTCATGTCGGATGTGATAGCCGCAGTCGACGTGCCGTCGCTGCGCGACCGTCTGCACATGCTCGCCGAACGACGCTTCGCCGGCATGGAGACTGCCTGCGGCCGACAGTGCGCGGCCGGCAAATGCAATAAATGACCACGATGGCAATGGATATAGCCGCAATACGCAGGGAGTTTCCCATTCTGGAGCGGGAGGTCAACGGCCGCCCGCTCATATATCTCGACAACACGGCGACGTCGCAGACGCCGCGCGAGGTGACCGACGCGATCACCCGCATGTACACCTCGACCAAAGCCAACGTGCACCGGGGTGTACACACCCTGTCGCAGGAGGCCACCGACCTGCAGGAGGCCACGCGCCGCCGCGTGCAGAAATATATCAACGCCGCCGAGCCGGAGGAGGTGATCTTCACCCGCGGCACGACCGAGGCGATCAACCTCGTGGCGGCATCTTACGGACAGCGTTTCCGCGACGGCGACGAGATCGTGCTCACGGTCATGGAGCATCACGCCGACATCGTGCCCTGGCAGCTGCTGCGCAGCCATGCCGACATACGCATCCGTGTGGCCGAGATCAACGACCGCGGGGAGATCGACCTCGACAGCTACCGCTCCCTTTTCAACAGCCGCACGGTCATGGCGGCATTCTGTCATGTCAGCAATGTGCTCGGCACCGTCAACCCGGTCAGGGAGATGACCGCCATAGCGCATTCCCACGGCGTGCCGGTGCTGATCGACGGCGCCCAGGCCTCACCCCACCTCCCCATAGACGTGCGCGACCTTGACTGCGATTTCTACGCCTTCTCTTCGCACAAAATGTATGGTCCGACGGGCGTCGGCGTGCTATACGGACGCCGGAGCATCCTTGAGGAGATGCCTCCCTATCAGGGGGGCGGGGAGATGATCAGACACGTATCGTTCGAGCACACCACCTTCGCCGACCTGCCGTTCAAGTTCGAGGCCGGCACGCCCGATTTCGTGGGAATCGCCGCATTTGCGTCGGCACTCGACTTCATCGAACGCGTCGGACTGGAGAACATCGCCCGCCATGAGCATGAACTTCTTGAGTACGCCACCGGCAGACTCCGGGAGATCGATCGTCTGAAGATATACGGCACGGCACCCGGCAAATCGGCAGTGATCTCGTTCAACGTCGGCGACATACACAACTACGACCTCGGCCTGCTACTCGACCGCATGGGGGTGGCCGTCCGCACCGGCCACCACTGCGCCCAGCCGCTGATGGATCGGCTCGGAGTTCCGGGAACGGTCCGCGCCTCGTTTGCCGTCTACAACACCCGCGAGGAGGTCGACGCCTTCATCGCCGCCCTGCACCGCGTGCTCGCGATCCTCTCCTGACCGCCGCCTGCCAAATCAGACAAAAACAGACAACGTGCGACCGGACCGGGAGCGGCCTACCTCCGGGACGCCGACAGCAACAAACCGTCGCCTCACCGCCGTTCCACTCTCATTACTCCATAACAGCAGTCCCCGCCGGGCGGATGTCAGTGACATCGCGCCGGGCGGGGACTGATGTAATCATTGCCGGAGTTATCGCTTCGGAGTGGAAGCGGGCTTCTCCTCGTCGGCGAAGCGGTCGGGGAATTTGAAATGCTGACGCGGACGGCTCATGGACCATATGATCAGCGCGACTCCGATCAGGATGAAGGGGATGCTGAGCATCTGCCCCATATTCATGCCGTATTCGGCTATCATGCGGTATTCAGATTCAACCTGGACGTTCTTGACGTATTCTATCAGAAAACGGGGCACGAAGATGCCGAGGAAGAACACGCCGGTGATCAGCCAGGGCCGCTCCTGCGCATTGCGCTTCCAGTACATCCACATGAGCACGACGAAAAGCAGGAAGTAGCATAACGCCTCGTAGATCTGCGTGGGATGCGCCGGAACAGTCTGACCGTCGCGCACGAAGATGAATCCCCATGGCAGCGAGGTCGGGCCTCCGTAGATCTCACTGTTCATCAGGTTGCCGAGGCGTATCAGACCGCCGACAAACGCGATGGCTATGACGATCTTGTCGAACACCCATGAGGCCGGCTTGCGGCTCACGCACCATGACCAGATGAAAAGGGCGATGATGAGCGCAATCGTGCCGCCGTGGCTGGCAAGACCCCCTTCCCATATTCGCAGTATCTTTTCGGGATGGGCCGAATAGTAGTCCCACTCGTAGAAGAAGACATGTCCGAGACGCGCGCCTACAACCGTGGCCACCACCACATATATGAGCAGACTTCCGAGCCAGCGCTCGGGGGCGCCCTCGTGACGGAACATCCGCGACACAAGGGCGTAGCCCACGGTGAACCCGATGGCAAACGCCAGACCGTACCATCTCACCGACAGCGGACCGAGCGAGAAGATGACGGGGTCGGCGTTCCACACCACAGCGCAGGGCAGGACGGAGGCTAACGCGCTCAGCATCTGTCGCCCACGATTTCGGCAGTATCCTGCGCGATCATAAGTTCCTCGTCGGTCGGAATGACCACCACCTTCACCTTCGAGTCGGGGCCGGAGATGACGATCTCTTCTCCGCGCACCTTGTTGGCCTCGGCGTCGAATGTGACTCCGAGATATCCGAGGTGACGGCAGATCTTCTCGCGTGTGCCGGTCTGGTTCTCGCCCACACCGCCTGTGAAGACTATCACGTCGACACCGTCGAGGACGGCCGCGTAGGCTCCTATATATTTAAGGATGCGGTATTCATACATGGCCATTACGAGCTTGGAGCGTTCGTCGCCACGTGCGATTCCGGCCTCGATGTCGCGCATGTCGTTGGAGACTCCGCTGACACCGAGCACACCACTCTCCTTGTTGATCATCTTCGAGAGCGCGGCGGCATCCATGCCCGTGCGCTCCATCAGATAAACGAGCGCGCCCGGATCGACATCGCCCACGCGGGTTCCCATCATGAGCCCCTCTGTCGGCGTGAGACCCATCGAGGTGTCGATGCTCTTGCCGTCGAGCACGGCGGTTATGCTGCCGCCGTTGCCTATGTGGCAGGTGATCATCTTCGTGCCCTCCTGGCTTATGCCGAGAAACTCGCACGCGCGACGCGACACATAGCGGTGGCTTGTGCCGTGGAATCCGTAACGGCGCACGCCATACTTCTCATAAGCCTCGTAGGGAAGGGCGTACATGTATGCCTCGGCCGGCATTGTCTGGTGGAAAGCGGTGTCGAACACGCCTACCTGCGGAACGCCGGGAAGAAGCTCCAGAATCGCCTCGATGCCGATGATGTTGGCCGGATTATGCAGGGGCGCCACGGGATAGCACTCCTTGACCTTCTCGATCACCTCGGGTGTGATGAGCACGGACTTGTTGAAGTATTCCATGCCATGCACCACACGGTGACCCACCGCCTCGATCTCGTCAAGGCTGCCGATCACACCCTTTTCAGGATCTGTGAGCACCTTGAAGACCTGACGGATGGCCTCCTTATGGTCGGGCATCGGCACGACAACAGTCTCTTTGCTTCCGTCGGCGAGCTTGAATTTTATAAATGAGTCGGGAAGGCCGATCTTCTCCACGCCGCCTTCGGCGAGCACTTCTTTAGAGCAGCTGTCGATGAGTTTGTATTTCACGCTTGAGCTGCCATTGTTAAGAACCAGTATCTTCATGATGAAAAGTATGAGGTTTGTCAGATGGCCTGGTTGCAGGTCACGATTATAGTGTTGACGATATCATCGACCGTTGCGCCGCGCGAGAGGTCGTTGACCGGGGCTGCGAGTCCCTGGAGGATCGGACCGACCGCGCCGGCTCCGGCGAGACGCTGCACGAGTTTATAGGCGATGTTGCCGACTTCGAGCGAGGGGAATATCAGCGTGTTGGCGCGGCCTGCCACCGGGCTGCCGGGAGCCTTCATGTTGCCAACGGCGGGAACGATGGCGGCGTCAGACTGCAGTTCGCCGTCGATGAGCAGCGAGGGTTCCATCTCGCGGGCGAGACGTGTGGCCTCGATGACCTTGTCGATGCGCTCGTGGGTCGCGCTCCCCTTGGTCGAGAAGCTGCACATGGCCACACGCGGCTCAAGGCCTGCGATGTCGCGGGTTGTGCGGGCCGTGGCCACGGCGATCTGGGCGAGTTCCTCGGCCGTCGGATCGGGCACGACAGCGCAGTCGGCGAAAACAAGCATACCCTCGTCGCCGAAAGGACAGTTCTCGGGCAGCAGCATTATGAAAGCCCCGCTTACAACGGAAATGCCGGGTTTGGTCTTGAGAACCTGGAATGCCGCGCGAAGCACGTGTGATGTCGGGCTGAGCGCGCCGGCCACCATCGCGTCGGCATCGCCGCGCTTGATCATCAGGCAGCCGAGATATAGCGGATTGCGGACCTGCTCGCGGGCCTGTTCGATTGTGACACCTTTTTTCTCGCGGAGTTTCTTGAAAAGTTCGGCATAAGGCTCGGTATACTCCGTGTCGTCGGGATCGACGAACGACGCCTTCTCGATGCAGGGAAGGCCAAGCTCGAATGCCTTGGCAAGGACCTCGTCGCGGCGGCCGATGAAGGTGACATCGGCAATCGCGGATTCAATAACTCGGTTGGCGGCCTGAAGTGTACGGGGCTCCAACGACTCAGGAAGCACCAGACGCTTGCGGTTTTCCTGCGCGCGCTTGGTAAGTCTTTCAAACAACGTCATAATATTCGATTTAAGTAGCAGTCCGCATAGGCCCGGGAATACTAAGTATATCCCGGGAATACTAAGTATATACGGACTCAGTTATTTGTTTCCCCAAAATTACAAAAAATTTCCGTGTCTGACCAAAAATTTCTAACTTTACAACCCAAAACTTTCACCACCGGCCGCGACGGCTTGCGGCCACGCCACAAATGAGAATAGTCAAACGCTTATATCTCTTCATATTAAAAAGTTTCCTGCCGCTGTTCGCGATGACTTTCTTCATCGTGCTCTTCATCGTGCTGATGCAGTTTCTGTGGCGTTATATCGACGACCTCGTAGGCAAAGGTCTTTCTGTCGGACTTTTGGGCGAGCTCTTCTTTTACGCGGCTCTGAGCATGGTGCCGATGGCTCTGCCTCTCGCCATACTGCTGGCGAGCCTGATGACATTCGGCAATCTCGGCGAGAAGTCTGAACTTACGGCCATCAAGGCGTCGGGCGTGTCGCTTGTCAAGACGATGAGTCCGCTGATAATACTGATATCTGCCATAGCCGTCGGCGCGTTCTTTTTCCAGAACGACGTGCTTCCGCGCGCCCAGGTCAAGATGTGGACCCTCCTTTTCTCGGCCCGGCAGAAGTCGCCCGAACTCGAGATACCCGAGGGAGCGTTCTACGACCAGATACCCGGCTATAACCTCTATGTCAAGTCAAAAGACAAGGAGAGCGGCATCCTGCACGGAGTGATGATCTATGACGTGTCGAAGGGAGGCGACAACTCCACCATACTTGTGGCCGATTCTGCGAGGCTTGCCTTCACCGGCGACCTGCGCTATCTATACCTGCATCTCTGGCAGGGGGAGCAGTTCGAAAACCTCCGGGAGCAGAAGACCGCAGACCGGAACGTGCCTTTCAGGCGAGAGTCATTTCTCGACAAGGAGGTGCTGATACCGTTTGACAACAACTTCAACCGTCTCGACGAAGGGGGAATGCGCAACCAGTATGTAGGCAAGAACATGTCGGAACTGCGACAGACCATCGACTCCCTGCAGACGCGTATCGACTCGATCGGACGCGAGACACGCATCGGATTCGAGCAGACCGTGTTCCCGGTGCTCGGACGAGCCATAACCGGAGACCGGTCTGCCGAAAAAGAGGCCGTACCCTCCGGCCTGACGGCATCCGCTCCCGGCATGCCGGAGACAACACCCGCGTCACAGCAGACGGCCGCCAAACTACCGCCTCTCAACCTCGACTCGCTCCTTGCCCTCCTGCCGCAGTCAAGACTCGATGCAACCTTCACATCGGCTACGAACTCCGTGAAGATGAGGCGCAGCGAGATCGAATTCCGCGCCATGCAGCTCAACGACGAGAAAGCGAGATTCCGGCGTCACCAGATCGAGCTGATCAAGAAATTCACCCTGTCGGTGGCATGCATAATCTTCCTGTTCATAGGCGCTCCACTCGGTGCGATCATCCGCAAGGGAGGACTCGGAACGCCGCTTGTGATCTCGGTGCTCCTCTTCCTTGTCTATTACATAATCGACAACACAGGCTATAAACTCGCACGCGACGGGCACTGGGTGGTATGGCCGGGCATGTGGCTCTCCACATTCATCCTGCTGCCGCTCGGAATATTCGTGACATACAAGGCCATGAACGATTCGTCGGTCTTCAATCCCGACCTTTACAAAGAATGGATCAGACGCCGCCTCGGACTCCCCGAGACACGCCATGTCACACTTAAAGAGGTGATAATCTACGATGTGAACCACGGACGCGCCCTGGCCATGACCGAGAATCTTCACATCGACGCCACAGCATGGCTCGCCTCCCACAGAATCCGCCCCTCGTATGCCGCATACTGGAACGGCACATATGCCCCCAGACCGATCGACAGCATCGGCGAACAGACCGACCGACTCGCCGCGTACCTCTCCGACTCGCGCGACGTGCGCGTGATCGACACTATAGACCGCTATCCGGTGACACGCTCCCTCTGGATCCTGCGGCCGTTTGCAGGGCGCCGGATGCGCTCCATAATGAAATGGGCGGCTCCGGTCGGACTGATATTCTATCTGGCGGCACTCCCCTACGCCCGCAGAGTCTACGGAGAGATCCGCAAGGTGGCAGAGACCGACACGAGCCTTGCGGAAGCACTCACTGCGGTTAAATAATGTTAATATCGAATACGGCATTGAACAAAAATCCATCTCGGATGGTTAACAAAGCAAGTTAGAAGATAGATTTTTGTTCATTAAGTTAAGGATGGCTATGGAGACATAGCCGCGAAAACGGCCACTCGTGAGAGCGGCCGTTTTGTTGTCGGCAGACGCAGCCGCAGGCTCACACGACGACGGTACGCCGCGGAGGGCGTTGCTTAAAATAAATTTTGACGTACGGAAAAAATTTTGTAACTTTGCGTGCTTAATATGCGCGCGTCTGAACGCGTGCGGAGGATATCCATATAAGACAATATGTACAGAGATACGACATGCGGCGAGCTTCGCCTTGCCGATGCCGGCAGGAAAGTCAAGCTTGCCGGCTGGGTTCAGAGAGCCCGCAAAATGGGCGGCATGACTTTTGTCGACGTCCGCGACCGCTACGGAATCACCCAGGTGGTCTTCAGTAACGAGATAGATCCGGAACTCGCCGAGCAGGCCAGCCGACTCGGCCGCGAGTTCGTGGTCCAGATAGAGGGAGAGGCGGCAGAGCGCAGCTCAAAGAACGCCAATATCCCGACGGGCGACATCGAGGTGATCGCCTCTTCACTGCGGATACTCAACCGCAGCGAGATTCCCCCTTTCACGATCGAGGACAACACTGACGGCGGCGACGATCTACGCATGAAATACCGTTATCTCGACCTCCGCCGCCCTTCGGTGCGCACAAACCTCGAGCTTCGCCACAAGATGGCGTTCGAGATACGCCGCTATCTCGACTCGCAGGATTTCCTTGAGGTCGAGACCCCGATCCTGGTCAAATCCACCCCCGAGGGCGCACGCGACTTCATCGTTCCCTCGCGCATGAATCCGGGTGAATTCTACGCCCTGCCTCAGTCGCCGCAGCTTTTCAAGCAGCTTCTGATGGTGTCGGGATTCGACCGTTACTTCCAGATAGCCAAATGCTTCCGCGACGAAGACCTCCGCGCCGACCGTCAGCCTGAATTCACACAGATCGACTGCGAGATGTCGTTTGTCGAGCAGGAAGACGTGATCAGCATGTTCGAGGGTCTTGTGAAGCATATCTTCAAATATGTGAAGAACATCGACTTCACCGATCCTTTCCCCCGCATCACATGGGCCGATGCCATGGCCCGCTACGGCAGCGACAAGCCCGACATCCGTTTCGGCATGGAGTTTGTCGAGCTGACAGATCTCGCCAAAGGGAGCGGCTTCGCCGTGACCGACGACGCCGAGCTGACAGTGGGCATCAATGTGCCCGGATGCGCCGGCTACACCCGTAAGCAGATCGACGGTCTGACCGATTTCGTACGCCGTCCGCAGGTAGGCGCCAAAGGTCTGATCTGGGTAAAATTCGAGGAGAACGGGGGCGTCAAGAGCTCGGCCGGCAAATTCTTCAGCGAAGACCAGCTCCGCGAATGGGGCGAACGCGCCGGATCGAAGCCGGGCGACCTTCTGCTCGTGATGAGCGGAGAGGCCATGAAGACCCGTAAGCAGCTTTGCGAGCTTCGCCTTGAGATGGGATCGCGCCTCGGACTTCGCGACAAGAACGTGTTCGCGCCTCTCTGGGTGATCGACTTCCCTCTGTTTGAGTGGGACGACGAGACTCAGCGCTACTACGCGATGCACCATCCGTTCACTGCGCCCAATCCTGAAGACGTGCCCCTGCTCCGCACCGACACCGGCAAAGTGCGCGCCACAGCCTACGACATCGTGGTGAACGGCACAGAGCTTGGCGGCGGATCGATACGTATCCACGACGCCGAACTTCAGGATACGATGTTCGAGCTCTTAGGTTTCACTCCCGAACGCGCCAAAGAGCAGTTCGGCTTCCTGATGGACGCTTTCAAATACGGAGCGCCGCCACACGGAGGTCTCGCGCTCGGATTCGACCGCTTCGTGTCGATCCTTGCCGGACTTGACACGATCCGCGATGTGATCGCATTCCCGAAAAACAACTCCGGCCGCGACGTGATGAACGAAAGCCCCTCGCCTGTGGACCAGGCCCAGCTTGACGAACTTCAGATCGCGCTTACGCCCGCGAAAGAGAAATAAAGAGAGAAAGAGATGACCGTACAGGACATAGCTGCGGCAATCGAGGCGTTCGCCCCGCTCCCGCTACAGGAAGACTACGACAACGCCGGCCTTCAGGTCGGCTTCCGCGACCGTCAGGTCAACGCCGTGATGCTCTGTCTCGACGTCACTGTCGATGTGCTCGAAGAGGCCATCAGGCGCAAGTGCGACATGATCGTGTCACACCATCCTCTGATATTCCGCGGACTCCGCAACCTGACAGGAGCCGACGAGACCCAGCGCATAGCGATCCGGGCCCTTGAGGCCGGCGTGGCCGTGTATTCGGCCCACACCAACCTTGACTCTGCGTGGAACGGCGTGAGTCATGAGATGGCGCATACACTCGGACTGACAGGGATATCAGTTCTCCAGCCGCGCCCCGACAACCCGCACGCCGGACTCGGAGTCGTGGGCGACGTATCGCCCACGCCGAAACTTGAGTTTCTGCGCCGGGTGAAGGAGAAATTCGGCGTCAAGGCACTGCGTTACTCCTCGCAATCGCCCGCCCTCGTGGTGAAACGCGTGGCGGTATGCGGCGGATCAGGGGCATCGCTGATAAGAGATGCCATCAGCGCGGGCGCCGACCTGTTTGTGACAGGCGACGTGAAGTATCACGACTTCGCCGGCTACGGACAGGATCTGGTCATCGCCGATATCGGCCACTACGAGAGCGAGCTCTGCTCGATGAAGATATTCTCGCGGATAATCCGCCAGCAATATCCGGATCTCGTGGTGTACTTCTCTGACGACCAGTGCAATCCTGTCGGCATCATCTGACAGACGAAGGAAAATCGAAGGGAAACCAGGACAAAACGAGGGCGGCCAGCGCCGCACCCACAAAACATAATCAGACATGGCAGAAAAGAAAAACGAGAAAGAACGCAGCGTCGAGGAGCGACTCAAGTCTCTCTATCAGCTTCAGACACTACTGTCAGAGATCGACCGCATCAAGATTCTCAGAGGCGAGCTTCCAAACGAGGTGAAAGACCGCGAGGACGAGATCGTGAGGTATCAGACACGCATACAGAAATTCGAGGACGAAATCGCCTCGCTGCGCGAACTCATAGCCACCAAGACGGCCGACATCGAGACCAGGCGCCAGAAGATCGCACGCTACGACGAGCAGATCAACAACGTGCGCAACAACCGGGAATTCGCATTCCTTGAAAAAGAGAAGGAATTCGAGACTCTCGAGATCCAGCTTGCCGAGAAAAACATCCGCGACGCCAACACAAAGATCGAGGAGAAGACAGCCGAGATAGCCCGCAACCGCGAGGAACTGACCGACAACGAGCATATCCTCGAACAGAAGAAAGTGGAACTTGAGGAAATCGTGTCGGAGACCAAGGAGCAAGAGGAGAATCTTCTCAAGCAGGCCAAGGCTCTCGAACCGGAGATCGACGCCTACACGCTTGCTGCGTTCAAGCGTATCCGCAAGAACGCACGCAACGGTCTGGGTATCGTGACCGTGCAGCGCGACGCCTGCGGCGGTTGCTTCAACCGCATCCCCCCCCAGCGCCAGCTTGAAATCAAGATGCACAAGAAAGTGATTGTCTGCGAGTATTGCGGACGCATCATGATCGACGGCTCTCTTGCCGGTATTGAAGAACCTGAGATTCCGGCAGCCGCACCCAAGAAGCGTGCCTCACGCGCAAAAAAGACAGTCTGACAACCGATCGTCAGAAAAACAACGGGATCCGGGGCACCGACAAATGTGTTCCGGATCTCTTCATAAGTAATAACCGAGATGTATTTTGTTCGTAAGACATTTGAATTCAGCGCCGCCCACAGGCTGAGTCTCGACTACCCGAGCCAGTGCTCGAACCTGCACGGACACAACTGGAAAGTCACCGTGGAGTGCCGCGCGCGCGAACTGAACGCCAACGGTATGGTGGTGGACTTCACCGATATCAAGCGCAGCGTGCTCGGCGCGCTCGACCATAAAGTGCTCAACGAGGTGCTCGACTTCAACCCTACAGCCGAAAACATAGCCCGCTGGATTGTCGAGACCGTGCCATGCTGCTTCCGCGCCGAAGTTGAAGAAAGCCTCGGCAACTGGGCCGCATATGAACGCGACGACAACACTGCAGACAAATGAGGAAAGTAAACGAGATTTTCTATTCCCTTCAGGGAGAAGGACATCACACGGGTTATCCTTCGGTGTTCATCCGGTTCGCCGGATGCAACCTCAGATGCCCTTTCTGCGACACCAGTCACGAGGGAGGAATCCTGATGGATGACGACGCCATAATCCACGCCGTCAAGCTCTACACCGCGGAGTGGATCGTGATCACGGGCGGAGAACCCTCTCTGGCCATAGACGCCGACTTCATACATCTTCTGAAACGGGCCACAGGAAAAAAGATCGCGATCGAGACCAACGGCACCCGTCAGCTTCCGCCGGGAATCGACTGGATCACCGTGTCGCCTAAAACGGGGATCTGCGGAGACTCCGGCACGGCAGATGTCGTGGTTGACAGGGCCGATGAGATAAAAGTCATCGACGTCGGACAGGATCTTGAGCCTTATTTCTCGCTCGGATGCCGTGGAGAAAAGACTCTGATGTACCTGCAGCCGTGCTATGTGGAGGATCCTGCCGAGCGCGAGGCCAACCGTCTGCGCACAGTGCGCCGCGTGCTCGCCGACCCGAGGTGGACACTGTCGGTTCAGCTCCACAGGTTTCTCGGCATTCCCTGATGCAGGGCCGGATGGCTGTGACAAAGCACCCGTATGGCGACTCAGCATACTGACAACATAATAAAGAGGCAATATGAAAGACAGCATCATAGTAGTGTCGGGTGGCATGGACTCCGTGACACTCATGCATGACTTCAAGGATAGAATCGCACTTGCCGTGACATTCGACTACGGCTCCAACCACAACGCACGCGAGATCGAATGCGCACGCCGCCAGTGCGCACTGCTCGGCATAGAGCACATCGTGATACCCCTGACATTCATGGGAGAATATTTCAGAAGCTCTCTTCTTTCAGGGGCCGACAGCATACCCGAAGGCCATTATGCCGACAAGAACATGAAGAGCACAGTCGTGCCCTTCCGCAACGGCATCATGCTCGCAGTAGCCTGCGGTCTGGCAGAAAGCCGCGATCTCAGGCACGTGCTCATAGCCAACCATGGGGGAGACCACGCCATATACCCCGACTGCCGGGGAGGATTCATCGACGCGATGAGCCTCGCCATGAAGGAAGGCACATACGAAGGGATCGACATCCTCGCTCCCTACACCGACATGACCAAAACCGCCATAGCATCACGCGGAGCAGAACTGGGAGTGGACTACTCGCAGACATATTCATGCTACCGCGGAGAGGAGAGACACTGCGGCAAATGCGGAACGTGTGTCGAGCGCAAGGAAGCATTCAGAGATTCCGGCGTACCGGATCCGACGTCATATCTCGCATAAGGCATCAGGATCGGCACGCCGCTCATTCTCCTGCATACGACAGGATCTCGGGGCTGCGCACAGTCACTCCGTAACGCTCGGCGAAACGCAGGATGTTGCGTGCGAGTTCCGGACGCAGATCCTGAGGGCAGTAACGGAAATATGACTCTGCGGCCCTTACATGCGCCGCGTCAGGCATCGGATACTCCCTGCGTGAGGGAAGTCCGAACTCGCTGTCGGGGAGCTCACGCCGCTCCTCAGTATTCAATATATCACTCATGACAGAAATCTGAAATTTTCAGAATTTAAAAGTTTTTTTTATCTTTGTGTGTTGTAAATATGTATGGCAGACCGCAACAGCATGCCATGCCATATATATCTAACGTCCGGGCCGGAATAGCGTTTTCAAAAAACTGTTAAATCATCGGCTTAGTCATGTCCGGGCAAGACGCCATAAGAAAAATTCAGCTATGTGGAAATTCGCACCGATTCTCAAGACAACCATCTGGGGCGGCAATAACATAATTCCGCTCAAGCACATGGAAGCCGCAATCTCCGAAGTCGGCGAGAGCTGGGAGATCAGCAGTGTCCCCGGCAGCGTGTCGGTAGTGGAATCAGGACCCGACGAAGGTCTGACTCTCAATGAGCTCATCGACCGGTACGGGTCAGATCTCATGGGAGAAAGAAACTACAAGAAGTTTGACAACAGCTTTCCTCTGCTTGTAAAGATCATTGACGCAGCTGACAACCTGTCGGTACAGGTGCACCCCGACGACTCTACCGCCGCCGGGCTGGGCTACCCCAACGGCAAGACCGAGATGTGGTATGTGTTGAACGCCGGCAAAGACGCCAGGATAGCCAACGGATTCACCCGCCCTGTCGATCCTGAGGAATATGAGAGTCTTGTCGAATCAGGCAGAATCGAGGAGATACTGAAGTATATCAATATCAAAGCCGGAGAGGTATACTATATACCGGCAGGGCGCGTGCATGCCATATGCAAGAACTGCACAATGGTCGAAGTGCAGCAGACGAGTGACGCCACTTTCCGCATATATGATTATCACCGCAAAGACAAGGATGGCAATGAGCGCGAGCTTCACACCGCTCTCGCACGCCAAGCAATAAACTTCGCCGACATCGAAGGCGAATCCGTGGACTATACACTCCGACCCAATTTTCCGGTCAATGTCATCAGATCTCCCTTCTTCTCCATCAATATCCTCGAAGCCGACACCGGCCTGATGCGCGACTATTCCGAGAGTGACACTTTCGTAGTTATCACCGCACTCGACGGAGAGACCGAGATCATATGCGGAGGAAAAACCGAGACACTCACAGCCGGGCTCTCCGTGCTGATACCCGCATCTGCCACCGGCATAGCCATCGAGCCGCACAAAAGAGTCAGACTGCTCGAAGCGTACATAAAATGAGACAGTCGGCGCGAGACGCTACATATTCACAAGAACAGAAACCATCACACCAACCAATGAGAACAGAAAAAGAACTCGAGGGAGTCACACTGCTCGGCAACCAGGGCACCGTATATTCCGACAACTACAATCCGGAAATACTCGAGACTTTCGAGAACAAACATCCTGACACGGAATATGTGGTCAGATTCGACTGCCCGGAATTCACGACACTCTGCCCCAAGACCGGCCAGCCCGACTTCGGCCACATCTACATATCCTACATCCCGCGCGAACGTATGGTCGAAAGCAAAAGTCTGAAACTCTATCTGTTCAGCTTCCGCAACCACGGAGACTTCCATGAAGACTGCGTCAACATAATCATGAAGGATCTGCGTGAGCTGATGGATCCGAGATACATAGAGGTCGAAGGCCGATTCATGCCCCGCGGCGGCATAAGCATCCACCCGTTCTCAAACTGGGGTGACGACGAACACCGGGATCTCGCCACCGAAAGGCGCGCCGCAGTCATAGGCTCCAAATTCTCCTGACAGCCCGCGTCATGCCGCCGATAAGTATCCACACAGATATAAACATAAACTGAAAATCCATGCAGTACTTCATCAGAATAAACAGCCAGGTCATCGGCCCTATGATGGCTCACCAGATATTCGCATATGACGTCAACCCCAACGTGGCCGTGAGCACCGACGGCATAGACTGGCGTCCGCTCTACGCATTTCCGGAGCTTATGCAGATCTATCAGACAAGAAGAACTGACTACGACAACTCCGAGATCAGTTCCAAAAAGACTCTATGCGGCATAATGGCGTTGCTGTTCGGATCACTTGGCGTGCAGTATTTCATACTCGGCAAGACTGCCGGCGGCTTCATCACGATCCTGCTCAGCCTGATCACCTGCGGCGCCTGGGCAACCATCACCTTCATACAGGGCATAGTGATGCTTTGCATGTCGGATGCCGATTTCAAGAGAAAATACATCGACTCCACTTCCACATTGCCTCTTTTCTGACCAGGCGCCACTCTCCCCTCTCCTGCCCCCGACCCTCTCTATCTCGCTCTCCTTTCCCCTATCCATCGCCACGAATCAACCTAACCAGAATACAAACCACCTGCTGTGTCTGACCAAATACCACCGACTGACCGAAAAACCGTCCTGTCCGGCATGTTCCGCGACTGGTATCTCGAATATGCCTCCTATGTCATTCTCGAACGCGCCGTCCCTCATATTGAGGATGGTCTTAAACCCGTGCAACGCCGCATACTCCACACAATGCAGCGCCTCGACGACGGCCGGTTCAACAAGGTAGCCAACATCGTGGGCCGCACCATGGCATTCCATCCCCACGGCGATGCCTCGATCGGCGACGCCCTCGTGCAGCTCGGCCAGAAGCAGATGCTGGTCGACACCCAGGGAAACTGGGGTAACATACTGACGGGCGACTCCGCCGCCGCGCCTCGATATATCGAGGCACGACTGTCGGAATTCGCCATCGAGACTGCATTCTCTCCCAAGATCACGGAATGGACTCCAAGCTATGACGGCCGCGACAAGGAGCCTGTGACCCTTCCGATGAAATTCCCCCTTCTGCTCGCGCAGGGAGTGGAAGGCATTGCCGTGGGTCTCTCATCAAAGATACTGCCCCACAACTTCAACGAGATCATCGACGCCGCGATAGACTGTCTGCACGGACGCCCGTTCAGACTCCTGCCCGACTTCCAGACCGGAGGGCTTATGGACGCGTCGAAATATAACGACGGAGCCCGGGGTGGATCGGTGAAGGTCCGCGCCAAGATCGAGAAGATCGACAACAAGACACTCGTCATCACCGAACTTCCGTTCGGAAAGACTACCTCGACCCTGATCACATCGATCCTTTCGGCCATGGAGAAAGGGAAGATCAAGGTGCGCAAAGTCGACGACAATACATCAAAAGAGGCCCGGATCGTTGTGCATCTCATTCCCGGGTCAAGTTCCGACAAGGCGATCGACGCCCTCTACGCCTTCACAGACTGCGAGGTCTCGATCTCACCCAACTGCTGCGTGATCCGCGACAACAGGCCTGAATTCCTGTCGGTCACGGAACTTCTCATGGATTCAGTGACACGCACCCGTTCTATTCTGAAGCGTGAGCTTGAGATCGCACTCGAAGAAGCACGCGAAAGCCAGCTTTTCGCATCGCTCGAAAAGATATTTATCGAACAGCGCATATACAAGGACCGCCAGATCGAACAGGCCGCCGACATGGAGCATGCCATAAGGCGTGTCGACGAGCTTCTCGAACCCTTCAAACCGGGATTCTTCCGCGAGATCACCGACGATGATCTGATCCGACTGTGGGAGATAAAGATGGCCCGCATCCTGAAATTCAACTCATCGAAAGCCGACGAGAAGATCGCCCGACTTGATGCCGAAATCGCTCGTCTCGGCCACGACATAGAACATATCGACGAGACCACCGAGCGCTGGTATGTGCACCTCAAGGAGAAGTATGGCGAGCACTTCCCCCGCATGACCACCCTGCGCAGCTTCGACTCGATCGAAGCCACCAAGGTGGCCGAGGCCAACCGCAGACTATATTATGACTCGGAGGGGCAGTTTATCGGCACCGCGCTCAAGGACAACGAGTTTCTCTTCACATGCTCCGATATCGACGACATCCTGGTGATATACCGTGACGGCACATACAAGATAGTGCGGGTGTCAGACAAACTGTATGTCGGCAAAAGCAAGAGCAACAAGATCATACACATCGGTCTGTTCAAGAAGAACGACCGGCGCACCATCTACAACGTGATCTACCGCAACGGCAAGGGGGGCAACTACTACATGAAGCGCTTCTTCATCACCGGTCTGACACGCGAGAAGGAATATGACATAACTAAAGGTCTGGCCGGCTCACGCATCGAATGGCTCACTGCCAACCCGAACGGCGAGGCGGAGACCGTCAGAGTGTCGCTTGCCGACGAACCCAACGCGCTCGGAAGACGCCCGCGCAACACGGAACTGACCATCAACTTTGCCGACCAGCTTATAAAGGGAAAGGAATCGCTCGGAAACCTTGTCACCAAATTCCGCGTCAAGAGCATATGTCTTGAAAAACGCGGATCGTCGACTCTGGGCGGACGCGAAGTCTGGTTCGACCGCGACGTGATACGCCTCAACTACGACCGCCGCGGCGAAAGCCTCGGCATCTTCCAGGGAGACGACAAGGTGCTCGTCATCACAAAGACCGGTGAATATTTCACCTCCTCATATTCCGACAACAACCATTACGAAGACAATATACTCAGAATCGAGAAGTTCGATCAGGACAAGGTGTGGACTCTCGCCCTGTTTGACAATGCACTCGGATTCCCTTATCTGAAAAGATTCAAGTTCGAGGCCAACGTCAGACCGCAACGCTTTGTCGGAGGCGACGAAGGGGGCGACATTCTGCTTCTGAGCGACCGCCCCGGCGCGCGCCTGCTTCTGACATTCGGAGATGCCGACGCGATACGCCCACCCCTCGAGATCGACACCGAAGAGTTCATATCTGTCAAATCATTCAAGGCCAAAGGGAAACGCCTCACACAATACACGCTCGCGACTATCGAAGACATCACTCCCGAGCCGGAACCGACAGAGGAACCGACCCCGGAAACCGTCACTGAAGAATCCGCCGCGCAAGAACCGGAAGACACCTCTCTGACCGGTGAAAACACGGTGCCGGACACGGACACAGACACTGATACCGACACCGGCGGCACACAGCCTTCACTGTTTGACGGATTCGAGTAACCGGAAGAGGCAGCCATGAAGAGGATCGTCCTGATACTGACAGCTACGCTGCTTTCAGTGCTGTTTCAGCTGAGAGCACAATGCAACGAAACGGAACGCGACTGCATCCGAGGGGATGAGCCGCGTCCCGTGACATCAATATACTGTATCGAAGCCGGTGCCGCACGCACACTTTCCACTTATCTCTCGCCGCTCTATTACACGGGCATGGACTATGCCGTAAGCGGAAGCTGGACGAAAACATTCAACCACTGGCCTGACCGATGCGTGATGCGCTTCGAGGCCGCCGTCGATTTCCAGAACCTGCTCAACCCCGCCAAGACAGCCGCGATGTACGGTCTGACCGGACGCTTCAACTGGGGGCTTGCATGGAGACACAGATTCGATGCCGGCTGGCAGATTACCGCCGGACCGATGATCGACATCTACGGCGGCGCGCTCTATCAGACAAGAAACGGCAACAATCCCGTCTCAGCCCTTGCCTCGGCAGGTCTTGACATACACGCCTCCGCAAGCCGAAGATTCAAAATCGGCAGACTGCCTGTGGAGATCGCCGACGAAGTGAGAATACCCTCGATATCCGCATTTTTCTGTCCGGAATACGGTGAATCGTATTACGAGATCTATCTCGGCAACCGCCACGGGCTGGCGCACCTCGGGTGGTGGGGAAACGCCTTCGGCATCGACAACCTCATATCATTCAGAATGAACTTCGGTCGTACAGGCATGACCGTAGGCTATCGGTTCGACATGCGCGTTTTCAAAGCCAACTCGCTTGAGACCCAGATCATGCGCAACGCCTTGGTGATCGGGGTGATCCCCCACGGCTTCTGACCATGTCGACATTCATATCGCGACCTTGCGGCCATTGACCACATATATGCCTCGGGGAAGACCGGACAGCGACTGATTCTGAGTCTTCGTCACAAGCACTCCGTTGAGATCATAGACCTCGCATTGCATGGTGGCGTCCGACTCCGTTACGCTGATTCCGGTATATATAGGTTTATTCTGTCCGAACCATCCCCAGTATTTGTCAGCCTCATAATCGGAAACATGAGCCTGTGCGTCACCGAGCAACTGAAGATACGCATTCTGGTAAGTAGACATCTTGAACGTAGTTCCCGTACCATAAAGCACCGGTGGTACCGGACGGTAGCATATGACTTTTTCGAGCGAGGCTGTGGAAAACGCATAGTTTCCCAAATCAGTCGGGACAGGAGATGATGAATCTCCAAGAATGACAAGGCTTATCAACGGGCAATTCTGGAACGCGTAGTCGCCAACATCGCTTACATTTCCCGGAATCGTCACTTCTGTCAGCCCGGCACCGCTGAATGCAGATGTACCGATTGTCTGAAGCGAAGAAGGAAGTGTGATTTCCGTCAATGCGGTGCAATTCATGAAGCATGAGTCGGGAACAGATGTTATATCCGGAGAAAGCGTCACGGAACTGAGTTCAGTGCAGCCGCTGAACGCACCCGAACCGATAGCGGTGTCTCCCTGGATATCCACATCCTTCAACACCGAATAGTCAGCGAAGAGTCCGGAGCCGATCGAAGTCACCGTCGATGGGACGACCAGAGAGGTGACGGTCGTCTTGTAAGAAGGATTGAGCGTATTCAGATCCGAAGAGATTCCGGTGACATCCACTGTCTGTCCGTTATATGTGATGGTAGAGGGAATGTCGACCACTCCGTCGGAAGGTATGGTTCCTCCGGAGAAAACTACAGAGGTGACGGAAGTGCCTGAAGTGGTGACCTGAAATGTCAGCCCGCTGACAGGATCAGTCACAGTCTCTACATCTGCAAGAACAGGGAGCGAGGCACAAACCAGAGCAATGGCGGTAAAGACTTGTTTTTTCATAGCTATCAATACAAATATAGTTTACAGAGTGTTTATAGATAAACACGGTTTCGGTTATCATTGTTTGCATATTAGACCCCATCCCTCAAAACATGCGACCCGTGCATTAGCATTTTTGTGGGAAACAGTCTTACATGTGCGATACAAGACGCCGGCAAAATTTGATTAATGAATAATTTTTACTAATTTTGCACAAAATCAACTGTTATGTGCATTCCGACAAAGTCTCACGACTCAACAACATCAGCGCCACATGACAGGCAATAAAATTATAAAAGCTTATAACCGACCACAATGTATATTAACGCCACAGGTTACTACATACCGTCCGAACGTGTTGACAACGCACATTTCCTTCCTATAAACGGTCTGACCGACGAGTGGATCGTGAAACGCACAGGCATCCACACCCGCTCGCGCGCCGCAGCCGGTGAGAATCAGAACAGCATGGCGCTTGACGCTGTCGCCGACGCTGTCAAGACACTTCCCTACGACATAAAGGATGTTGATCTTATAGTAGCCGCGGCATATTCGGCCTACGACACAGTGGCCACAGTGGCGCATGAAGTCCAGAAAGCATACGGCATCGATGGCGCGAAAGCTCTCTATGTTTCGTCGGCATGCTCATCGTTTGTGAACGGTCTGGAGGTAGTCGAGGGGTACTTCGCCACAGGCAAGGCCCGCCGCGCACTGCTCATATGCTCGGAGCACAACACTTATTACGCCAACGAGAGCGACGAGAAATGCGGCCATCTCTGGGGAGACGCAGCGGTAGCATATTTCCTGTCGGCCGAACCTTGTGCTGAAGGTGAACCTGAGATCCGCTCCATCTATACATGCGGACTCGGCAACGTGTCGAAAGGCCCTGAGGGTGTCAAGCTTCGCCCGAAAGAAGACGGCATCACCATGCCGTTCGGCAAGGATGTGTTCGTACACGCATGCAAATACATGATCGACGCACTCGACCGTGCCGGCGAAATGGCCGGAGGCATACGCACAAATGAACTCGACCGCATCATCTGCCATCAGGCCAACCAACGCATTGTGGCCAATGTGGCCCACCAGCTTGAGCTGCCCGACGACCGCTTTCTCAACAATATCGACGAACTCGGCAACACCGGCAGTGCCGGGGCCCCTCTTGTGTTCGCCCAGCACCGCGCCGACTTCCGAAAGGGAGAGAATATCGGCCTGACCGTCTTCGGCGGCGGCTACTCCTGCGGCGCATTCATCGTCACAATCTGAGAGTCAGAAAGTTCTGATTCAGATATCCTGTCGCCGGGAGCGTATTCTCGCGAAGCCCGCTGTGTGAGCAGAGTGTCGAGGTGACGCGGATGCAGGCCGTAGCCTGGACGCACGCAGGCCACATTGTGGCGTGTGAACATCTCGCCTGACGCTATCGGAGCTGACGCATATAGCGATCGGCTCCACTGGCGTCCCGGCCGGTCCACAGACTCCGATTCCGGTAACCCTTCGCGGGGATCGAGCGCAGCCTCTGCCTGACGCACATCGGCCACCATACGCGAAAATTCACGGACATCCATGGAGAAAGCTGCGTCAGGACCGCCAAGCGAGCGGTCGAGAATGAAGTGTTTCTCTATCATCACGGCCCCCATCGCCACAGCCATGACCGGAAGCATACTGCCGGGTGAATGGTCAGAGAGTCCGAACCTGACGCCGAACCGGCGTCCGAGTTCCGGCATCAGCGAGAGTGAGGCATCCTCTATGCGCGCCGGATATGCCGACGTGCATTTGAGAAGAGTCACATCGTCATTGCCTGCGGCGCGGCATGCCTCGACAGCCTCACCTATCTCGCGCACCGAGGCCACACCGGTGCTTATGACCATCGGACGTCCAAGCCTGGCGGCATAGCTGATCAGATCGAGATGCATCGCCTCGAACGATGCTATCTTGTAGACCGGATTGTCCAGCGATTCGAGCAGATCCACCCCCTCGCGGTCAAACGGTGTCGAGAAGCATATAAGACCGCACTCGCGTGCGAGAGCATAGAGTTCGGCATGCCATTCATAAGGGGTCATCGCCTCTTTATAAAGGTCGTAAAGGTATCGTCCGTCCCACAGCCCCCCTTTCAGAAGAAAATCATCATTGCGGACATCAAGAGTCAGACTGCGGGGCAGGTATGTCTGGAGTTTGACGGCATCCGCACCGGTGTCGGCTATGGCACGGATCGAATCGCGTGCTGCCTGGAGACTTCCGTTATGGTTGGCGGAAAGTTCCGCCACGATCATGCATCTGTTATCAGCCATTGTCATGTGTGGTATCGGGTGTGTCAGGTTCAAGTTCAATAATAGATTTTTTACGGAATTCGGTCAGCAAGTTCGGCGAATAACCTGATTATATCCTTACGTCTGAGATCAAACCGGATTTCAGGTGCCGGTGGAAAAACCGCGGTGTCCGGAACGGTGAAGTCAGCACTATTTCCTGTGAGGCGTTCGATCAGACTGTCGGGCGGATCGAGAAGATTGCCGAGAGGGATAAACCATCCGTTGCCGACGCCATGCCTGTAAAAATCCGTCTGATTGTCAACAAAATATCCTGCCGCTACAGGAAGGCGTCTCGCGAACGCCTCCACGCAGACTGTGCTTGCCGGAAACACTCCGGCATCGGCGCGGTCGAATATATCGGCTATAGCGTCGGCATCGACTCCACGCCATATGCGCAGATCCTCCCCCTCGGGAGCTGCCACCGCAGCGTCACGTCCGGCTATGACATCTATTACGACTCCGGAAAACGCCCGTCTGAGCACTCCGATCATCTTGTCGGTCAGGCCAAACGGATCAGATCCGCCCATAGCGAGAGCGACACGCGCGACGCGTGGCGGCCACTCCCGCTTCACCTGCGGGCGGAGAAAAGGTGCACGGAGAAATGCCCATTCGAGACCTCCGTAGAAGCGCGTATAATCTTCGAGCGAAAAGACTTCCCGGCTGAGCGGACAGAAAGAAAAAAGCGCGTCTGCCACGAAGTGACGGTCGTGCATGTCATCCACACACACCAAAGCACGGCACCTCGACCTCACCTCGCGCTGATAGTCTGTATCGTAAAAATAATTGTCGAGCACCACGACATCGCCGGGGCGTATAAGTCTGAGGAAAGCCTCATTGTGTCCGAACATCGTTCCAGACTCTGTATCATACGACACCACCTCGCATTCGAAACCGTCTGAAAGGATATCGGCCAGAGCCGATGTGCGGATATAATGGCCGAAGCCCGTGCTCCGTCCCGCGTCGGCACGCAGAAGCACCCTCGGCCTATGGCTTCGGGGCATGATATCAGACATGGGTTTCATAATATATGTATTCACCGTCGCGCGAAACCTCGCGTGCTCCGAGCGATCTTTCAAGAGCATTAGAAGGCCCGTTGTCCTCGCGCACCCGGGTCTCGATCACCTCGACGGCGCATTCACGCCTGAAATGCGCATAGACCGCCTTCATCAGACGCGCGGCATGACCGCGTCCGCGTTGCGCGGATGCAATCCATATGCCACGCTCCATGCGGTGCGGAGCGGTGACTGTCATGTTGAACGATCCGACAACTACACCGTCGGCGTCGAGAACGGCGTAATACATCCTGTCCTGACGCATGGCGAGACTTCTGACGAATTTGTCATGATCCTCTCTCGCGATCGGCTCACGGTTGACCATTCTCTCGCGAACCTCAGGATCATTGCGCCCCTCGAACATCGCCTGCGACAGATCGGCATCCATCTCCGTATACGGTATGCATTCGTAGCCTCCGGCCGAGAAACGCCCCGGAAAAACAGGATTCTCTCCGCGTAGAAGCCGGTATTTCATCTCGGCAAGTTTCCAGTCGGTCTCAGTGTCAAGATCCTGCACCTCGAGTTCGGGCAGCACAATGGGGAGAGTGTCAGGCCCCCATAGAGACCCGCACTCGCGAAATGCCCCGATAGTCGTGAAATAGAACTGTCCGGCGTCATGATATGTCTTTTCGAGATCTTGCGAGCGTGCCGACGCATATTCCGGAAACCTCATCGCTATGCGTCCCGATTCGTTGACACGCAGCGACCTCTGCACCGGATATGAATACTCCACGCATGTAAAAGCGGCCTGAGCATCGCCCCTGCGCAACATCGCGGAGGCATCGGCAAGACGCGACGCCGTGACAAAAGGCGCCGTGGCATAGATGCACGCGACTGCGTCGAAATGCCGTCCCTGTTCTGCGTATCGGTCGAGAACCTCGGTTATCACATCGGCAGTTGTGGCGAAATCATCAGATGTCCGGGCAGAGCGCATGAACGGCACTTCCGCGCCGCTCCGAAGCGCGACCTCGGCAATGCCGTCATCGTCGGTCGAGACCATCACCGTGTCGAAACAGCCAGCCCGGAGGGCGGCATCGATCGAATAGGCGATTACCGGTTTCCCGGCAAAATCCCTTATATTCTTGCGCTCGATGCGCTTGCTGCCGCCACGGGCGGGAATAATGGCCAGAATCTTCATGATCCTTAAATGATGAATTATAAGGGAGGGTAAGTATTTTATTTGCCGACGACAAATTCAAGCACCTTCTCTATCACGTAATCCTGCTCCTCGTCGGTCAGCGTCGGATACATGGGGAGACTCAGACAATGCGCGTAATAGTCTTCCACAACCGGGAGCGAACCCTCCTTCCATCCGTCGCGCCTGTAGTAGGGCATAAGATGGAGAGGAGCGTAATGCACCTGTGCAAGTACACCCTCACTCCGCAGAAAGTCATACAGACCCTTTCGGTCGGCCACCTGAATGACATAAAGATGGAAGGCGTGACCGATGTCGCCCGCCCGATATGGCGTCTTTATGCCGGGCACATCGCGGAATGCCTCGTCATAACGGCCGGCGATGCGCAGACGGCGCGATATGCCTTCGTCGGCGCGGGAGAGCTGCGATATGCCGAGTGCTGCCTGTATGTCGGTGAGTCTGTAGTTGAAACCGAGCTCACGCATCTCGTAATACCATCCGCCGTCGTTGCGGTCCATCACCTCCGTATCGCGAGTGATGCCGTGTGTGCGGTAAAGTCTTAGTCGGTCCAGAAGCGCAGGATCCGCAGTTGTCACCATTCCACCTTCTCCGGTGGCTATATGCTTGACCGGATGGAAAGAAAAGACCGTGCAGTCGGCCCAGCGGCTGTTGCCTGTAAGCTGACGCTTTCCTTCAGAGTCGGTCCACCATGCTCCGGGGGCATGGCAGGCATCCTCGATAATCCAGAGACCGTGACGGTCGGCAATGCGGCGCACCTCCTCAAGATTATGAGGGTATCCGGCAAAATCGACTATCACCACACCGGCGAATGTCCCTGCGGGATGACTCTCAAGCATCTCCGCGAGCTTACGGGTGTCCATCAGGTATGTATCGGGATCTATGTCGCAGAATGTGACGTCTGCCCCGCAATAGCGTATACAGTTGGCCGATGCGGCGAAAGTCATCGGAGTGACGATCACTTTCTGACCGGGACACACACCCAGGGCCTTCGCTGCGAGGTGGAGACCGGAGGTGGCATTGTTGACGGCCACGGCATATGGAGCGCCGACATATTCGGCGAAACTGCGCTCGAATTCCGCGATCTTCGGGCCTTGCGTCAGGAAGTCGCTTTTGAGTGTCTCGACGACAGCGGCGATATCCGCCTCAGTTATGTTCTGCCGCCCGTATGGTATTGGTTTCTCTCTCATGCTCAAGGGGCTTATCTTGGTTCGAAACCGGGGTCTACAAACTCTTTTATCTTCTCGCGCATCGACTCGACAGTCTCCCATTCCGTGTTGTTGTCGGAACTGTAATGGAATCCGTCGGGCACAGGCACACCGCCGTGATGTGAGATGTAGTCCTCGCGTGTGTGCTGGAACGAAACCGAGGGAAGAATCGCGTAGTAGCGGCCTATGTCGATTGTATTCAGCGCGTCGGTGGCAGTGATCATCTCCTCGTGGAGCTTTTCGCCCGGACGGATGCCCACCTCGGTCTGGGGGAGCGAGGGCGCGATTGCTGTGGCCACATCCTTGATGTGGTATGAGGGAATCTTCGGGATGAAGATCTCACCTCCGAGATGATGCTCGATTGCCCAGAGCACCAGATCGACACCGGCTTCGAGAGAAATGTTGAACCTGGTCATGCGCATGTCGGTTATAGGCAGTTCCTTCGCTCCCGAGTCACGGCGTGAGATAAAGAACGGAATCACGCTGCCTCTCGACCCCATGACATTACCGTAGCGCACCACGCTGAATTTCACTGGATTGTTACCACGTATATTATTGGCGGCGGTAAAGAGTTTGTCGCTTGTCAGCTTTGTGGCGCCGTAAAGATTGATCGGAGCGCAAGCCTTGTCGGTCGAGAGCGCCACCACGTGACGCACACCTGTGGCGAGAGCGGCGTTGATAACATTCTGGGCGCCGTTGACGTTTGTCTTGATGCACTCCTCCGGGTTGTATTCCGCCGTGTCTACCTGCTTGATGGCTGCTGCATGGATTATGACGTCAATGCCCTGACATGCGCGCACAAGACGCTCTCCGTCGCGCACGTCGCCGATGAAGAACCGCAGCTGAGGATAGCGGTCAAACGGATATTTCTGTTTCAGTTCGAACTGTTTCAGTTCATCGCGTGAATAGATGACGATCCTTTTCACATCGGGATAGCGACGCAGGATCACCTCTACGAATTTCTTTCCGAACGAGCCTGTGCCGCCCGTTATCAATACTGACTTATTGTTGAGCATATATATGTGTGTGACGGACACTCGGCCCGTCAGGGTTATCAATCAGAACATTTTCTTGCCGAGCAGGGCGAACAGGATCATTCCAAGGAAGAACGTGATGCCGATCCACATCTTTGCCTGCCGCTCATAATCGTGGGCCTGACGCTTGTATTCCTCGCGCTCCTGATCGGAATATAGATTTTTGGCACTCTTTGATTCGCTTCGCTGCGATTCCGCCCACGCCACGCGCGACCTGTAGGAGTAATATATGGCCACAAGTCCTGTCACGGGAAAGCAGAACAGAGTGAGCATCACCGACAGGAAGAGTGTGGGAGCCGGAGGAACCGATGTATCCTTGCGGTCGGGAACTGTACCCTCGGGCAACGCGCCCGATCTGCGCGCCATCTCTCGGAAGCGCAGTGGAACTTCCTCATAAGGATCGGAGCCGTCGTTGCTGTCGGCGGGATCTGAAACCGCCGGTGCCGGAGGCGAAGGGTGCATAAGGCCGAAAATGCGCTGGCGGTAGAACCGGCATATGTCGGCCACATCCTCGGCTTTCTCCCAATCCGCCATGCCCTTGCACCAAACATAGGTATCAGGGCGCACTCCTGCGTCGGCGAGGCTGTCAAGCGCAAACGGACCGCAGCGTTCGCCGTCGATCATTGCGAAATATCTCTTTGCCATGCGGTTCTCTTTCAGTCAAGCTGCTCAAGCAGATCAAGATAATTCTGGAACAGACCGGTGGTAAAAAAGACTATCAGTCCTATTATGGCGAGTGCCGCGAGCACAAGACCGATGACCGTCAGTGTTCTTGCTGTCGAATTGGCCGAATCTCCCATCATGCGGTTGCCGCGCCTGTAGAAGTCGTTGGCTTTGTTGGCCTGGACTATGGCGATAATTCCGAGTATCAGCGTCAGGCAGCTTGTCATCGTGCCGAGAACGGTGCAGACTATCGCCCACGGAAGCCAGTTGGTATGTTCTATCGGAGCCGGATCATATTGCCCCTGAAAGGGATATGAACCGGAGTAAGCAGACTGACTTTCTGCCGGAGCGGCACCTGCATTCATGCCGGAGTTCATACCTGAATTCATATCGGGATATACCGGCGGAACTTCTTCACTACCCGGAACGGGTGGCACGGCAAAGAGACCGGCCAGCTCGGCGAGCGAAGAGGCGGCAACCCAATCGGAAAGCCCCTGACGCCACACCATCGAATCCGGTCTGATGCCGTGATATCTGAGTTCTCCGGCTACAAACGGGCCGGCCTGCCGCCCGTCGATTATCATATAATATTGTATCTCCATAGATTTGGTTGTCTGAAGATTTGGTTGTCTGAAGATTTGGTTGTGACTGTAATTTGCAAAGATACGATTTTTTTCGCAATAAGTAAGCGTCAGAATTCCTGTTTTTGAGTTTTGGCTGATTTTTGGGGTGTCAGACAGGTTCTATAAGATTTATAAGATTTATAAGATTTATAAGATTTATAAGATTTATAAGA
>CAMWRV010000013.1 GCA_947176745.1 uncultured Muribaculaceae bacterium
CACGCAGAGCGACGCCGGGCCGCAGAGGGCTTCGCGTCAGCGTGTCAGCGTCAGCTGTCAGCGTCCGAGTCCGAGTCCCGCCGTCAGCGGGCCACAAACTTCTTCCCGCCGCGTATGTAGACGCTGCCCGGAACCGTCGTGTCAATCCGACGCCCGAATACGTCATAGACCGGAGCATCCGATCCGGCAGCGTCTGCCTCGATACCGTCTACCGAATTGCCCGACACAAACGGAGAACCGTACAAAAGATTGTCCTCACTGTCATAAACCCTGACAAGCGAGGAGTCAATGCCCGGTCTTTCGGTATTGATCCACGGCTCCAGACATGTAGGTCTTTCAAATGTATATGAGCCGAGTGAGCCGTTGAATGTAGTGCCGAGTCCCTCGACAAGACTTATGCCATCTATGTTCATGACGCGGCACTCCTCCCCGCCTATCATGACCGGATCCTCATAGCTGACGGTGGGGCAGAATTCAGGACTCATTCCCTCGAACATGTCGTATGTCCACAGATCTCCCTCCCCGAGAGTCCAGTCATACAATAGCTTATTGTGAAATCCCGAAGTGTCGGTGTCCGGTCCGATATGCGTCACATATTCGCCCTCTCCGTCAAGCAGCACATACACCCTGTCTTTCTCCTCGCACATGGCATAGAGCGGAGTGTCGCACACTTCGTCCGAGACGATAAATTCCGGTACGTCAGTGCTTGTTTCAGTGGTCACTTTCCTGATGATGCGCGCCACACGATACGCCCGGTGGTCGAACTCCATGACATCGCCGTCAAAGCTGATGAAATGATACACATAGTTCCCCCGGTTCCGATCACTGTCAGGATGCCCTCCGTAGCTGCGGTATTCCCACACGCGGCCATCGCGAACCGTCGGCTGGTAGCCGTAAGTGTTGTCCGACGGATACCAGGCATTCTCCTTCTCATAGATGACATTCCCTTCCGAGTCAAACACACGGTTGAGTGTGCATTGCAGCGCCGGCTCGCGGCTGTTGTCAGGAATCCCGGTAATCATATCGAAATTAATCGATCCTACTGTTCCGTTGAAAGTCGGACCGATACCCTCGATAAAGGATATTTCCGGCCATGTGAATCCATCCTGTTCAATATGCATGACTTTACATTCCTCGCCGGCGACCATTATGGGAGTATCGTAACAAAGCGTGCCCTCATACGGATACATTATTGGATTGTCAGGATCTTCCGGATCTACGCTCCAATTGTAAATCATGTCTCGGGGATAAGCCACCGTTTCACCATCCTGTCTGTTCCAGTCATAGACCAGCAGCTCGTCAGCTCTTTCATCTTCAGGAAGATCGGAGGGATCAATCCCTGTAAGAATAATAGTGTTCAGACCTCCGTTTACAGGCAAAATGTCTTGTCTTACGAGAGTGTAGACTTTTCCATCCTCCTCGCGCATATAGTACATGGTGTCGTCGCGGTCTTCTTCGTTAAAAAGGAAAATTTGCCAGTCACCATTATTGAGTTCCCTGCGTCTGTAAGCCTTTGTATTGACAATGGCAAGGCGGCTGTAAGTCTTGCCATTCACCTCTACCGTACTGCCGTCAAACTTGAGTTGATGAAGATAGCAGGTGTTATTATCCCAATATGTTCCGGATGCGCCATATTCCCATATCCGGTCTTCCCGCACAGTCCTGACATGTCCGGAAGCTGTCAGTGAAGAGGCAGCCGCGACCGCCGCGACTGCAAAGAGTACAAGTTTTCTCATAGGCATATTATTTTATGGTTAGTATTTCTGTATTGAATGTTTCATTAGTTCATCCGGTCGATGTCCCGACAATCGCTTATGCATCATAATAAAACATCACAATACACAATTATCCGAACATATTGCCATCCTCCTGCAAATTTAGACAATCATTTTGCAATCTGCAAACATTTCTGCAAAAAAATAAAAAAGTTACTTTTTACCGCGTCAAGCCCCGCGACCGGACCGGGAGCAGCGCCTCTCCGAGGCGGTGACAAAAGCAAGTCCCATATCCATTCAATTTCCTCGCCACAGTTTCAACGGCTCGGAGAGCCGCTGCTCCCGGTCCGGTCGCGCCATCAGCCTTCACCGCAAGCCTATCGCCAAGCCTCTCGCAAATATCACGCAGAGCAACGCAGAGCCTCAGAGCTTTACGGCAGCGCGAAGCCCTCTGCGCCTCCGCGTCTCTCCGCGTGAGGCCAAAGTGTCGAAGCACACACACTGCCGACAGTACAAAACTCACGCGGAGAGCGCAAAGGCGCAGAGGCTTCGCGTCATGAGTGCAGTCTTCACTGCGTCCGGACCGGGAGCGGCGGACCTCCGGGACGCCGACAGCAGCTCCCACTCTATCCTTTCAATTTCTCGCCACAGTTTTCAACGGCTCGGAGAGCCGCTGCTCCCGGTCCGGTCGCGCCCTCAGCCATCACCGCAAACCTCGCGCCAAACCTCACGCAGAGACCGCCAAGCCGCAGAGGGCTTCGCGAGTTTTCCGAAAGCGCGAAGCCCTCTGCGCCTCCGCGCCCTCCGCGTGAGGCCACAGAGTCAAAACACTCCGAAACCTCACGCAGAGCGACGCCGGGCCGCAGAGGGCTTCGCGTCAGCGTGTCAGCGTCAGCCGTCAGCGGGCCACGAACTTCTTCCCGCCGCGTATGTAGACGCTGCCCGGAACCGTCGAGTCTACACGACGGCCCATAACATCATAAATAGCATCTTCATTCAGACCGACAGAGCTGTCATCGCCCGTTCCGCGCACTGAGGCTGGATCGCCGAAGTCTGCAAAACTGAAAATGACCTCTCCGTCTTCAATACATTCCTTGAATCCTCCAAGATATATACCGTTGTCAGGTTGCGGAAACCAGAACCATGTGAGCTGTCCGTCAAGATATGGAGCCCCGACTCCCTCTACCCATACAGTCTTGGGATGGGATTCTGTCGTGGAAAGACTCATCATGCGTCTCGTAACCCCGCTGACATGTACGTTCGTCTCGCCGGTGACTTTCCATCTGTTGTCGGGCTGTGGATCGTACAAGCCACTTTCATTGACTATACTTATCTGATGCTCTTCTCCTGTTGTCATCGAGAAATCGTACAGCGGAAGCCAGCTGACATTATCATCCGGATCGACATAGCGGACGCTAACCTTGCCGCCCTCCTCACACAGCAGCCAGCTGCCGCCGCTGAGTTCCGGAATGTCGGATGTCTGATCGACCCGGAAACAACTCTTCCCGTCGATCTCTTCAGTTCCGGTCACCGTGTAATAAACCGGAACCTCTTCGTCCAAAGCTCTGCCTTTCCAGACCCATACCTTGCCGACAGACAAAAATTGATTCGACACTTTGTATGCTGCAACATGACACGTGCTCATGAACAGTAATAGTGTCAACAGTATTATTTTATTCTTCATAAAGAAAAAAATTTTTAATGAGTTTCGATAACAAATACAGTACCACAATTTATAGAAGTACCTGCTTCAAGTTCCACTTCTTTCGCTTTAAGCTTAACTGATCCTTCTTTAAAAACTACTTCGCCTGTGGCTTTAGTATCCGTCACATGATTTCCGACCTTTATTATCCTTGCAGAATAAGATCTGATACCGTTTATTTCTTCATTCTGTATATATTCTATACGATCCTTTCCGTAATCTATATAGGGGATTTTATTAGGAGCAGTAACACTTACTGTAACTTTATCAGGATTTGAAGATGCGAATGTCGCGGAATTACCGATATACGATTTGACAGTTCCCGAAACTTCATCATAAAATGATATTCTTGCTGTTTCTCCGGCAAGCAAGTCCACTTTTACATTACCCGATCGAGATACCGCAACATTTGAAAATGTACTCAGCTTATCCATATGAATATACATGGTTGGATCTCCGAAACAATGAAATAAGCTTCGGGTATATCTCGCAGTCGAGCTGGTACTTGTTCCATATCTGTTCCCGATTTTTGACAATCCCTGATCCATGATTTGTCCTAATTTGAATACAGCATTTGCCTGACTGTTATTGCCGGAAGATGTCGAGGGAACTTTGAATTGCGGATTCATCGGTGATTCAGGATACATCGAGTTGAACATTTCAATTGCAAATTCGTCATTGTATCCGGAATAACTGGTATGAGTAGCAGCGATGATGCCCGAACATCCTCCTCTGTCATGTCTTAGAAATGTTTCTGCAAATGACACTTCTTTGTTACTTATCATTCCTGTCTGACAATTCAGACTGAAAACGACAGGCAAATTTCTCCCGTTTGACAAGGATTTAATATCCAAAACCGTAAATTTGGGATCTCCCCATGATGTCTGGTTTCCATGATCCCTATGGAGTACATATCCTACACCACCATTAATAGCATCACAAATATCAGATGCTTTTCCGTCCCATTTAAACAACGGTTTTTTTAGATAATCCGGAATTTCCTCTCCATTAGAATACCGATCCTTGTTCCAATGAGAAGGTGTAACATATGATTCTGTCGTATACACTCTTGTTATATCTTTCCCTTTTTGAGTCATAAAAGAAAGTATTTCCTCTGAGGTCTGAGCGAAACGTCTATCCGCATACCCATTTCTATCATAGTCCTGAAAATAAGCGCAATGCAAGCCCTTGTCATAAAATTGCATATCACTCATTCCACTTTCATAGTCTATTATCTTACCTATCACGATATCGGCTTCCTTAGGAGTTGATACGGATATCCTTCCTCTTAATAGATCCGGCACAAGATGCTCGCCTTCTGTCACACATCCATAATTAAAATCACTTAAAAAATTATTAAGCATATTTAATTGTTCGGCTGGAACATGTGCATGGTCTCCGAGTATAGTAATAGAATATAACGCTGGATTACCGTTATAAATATTCCTGACTTCTGATTTGATTGTTTCTGGAGTCCAACTGCTTCGACATGAAATATATGTTTTGTAGCCTGTTGTCTTTTTCCATTCCGAAAGCCTGTTGGCAGCACTTAGAAATTCGGGTGTGGTTATAATCAGATATCCCTGGGTGTCCTCTATGGCTCCATCGATTTCAGTGACCATCTCAGGATTTATTGCCATATTAGCAAGCATATAGTCAGAAGTGCTGATATACGCTTTTGTCCCGCCATAATCTTCTGGGAGTTCGGATGCATTAAAGTCAACCCGGTATTTTAAGGTTTTATAGATCCTTATCTTGCCAGTGGAAACCGAATACTGCATCGGACATATTTTCACAGACACAAAGTCATTGCCTCTATACACATAGTCTGAGCCAAGTTCTACAGTTTTGCCGGGATAATAACCGCTATAATATGCAACAGGTCTCACATTATCCGTAGTATATCCCTCATAATTATCATCCGATAACGGAGGTCTTGCGGGGCCTGCGGAACTTGTATATTCCACATAACTGGAATCTAATACATAGACTCTTGGATTTGAGTTTCTTGGGATATTTACAATATCACTCCTCATTGGCAGAGATGGCTTGCCGGATTCCTCGCAACTGCTGAATCCCGGTATTGACCATAAGGTACTTCCAGAATATAAAGGATCTTCCATAAGACCTACCTTAAAAAAGGAATAGGTTACAGTTATTCCTAAATTATCCTGTTCCACTGTCCTTACCGGCATTTCATCAATTATCCCATTGACGGTTTCTCCGGTGAGTAGAGTCCGTATCTGCTGAGCTTGTATTGATGTGTGCATACACATCAATACAAGAATTAAATAAATAAGTCTTTTCATAGACGCTAATATAAATGTTAGTCGGTAAGTATCATTCGTTTTGAACCGATCTCGATGCCGTCGGCTATCAGTGTGTAGATGTACATGCCGGCGTTAAGGGTATTGCCCTCGATGGTGATGTCGACTGATCCGCGTCCGGAGATGTTGCGGCGCATCTTCTGGTTGCCGTTGAGGTCGTAGACGCACAGGAAGGCGTCTGAAACGTCTTCGGGAAGCACACAATTAATCACCGTGCTCGCACGGAACGGGTTCGGACGGTTCTGCGACAGGCTCGCCACTACAGAATCCTCGTCATGTATCGACTGCGCTTCAGGATTCTTGTTCTGCAAAGCCTCTATGGTGGCGGCCTGAGCCTCTACTGTGGTCTGGAGATTCTGGATGGCGTCAACAAGAATGGGTATGAAGCCGGTGTAGTCTATGCTCAGCATTCCCTCGGAATCCTCATAGACGAGTTCGGGATATACCTCGCGCACATCCTGTGCGAGAAATCCGTACTGGTGCTGTGTATTCTGCTGCGCGCCGCTCTTGCGGGGAGCACCTGCGGGCGCGTCCTGATTCTCCGCGCCTGTTTCTTGAACGAGCGTATAGCTTACGGGCACGATGTCGCGGAGCTGCGATCCAATGTCCTCAAGCGGCTCGATGTCGGTCTTGCACCGCGCGTCTGACGTGGTCAGATACTGAGGTGCCGATACAGAGGGCGTAAAACTGAATGATGCTTTGGTGGTTGATCCGATCGTTCGCAATGTCGGGTTGTAGCTGAATATGGTGTAGCCACCGCTGGTGTATCTCACACCGCCCATTCCCTCAAGTTCGAGAACTCCACTATTGTTTAGTGCCGAGCTGTCATAATTTGATTCTCCGATCGATACATGCTCCCGGTATCCGAACATAATGAGTCCGCCTGAATCATACATTCCCTTACCTCCCACATGTATGGTTGAAACCGTGTCATTGGGAAAACGAGAAGGGATTACCACTCCGACTCCCGGGTCAACACCGATTGCCGCTGGAGATATATTTGTCGTGAGACCTTTGTCATCGCCGACACGGATCTGTCCGTTCGAGGCTACTTTGAGTTGAGCGGACGCTGTGGCGGCTATCGCCGCACACATGAGAAGAGCTGTTGTTTTCTTCATGATTGTTGATTTTAGTGTTGCTGTTATTTTGTTTTAAAATTTGTTTATTCCTGCGGTCACAGAATTATGTATCCCGTATACGAGGCTTCCTCCGTGCTGAGGCTGATGCGGTATTCGCCGGTCAGAGAGAAAAGCGCGTCGATAAACGCCGGCTCGTTTCCATACGCGCACACACACATGTTTCCGCTGTCGTAGATCTCATACAGTATGAAATCCGGTGTCTCCTGACCGATGAAACTGATTCCCGAATCCGGATCGATCGTACACGATAAAGGATGTGACGGAGCTCTATTACCACGGTTATTTTCTTCCCGATGGTAAGGATCATTGTCAGGTACTGTTTGTACCTGAACAATTGTCGTTGTGATGGCGCCACGATTTGACACGTTGTCGACTGCATTGATGGCTGATATTGATGTGGCAGCCATTATTAGTACCATAATTGATCTGTTGAGATTTTTCATGATGATGTTCATTAGTTGTTGTAGAGTTGGCGCAAAGTTATCGCAAAATCAAGATGTCACCTAAAATTTTTGTGCTGAAATTATGCTGAAATCGCATGTAAGACGTCCCATGACGCTTATCAGCACGATTTAAGCATAAATTCAGCACAAATTCAGCACGAATTCAGCAATATTTACTGATTACATTACATATAACGCACTATGTCGTCCATTACTTTATTTCCCATCTTTCTCCCAAAGATCCGGATACATAGTTGTTCTCTTCTGGAGGATATTGCTCCACTGGTCCTTCCAAGCAGTATTCCCATCTGTGTAGGTGTCATGCCGCACTTGATCAACAGACATACCCGCAGATGGGTTTCTCTGATATCATTCCCTGTAAGCAGATTCAGATGATAAAGAAATTTTTCATTGTGTCCCAATATGGTTTTCTTAAGATCCTGCCACAATTCGTCTTTCTCAGGAATCGGCATTCCTTTGGAAAGATAATCTTTCAACCTCGTGTAGACCGGAGATTGTGATATTTCAGATGGAACATGATATCCTGAGGTCGAGGATTTGCTTAATTCCAGGAGGCGTTCTCTGAGTTCGACTCGTAAAGCCCGGTTGGAAAGGTCTTCTGCTTCCTTGCGGTTTATACCTGATTCCGTTTGTGAATAATCCGATGCATAATCAAGAGCCTCGCGCATATTGTCGATAGATTCTTTCAGTTTGTTGATATCATCCCTTGCTTTTAGCAATTCGGTTCTTTGTTTTTTATTTCTAATTTTACTCCAGATAAATAGTATCGCAAGAATACATACTCCCGTAATTGCGACAATAAACCAAGAACCTCTTGATAAAGCTTTGTCTTCTGCCGTTTTAAGTTTATGCTCTTGAAATGCATAGTTGAATTGGGAATTCTGGATCTGAACCTGCCGATTTTCACTTTGATTCCAGTTATCTTCAAGTATCTTTCGATATTCTCTGACATAACCTTCCATGGAATCTTTCGGCACGTAAGCTGACAAGGAATTGTCAAGCAGGACCTGATAACCATGTTTGCGCTCGCTTGAAACAGGACTGGACAAAAGTTCTTTTGCATAAGCAATAGCCGTATCCGATATGTTGGCGCGAAGGTATATATCGGCGGCATAGGTCAATATGGTACGTCGCAATTCATGATCACTGATATTGACAATAGGTCTTATAAGAGCGAGGGCAGAATCATTTTCCTTTTTATAGTACCGTATTGCAGCCAACTGCATCCTGTTTTGTATGACGAAGGCCGTATCAAGATCTTTCGCCATTGACAGAGATTGCCTGAAAAATTTATCCGCTTCATCATATTTTCCGGCATGCATTCTTATCGCGCCTGCAAACTCAATGTCATACATTAAACTCACAGTGTCTTTTTTTTGCTCTTCAATTTTAATTGCCCTGTCAATATAAGGTATAGCTTCTGTATAAAGGCGCCTTGAGGTAAGAAGTCTCGCAGTCTGACTCAATGCTTTTGTAAGCAATTGATCATTATTTGATTCTTTAAGCGCATCGAGTGCCTGCTGGAAATAGCGGAGGGCCGTGGGCGAGTCGCCGAGGTCGGAGTAGACGCGGCCTCCGTAATACAACGCTTCGGGGTAGTGATCCGAACCGGTGTAGTTTTCGTAATATGCGAGTGCGGTGCGGATCAGCGAGTCGGATGAGTGGCGAACGTATGCCTTGTCGGCGGCTTTGACGCGGAGAAGGGCAAAACGCGCACGGTCAGACTCCCGCATCGCTTTCGTCCATGTGGTGTCGGCGGCGAGGCTGTCGAGGTATGACGTCGCGGAGTCGGGATGCTCGGCGATCCGTTTCTCGGCTTCGGTGAAAACATCTCTGTAGCCACTCCCTGAGCCGCAGGAGAATGCAAGAGCAGCAAGGAGCATGGCGATCAGAGGGAGTATATGGCGAGGCTTCATTGTGTTCGTTTCAGATGTTATATAAGTGTTCAAATTTAAACGACAGCAAGTGCGGAAATACCTTTTAAATTTGAGCACTTACTTAGCACTGCAAATATAACACAAATTCCGTTAACCGCCAACCTCTTCTCCCTCCGCGCGTCCGAACCGGGAGCGGCGGACCTCCGGGACGCCGACAGCAGCAACCCACTCTATCCTCTCAATTTCCTCGCCACAGTTTTCAACGGCTCGGAGAGCCGCTGCTCCCGGTCCGCTCGCGCCCTCAGCCATCACCCAAAACCTCGCGCAGAGCCTCTCGCAGAGCCTCTCGCAGAGACCGCCAAGCCGCAGAGGGCTTCGCGAGCTTTCCGATAGCGCGAAGCCCTCTGCGCCTCCGCGCCCCTCCGCGTGAGGCCAAAGTGTCAAAGCACGCACACTGCCGACAGTACAAAACTCACGCGGAGAGCGCAAAGGCGCAGAGGCTTCGCGTCATGAGTGCAGTCTTCACTGCGACCGGACCGGGAGCAGCGCCTCTCCGAGGCGGTGACAAAAGCAAGTCCCATATCCATTCAATTTCCTCGCCACAGTTTCAACGGCTCGGAGAGTCGCTGCTCCCGGTCCGGTCGCGCCCTCAGCCATCACCTCAAGCCTCGCGCAAAACCTCTCGCAAATATCACGCAGAGCAACGCCGCGCCGCAGGGCTTTCCGGCAGCGCGAAGCCCTCTGCGCCTCCGCGTCTCCCCGCGTGAGGCCAAAGTGTCGAAGCACGCACACTGCCGACAGTACAAAACTCACGCGGAGAGCGCAAAGGCGCAGAGGCTTCGCGTCATGTACACAAAACGCTCGCCGCGAGCCGCAGAGGGCTTCGACGGCGCGGCGGGGGATCAGGGTTTCGACAGTTTGAATGTGAGGCGGTGTATCGGCGTCGGGCCGAGGCGCGACAGAGCGTCGTAGTGGGCTTTGGTCGGGTAACCCATATTGCTCTCCCAGCCGTAGCCGGGATATTCTTCGGCGTAGCGCCGCATCAGTTCGTCGCGGTGGGTCTTGGCGAGTATGGAAGCCGCAGCTATCGACATGAAAGTGGCATCTCCCTTGACCACCGTGCGGCACGGTATATCGATCATCCTGACCGGATCGAGATAGGGTCTGAACCGGTTGCCGTCTACAAGGATGTGGTCGGGTCTGACGGCAAGGGCGTCGAGCGCGCGCTGCATGCCCGCTATCGAGGCGTTGAGTATGTTGATGCGGTCGATATCGGCGGCATCGACCATCACCACGGCCCATGCCGTGGCCTCGCTCTCTATGCGCTGCCGCAGACGCTCGCGGGCGGCCGCCGTGAGCTGTTTGGAATCGTTGAGTTCGGGGGCGTCGAAACCGTCGGGCAGTATCACCGCCGCGCAGCTCACCGGCCCGCAGAGGCATCCGCGGCCCGCCTCGTCGCAGCCGGCTTCCGCGACGCCTTCGACCATGCAGCGTCTCAGCATCAGTTGTGGCGCGAGATTATGAAGTCGAATATTCCTGTGAAGGCGCGGCGGGATTCCGAGTCGGGGAATGTGGCGAGTATCTCCTCTCCCTCGCGCTGCATGGCGCGCATGCGGTCGTAGGCATATTCCACGCCGCCGTGGCGCTTGGCGAATTCTATCAGGCCGCTTATGTCGGCCGGTGCGAGGTCGCCGGCAAGCAGCAGATCGCGCATGGGCCGCGATTCGGCCTCGGGGGCGGTGCGGAGCGCGTAGAGAAGGGGGAGTGTCACCTTCCCCTCGCGCAGGTCGTTACCTGTGGGCTTGCCGATGCGGGGATCTTCGTAATAGTCGAATATGTCGTCTTTGATCTGAAAACAGAGGCCGAGAAGTTCGGCGTAGCGCACCAACCGGTCGAGTTCTTCCGGCGTGGCGCCACCAAGCTCGGCTCCCATCCGCACGCAGTTCATGAACAGCGACGCGGTCTTCTGGCGTATCATGCCGAAGTAGCTGCACTCTTCGAGCGTGTGGTCGCGGGCGTTGCATATCTGGTCGATCTCGCCGAGGCTGAGTTCCTTGCCGAGGGCCGAGAGGGCCGACACCACGCGGATGTCGCCTGTGCGTATGCCGGCGGCGAGCGCGTTCGACACGAAGAAGTCGCCCACCAGCACGGCTATATGGTTGCCCATCGTGGCGTTGATCGTCGCGACGCCGCGACGCAGTTCGGTCTCGTCGACTATGTCGTCGTGGATCAGCGACGCGTTGTGAAGCATCTCGAGCGCGGCTCCGGCCAGAAGAACCTCACGGCTCACTCCGCCGAACATTCGCGCGCTCAGCATGACAAGTATCGGACGTATCTGCTTCCCCTTGATCTTCAGATAACGGGTCACAATGTCGTTCATCATCGGGTTGGACGTACGCAATGACTCGCTGATGATGGCGTTCATCTCATCGAGTTCGGGTGCCAGACACTCCTGTATTTTTTTCATGTGGTCCATATATGAGCAACAAAATTAACAAAAATTCCTCATATTCGGATTCGATACCGCGCCATTTTGCAAAAAAACCTTTGACAGCCCCGGCTTGTTCTGTAATTTATACACTCACGACACGAATTTATACACACACGACACGCATTACTATGAAAAAAGCACTTCAGGAAGCTATAGACTCCGCCGACACGGCGCGGATCAGGAGTCTGCTCACAGATATGGCCGCCGACACAAAAGGGAATGCCGCCGTAGTAGAGGACATCACGGCGGCTGTAGCCTCCGTTCCGGGTCTTTTCGAGCCGGACGACGGCAAGTTTTATGCCGTGTCGGCCGAGATGATGACCGTCCCTCTGACCGATGCGCTCAGACAGGATCTCGACAGCAATTTCTCTCTGCCGAAGTTCAGGCTCTTCGTGGAGACGCAGGCGATCCTTCACCGCGACCCGAAATATTATTCGCGCCGGATGCAGGAATCTGACGCTGTCGGGGCAACGGCAGAGTCTGCCGAAGCGGTGACAACCGGCGCCGGGGTTTTCAGCAAGATCGCCTTCGTCATCATGGCCGTGGGCGTGGCGGCGGCGGTCGTCGGCATATGCGTGTCGCTCAAATTCCTGCTCGGAGTCGGCATCGGCATCGTCATGCTCGGATCGGCGCTGGCCTATCGGGCCATCGTGGCGCGCGACAGGCGGATGCAGGCTGCCGCCGTGGCATAGCGAAACGCCCCTGCGGCCTGAACCGCAGGGGCGTGATGGTTTATTATTTCAACGTCTCGGAGAGACGCTGCTCCGGGTTGTTTCAACGTCTCGGAGAGACGCTGCTCCCGGCGCGGCGGATCTTGCGACCGGCGCCTTTGGCGAGTTTCTTCTGCATCGAGGCTTCCTGATTGCCGTCGATCAGCACTCCGGTGTATTCTCCGGTTATGTCGTTGCCACGGTCATCCTTGAGGTTGAAGATGAACTTGCGGCTGCCGTCGCCGAGGGTGCTTATGGTGACTGTGCCCGAGGCGATCGGACCGAGTTTGGTGTTGTAGCCCTCGTCGTCGACAAGCCCGAGGTCGCCATACCAGCTGAACATCATCTGGCCGGCGAAATCTATGGCACCGGGAATGGCGTGGCCTGCGGCGAGTGTGCTGTCGATGGTGAATGTGCCGTCGGGCACGGTCTCGCTTTCTGTAAAGAGATCGAGCGAGATGTAGTCTCCCTTCTCCTGTGCGGGGTCGGTAAACATCAGCATGATCGTGTTGGCATCGTCGAGGATGCTGTGTCCTTCGTTATAGGATATGGCCACCGTGGCGGGATCCCAGCTGAGTGTGACGTTCTCTTCGAGTGTCGAATAGGGACGCGCGGGCTCCTTGACATCGTTGTCGCAGTAGTTGCCGATGTAGGGTGTGCCGTTGTACGTGCCCTTGACGCTCACGCCTTCGGCTGTGACGAGGTCGAACACGAACGTTGTGCCGTTGCCGCTGACTGTCATGGTGCCTCCGGTGATGAAGCCGAGACGGCGGTGGCCGGTCGGCGACAGGTAGGTCAGATGCGATCCCGACATGTACTGCTGGCCGAGGAAGTCTTTGTAAGCGCCGGGCGTGAAGCGGTAGGGCAGATAGGTGTAGGCTATCTGTTCGCGGGTCTCGACGGTGTATGTGCCGTCGGCGATGCGCTGGTCCGGGGCCATGCAGTCTTCGGGCTTGGGCTCGTAGATGGGCATCTCGAGTATATAGCCCTCGGTCATCGTGCCGTCAATCACGGTTCCGACGTAGAACTGTGTGGTCATGTCGGCTGCAAAGGGGTAGTACCAGTTGCCGTAGAATCGGCCCTGGGCGTTGGTGAATGTCACGTCGACAGGCTCGCTGAAGACGTCGAATTCCGACACTCCGGGAGGGAAGGGAAGCTCTCCCTGATAACGGAGTTCGATCGGGCCGGCGAGCGTGACGAACTCAAGCCGGATGTCATAGCGTCCGTCAGCCTCGGCACGCACGTCGGCGGTGCCGTCGAGTATCATGAGCGCGGAGACGCCCTCTTCCCCCTCTTCTGCTCTCACCCATACTGCCGAGCGGGTCACGTCGAAGGTGAAGTTGGCGGTGTTGTTGCCCGTGCGGTAGTATCCTTCGGGAAGTTTCGGTTCGAGAAGGCTCTCCGATCTGGGCGCGCGCATGAGGAGCGCCACCTGCATGTCGCCGATTGCCGCCGGATTGCCGGAGGCATCGGGTTCGGCCGTGCCGAATTCGACGATATATTGTGCCGAGGCATCGCCGATCTCTTCGTAGGCCGAGTTCAGGTAGTGGCTGAGGGGCAAGTAGTCGACGGTCTCCTCAAATATCACGGCGGCTATCTGGTCGGCTGGAAACCGGGTTGTTTTCCCCTCCAGGTCTGTGACCTCGAGGTTTCTGACTGTCTGCGCTCCGGCAAACGAGACTGCAGCGAGCGCTATGGATGGTAGTATTATTGCTTTTTTCATGGCGGATGTGCTTAGCGGATGAATTTGAATGTGTTGTTGCCGGCCTCCACGATATAGACGCCGCTGCCGAGCGAGCCGATGTCGAGTGTCGCCGATCCCGAGGCGTCGCATACGCCGGTGGCGCGGAGCAAGCCCGAAAGGTCATGGACCAAGACTGACGCTCCGGCCGCGAGGCCGCTGACCTCAAGGGTCTCGCGGCTTATGCCGAATGATACGCGGGCCGCGTCGTCGCCGATACTCTCCACGCTGTCGTATTCTTTTTTCTCGAATGTGAGATTAGCAAGATCGGCTATCGGATAAAGTACGCTCTCGTTGGTCGAGGCGAGCTCTATCTTCAGATCGTCGCCTTCGATGGTCGCCACGGGCGTGTCTTCGAATTTATATTCCACTTTGGTGCCGTCGGTCTTGTTGACGATCAGCTTGTGCTTGTAGTCGACGGCCGAGGCTGTGATTGCGGATGCCAATACCGCTGCTATGGCTATTATGGTCTTTTTCATCTGTTTTCTGTTTTCCGGTTCTTTACTTGGAAATTCAGGTTACTCGAAAACGGGTGTTCCGGTGATCTGGCCGTTGAATGTCACGATTGCCTCTGTGCCGTCTTCTTTGACTATGGTCATCGTTATGTCGTAGACATCGCCATCGACTGCCACCACGGCGCGGGTGCCTTCTTTGACATAGTAGGTGGTGTTGGTCTCGATGTAGCTGAGTCTGCCGATGGTGCCTTCCGAGCTGTCCTCGCCATATACGTATGTGCCGGCGGGAAGGGTCTGCGCTGCAGGGGAGGCATGGAAATCCATGGCCACGCTGCAGTTCCAGCTGTCGTCGTTGAATTTCACGTAGAAGTTGCCCGCCGGACGAGCGTTTTCGTTGTAGGCGGCTTTTGTGACGGTGTACTCCGCCACCGGCGTGAATTTGTTGAGCCGACCTTCGTAGGTGCCTTTAAGCCGGCTTCCGTCGGCGAGAGTGAGATCGATCTCGAATGTGTAGACTCCTCCGTCGCGGCTGACGTTCATATTGCCTGACGCGACGGCGGTAGTGTTGCCGTCGCGGGCGAGGAACGTATAGCGGACGTCTGTGTCGATATATAGGGAGCCGCTGTTGCCGACCACATACTCGCCGGTCTCGAAATAGGTGGCGGAGGCTGATCCGTAGCAGTCGAGCGAGAGGGCGATGGTGCTGTCGGACGACAGGTTGAATGTCAGTCCGGTGTTGCCGCCGCCGTAGGGGTTGACATCGAGCATGTCGAACACAACGGGGTCTGGTTCAGGCTCCGGATCGTCAAACGACGGCGTGCCGCTTATCTCTCCTTCGAATGTGAATTCGGCTGTCCGCCCGTCGGAAAGCACAAGATTCATGCCGATCGTGTAGACACTCCCTTCTCTGGCAACGCTGACCTTGCTGCCCGGCGCAAGCCGGAGGGTGGCGTAGGGGGAATATATGTCGACATATGAGGCGGGAGAGACGGTGGCCGGCATCCTGACGTCGGAATATGTGTACGTTCCGGCGGGGAGCTCGGTCTCCGAGGCGGCGGCGGTGAAGACGATCGCCATTTCGTAATTCCATGCGGCGTCGTTGAACTTGACGTAGAAGTCGCCGGCCGGCTGGGGATTGCTGTTGTAGGACGCTGAAGTCATCTCAGCCGTTATCCACTGGGTGTATTTGTCGAGTTCGCCGGTATATGTGCCGAGGAACTGTGCGTTGTCTTCAAGCGTCAGATCGATGTCGAATGTGAAGAGGTGGCCTTCGAGTGTGACGTCTACAGTTCCGCCGGTTATGTTTTTCCTCTCGTTGTCGACCGTGACCGACGAGTATGCCGGATCCATCGTATAGGCGTCGTTGGTGCCTGACACGGTGTAGACTCCTGTCTTGAGCCAATTTGAGTCGGGACGCCCGTAAAGGTCGGTGACGCAGCTCACCGATCCGTCGGCGTTGGTGAATGTCAGCGTGACATTGCCTCCGGAGTAGGGCTGGACTTCGACTGAAGTGAATTCAACGGTTTCGGGTCCCTGCGGAACCTCCTTGAATGACAGCTCGCTCAGATAGTCGGCATTGAACTTATGGCTTGTGCCATCTTTCATCAAAACCGTCACATTCTGACCCGTCGCGCACAGCGGGGCGAGTCCGACAGCGAGAAGCATCGCGTACAAGTGCTTCATGGTGTGATTTGTTTTCGACGCGCGGCATCGTTCTTGCTTGTCCGACACGTCAGGTTAGTACTTCTTTTTGCTTACAAATCACAAAAATAGTCAATCAATCGCAATTTACAAATTATAATTCGACATTTGCGCAATTTGCACAGAATTAATATATGTTTACCAATATCACACTTAATATATACAATAATTATACAATTATTCTGTCTGTCAGGCTATATCTGTCTGACAACAAAGGGTGCACCGGACATTCCGGCGCACCCCTGTGACTTTTCATAGAAAGAGGCCTGCTGCGGCCCTTATTTTCCGGCTGTGGTGAAGATCCTGTATTCGCCGGGCGCGAGCGTCGCGGGCACTTTGGCCGTCTCTCCGCTCATCCAGTCGGTCATGCCTTTCACCGACGGAGCTTTTTTGAAGGGTTTTGCGGCCTCTTTGCCGAGATTGGCCATGACGGTCACTCCTCCGCGGCTGAAGGCTATGACGTCGGGCGAGGCGGTGGCGATGCGCTCCACGGGTGCTCCGGCATTGCTGCCGGCGGCAAGTTCGCGGCGCTCATGTTTGAGACGGTTCAGTTTTTTGTAGAATTCGGTCACTGCCGGACTGGAATTCCAGTCGGGAGCCTTATCTTTGTCGAAGAACTCGAAGGCGCGGTTCATGCCGGTCTCCTGGCCGGTATAGATCAGCGGCATGCCGGGGAGTGTGTACATCAGCACGGCGAATGCCTCCTGCAGGTTGCCGAGTCGCTCGAATTCGGTGCCCTCCCATGAGTTGAGGTCATGGTTGGTGATCATGTTCATCATGTAGGAGTCGCCCGGATAGAGGGCGTTCTCCTCGTCGAGGCGCTTGAAGATGTCGGTGGCGTGCGCCTCGGGGAATGTCTTGATCTTACCGTCGTCGCCCTTGAAGGTGTATTGTCCGGAGGTGGCGGCGATCGCGCTGAAGAGGTCTTTCATCGGCCAGTTGTAGTCCATGTCGAAGGCATGCTCCATCAGATCGGCGTTGGGAGCCTCGGCGAGCATGAAGATGTCGGATTTGACCTTTTCGAGCTGCGGACGGTTCTCGTTCCAGAAATCAGTGGGCACCTCTCCGGCCACATCGCAGCGGAAGCCGTCGATATCGGCCTCGCGGAGCCAGAACTGCATGGCGTCGGTCATCATCTTGCGCATCTCGGGGTTGGAGTAGTCGAATTTGTAGACGTCGGTCCAGTCGTAGGGGCCGAACATCTCCCCTTTCTCGTTGCGGGCATAATATTCGGGATGGTTCCTGACCATGGCGTTGTCGCAACCGGAGTGGTTGGGCACCCAGTCGATGATGACTTTCATGCCGGCGTCGTGGGCGGCCTTGACCAGAGCGCGGAAGTCGTCGATGCTGCCGAACTCGGGGTTCACTCCCTTGTAGTCGTAGACGGCGTAGTAGCTTCCGAGTTTACCCTTGCGGTTCTCCTGCGAGATCGGATGGATGGGCATGAACCAGAGAATATCGACGCCGAGATCCTTGAGACGGGGGATATGCGGCAGGATGGCCTCGAAAGTGCCTTCGGGTGTGAACTGGCGCACATTGACCTCATAGATCACGGCCTGACGGCTCCAGTCGGGGTGATTGACTGTGGTGGCGGCGGGAGCGTCGCCGGTGATTGCGGCAAAAGCCGGCTGTGCGGCATCCGCAAGCAGCGAACCGCATATGGCGGCCGCCGCTACAATAAGCTTTTTCATGATAATCCGGTAATTTGTTTTGTCCGATAATTTGTTTTGTGTGATAATCTGTTTTGCGCGAAAAAGTGTCTTATCTGATAATTTATCTTATCTGATAATCTGTTTTGCCAGATAATTTGTTTTTTCGTGCTGCAAAAATACAACAATATCCCCATCCGTCAAAATGTTTAATCATCGCAGCCGACAAGCAACCGCCAACACGCCGCCGACTGTCAAGACACATCCCCTTCCGACCGCACGACAACTCATCTCTCAAATAATCATTTTCACAAAGTCATCTCTCAAATAATCATTTTCACAAAGTCATCTTTCAAATAATCATTTTTGTAAAATCATCTTTCAAATAATCATTTTTACAAAATCATCTTTGAAATAATGAAATTTTGAAATATCTTTGCAATCAAGTAGCTACACAATCCGCCATTGATACATAAGGGCTACGGTTAGGGAGGAAGCTGGCCTCATCCCACAAACATAAAATTCAAATCTAAGCAAGTGTTTAAATTTGAACACTTACTTGACAAATGATTACAAAAAAATGGAGACATTAAAAAGGCAATATAATCGGTTATTAAAACTGACTTCTACCGACCATATAAGAAACCTATATGACGAGATTTCATGGAATACACGTCTCATAGGCATTAAGGGATCAAGAGGCGTCGGTAAAACCACATTGATGCTTCAACGTATAAAACTGTCATTCCCTGACACATCAAAAGCTCTATATGTCACGCTTGATGACATATGGTTCGCTTCACATACCCTAACCGAACTCGCAGAAAGAGCCGTCGGGGAAGGTGTGACGCATCTGTTTCTCGATGAAGTGCACAGACTTAAAGGATGGGAACGTCAGGTAAAGAACATTTATGACTTCTACCCGGACTTGAAAGTAATCTTCACTGGCTCTTCAATGCTTGAGATAGATCATTCCATTGCCGATCTGTCGCGCCGCTGTCTGATGTATTCACTTCCGGGGCTATCTTTTCGCGAGTATCTTGAATTTCAGGGAATCAAGATAAAGCCTCTGTCTCTACAGGAAATCCTTAGCGACCATATGCGTCTTGCCTCCGAATTCACAGCTGAGCGGGATATGCTCAGACTATTTCACAGCTACCTCAGGCACGGGTACTACCCATTCTATACAACAGAGACTGAGACAGATTATCTGCTGCGTGTCAGCAACATCGTGACAAGCGTGATAGACTATGATATGCCGGCTGTTGCCAACATTGAATATGCGACCCAGATCAAGGCAAAACAGCTGCTCACAATAATGGCAGCCCAGTCGCCCTCTCCGCTTAACGCCAAAGTCACCGCCGAAATGCTTCAGGTATCCACCAACCAGATGATCAAGATCCTGTCGCTGCTTGACAAGTCTCAGATTCTGCGTTTACTATATTACAATACCGAACGCAATCCAAAGTCAATGGCAAAGCCTCAGAAAATACTTCTCAGCAACCCGTCGCTGCTCTATGCTCTTGGCTATGCAGACAAAGGCAAGGTAAGAGAGTCATTTCTCGCGGCAATGATGGCAGAGGGGCATGAAATAGCGTACCCGAGAAATGGAGATCTTTTGGTAGACAACAGATACCTGTTTGAGGTCGGAGGTGCGAAAAAAGGCTTCACCCAGATACGCGACATACCTGACAGTTTCGTAGCCGCCGATGACATACAGACAGGCTTCGGCAACCGCATCCCCCTATGGATCTTCGGGTTTCTGTATTGACCAAGCCCCCATCCCACAAAATCACTTTGCGAAGGCGGAGGTGAGGAGGCGGGCTTTTGACTTGCCGATGACCGACTCTATTTCTGTTATGTCGGCTTCTTTCAGGCGTTTAAGGCTTTTGAAATGCTTCATAAGTTTCGATGCGGTGGCTGGCCCGATGCCTTTGATTCCATCCAATTCGCTGGCTGTCTGCGATTTGCTGCGACGGTCGCGGTGATGGGTGATGCCGAAGCGGTGTGCCTCGTCGCGTAGCGCCTGGATCACCCGGAGACTCGGCGATTTCTTGTCGAGATAGAGGGGCAGCGTGTCACCCGGAAAGTATATCTCCTCAAGTCTCTTCGCAATGCCGACAAGCGCGACCTCGCCGCGTATCCCCATCTCGTCGAACGCCTCGACGGCGGCGCTCAACTGCCCTTTTCCGCCGTCGACCACAACCATCTGGGGCAACGTCTGACCTTCGGCCATCATGCGCGTATAGCGGCGGTGAAGCACCTCCTTCATCGACGCGAAGTCGTTAGCCCCGACTACTGTCTTGATGTTGAAGTGGCGGTAGTCGCGCCGCGCCGGACGCCCGTTGCGGAACACCACACAGCTCGCCACAGGATTCGTGCCCTGAATGTTCGAGTTGTCGAAGCATTCGATATGCCGCGGCTCGGAGCCGAGCCTGAAATCATCTTTCATTCGGGCCATAAGCCGGTCGGTCGCACGGTCAGGATTAAGCAGGGCAGCCTCTTTCTCGCGGTCTTTCATGTATTGTGTGGCATTCTTCACGCCGACGTCGAGAGCACGCCGCTTCTCGCCTCTCTGAGGCACGGTGAACGTGATGTTGCCGAATTCCACGTCGGGCCGGAAAGGCACCAGCACTTCTCCGAACTGACGGTCGAACCGGTGCATCACCTCGGCCACGGCCATCGAAAGAATCTCCTCACGTGTGGTCTCGTTCTGCCGTCGCACAAACTCCAGATTGAGACTCTGAGTGACCGCCCCGCGATGCAGATGCATGAAGTTGACATAAGCCCTGTCATCGCTCTCGACATATGCGAAGAGATCCGCCTCAAGTGTAGCGGTCTCCCCTACGATGCTCTTGGCGTTATAGCGTCTGACAATCTCATATTTTTCCTTGACAGCCTGAGCCTCCTCGAATTTCCAATCCTCGCCGAGACGCGTCATCTCGTCGAGCAGCATGCGCTCAAGCTCGACGGTCTCGCCGTTGAGAATCTGACGGACGCGGACTATGTAGCCGGCGTATTCCTCCGGACTCATCAGCGCGCGGCAAGGGCCTCCGCACTTGCCAATGTGATAGTCGAGGCAAAGCGAATACTTGCCCCGCGCTATGCTCTTCTCGTCGAGAGCGTGGCGGCATGAGCGCAGCGGATATGTGTCGCGTATCAGATCGAGCACAAGTTTCGCCGACTGGACGTTGCTGTAAGGCCCGTAATATTTCCCGGAGATACCCTTCTCGCGCGTCATGAACACACGCGGATAAAGTTCCTTTGTGACGACTATCCAGGGGTAAGACTTGTCATCCTTTAGCAGCACGTTGTAGTGGGGCTTGTAGCGCTTGATCATCGCGTTCTCGAGATGAAGCGCATCCTCCTCAGTGCCTACCACGATAAACCGCATATCGACGATATTGCGCACAAGCAGATTCGTGCGCGTGGAGTCATGACGGCGGTTGAAATAGCTCGACACCCGCCTCTTCAGGCGTTTCGCCTTGCCTACGTATATCACCTTTCCCTCGCGGTCGAGATACATGTAGACGCCCGGAGACTCGGGAAGATTCAGTATCTTTTCGCGCAACTGCGCTCCTGGACGGTTGTGAAATATATCCTCGCGCGTCCGGTCGGGCGTGATCTCGATATCAAATCCGCCCACCTGATCGATCTTCCTGCCTGCCGAAGCGAGAACCACCTCTACGTTCTCGCGCGTGGCAGTCCTGTCGATCTTCTCCTTTCCGGCTGCTTCGGCTGACGGTTCTTCGGCTGCCGACAAACCGGCAGCCTTGTCTTCGATATTTATTTCGGTATTGTTTTCGGGAATAATGTCCATATACATATAACGGAACAGCGAGCAGGATTGGTGAGCCTCAGAGAAGCATTCTGAATGCACGGAATAAAAAAGTCCGGATTGATCGCAATCCGGACTTTTTTAATAAACTTTCCGAAGATTTCAGAGGTCTGCCCGACACTCTTCGGAACTGAATAAATTTTTACGGTTTCATCGAAACCGGGGCTGTCAATACTTAAGAAGAGAAGTCACCTCGCAGTCTGCCGGAAGAGCGGCGCGACCGTTTAGAGCTGTCAGTTCGACGACGAAATTTACATAGACTTTCTTCGGATTCATCGACATCACGAGGTCGTAGCAAGCGCGCATCGTACCGCCTGTGGCGAGAAGATCGTCATGCAGAAGCACTACATCATTCTCGTTTATGGCGTCGCTGTGAAGCTCGATCGTATCCACGCCATATTCCTTGGCATATGCCTTCTTGATTGTCACCGAAGGGAGCTTACCCGGTTTGCGGGCCGGCACAAAACCGCATCCGAGCTTGTAAGCCATGATCGAACCGCCGATGAAACCGCGCGATTCTATGCCTACGATCTTGGTTATACCTTTGTCCTTGTAGAGCTCTGTGAGAGCATCGCTCATTACATGCAGAGCCTCGCCATCCTTGAGAAGAGTGGTAAGATCGCGGAATATTATCCCCTTCGAGGGAAAATCGGGAATATCCCTGATCTTGAGTCTCAGATCATCAATTTCCATACCAGTTGTTTTTAAGGTTTGAATATATTTGTTTATTTGATTATCACAATCCGTCAGCCAACACTGTGCCGCTGCATGATGCAGCCGACACCTGTTAGATAAGATCCGTGCCACATTGTTTAACCATCCCGAAAAACTTCACGGAAAGAAACCTTATCCTTTCATTTTCCAACAGATAAGAGATATTGTGTTCCACGTGGAACAATCCGGCCATCATCTGTTCATCAGCAACAGGAGCACATTAATGTCGGCGGGAGACACGCCAGGGATGCGCGAGGCCTGCCCTATCGTGGCCGGCCGGATGCGGTCGAGTTTCTGACGCGACTCGGTGGAGAGTGCCGTGACCGAAAGGAAGTCGAATCTGTCGGGAATGAGAAGATTCTCCAGTTTGGTCTGACGGTCGGCCAGCTCACGCTCTCTTTTGATATAGCCGTCATATTTGATCAGAATTTCGGCAGCCTGGACTATCTCGCTTCGGCGCGCCTCCTCAAGAGAATCGATGCGGCTGCGGAGAGCGGGAAGAATCTCGGCGAGAATCATAAACCCGAGTTGCGGACGCCTGATCAGTTCGACAAGTCTTAGCGAGGCTGTGAGCGGAGTTGTGCCCCGCTCCTCAAGAAAGCGGTTCACTTCGGGAGACATCCTGACGAGATAGTTCATGCTCCACTCCATGAGACTGTCGCGCTGCTCACGCTTGCTGATCATAAACCGATATCGTTCATCTGTGGCCAGACCTATCTCATGACCGATCGGCGTGAGTCTCATGTCGGCGTCATCCTGACGGAGAAGAATGCGGTATTCCGCCCGCGAGGTAAACATGCGGTAGGGTTCGTCAACCCCTTTTGTGACGAGATCGTCGATAAGTACACCGATATATGCCTGATCCCGACCGAGCACTACGGGAGCTTTCCCCTGCGATCTGCGGGCGGCGTTTATACCGGCCATCAGACCCTGCGCGGCAGCTTCCTCATAGCCGGTGGTACCGTTCACCTGACCTGCAAAATAAAGTCCCGACACGAGTTTTGTCTGAAGATCATGCGTCAGCTGCGTCGGATCGAAGAAGTCATATTCTATGGCATAACCGGGGCGATAGAACTGCACGTCGCGGAGAGCCGGCACGCATTTGAGCGCATCGACCTGAACCTGCCATGGCATCGAGCTTGAGAAGCCGTTGATGTAATATTCCTCGGTAGTCTCACCCTCGGGTTCGAGAAAGAGCTGGTGACTCTCCTTGTCGGCGAAGGTGACGAGCTTGGTCTCGATGCTGGGGCAGTATCGCGGCCCGATGCTTTGTATGTCGCCGTTATATAGGGGAGACTCGTCGAGACGCTCCACCATGATGCGGTGCGCTTCAGGATTGGTATGCACGATCCAGCAGGGACGCTGACGCAGACTTCTTCTGACACCGGGCATGAACGAGAACTTCTCCGACAAGTCCTGATCTCCATCCTGTCGCTCGGCAAGAGAGAAGTCGATGGTTCGCCCGTCGATGCGGGCAGGGGTGCCGGTCTTCATACGGTCAGTGCGGAATCCGGCGTCCATAAGCTGTTCGGTAATCCCTTTGGATGCGTCTTCGGAGATGCGGCCACCCTCGACCTTTACGGCACCGAAATGCATGAGTCCGTTGAGAAAAGTTCCGGCAGTAAGGATGACCTGACGGGCCTTGAACTCAAAGCCGAGTGCCGTTCTGACGCCACCGAGATCAGTGCCGTCGAGAAGGAGAGAAGTCACCGTATCCTGAAAAATGAAAAGGCCGTCGGTCGAATCAAGGATCTGCCGCCAGCGGTCGATATACTTCGTGCGGTCCGACTGCACACGCGGCGACCAGACAGCCGGACCTTTCGAGCGGTTGAGCATGCGGAACTGCACCGCGGTCTCGTCGGCCACGATACCCATCTGACCGCCAAGAGCATCTATCTCCCTGACAATCTGACCTTTCGCTATGCCGCCAACAGCAGGATTGCACGACATCTGCGCGACACGGTTCATATCCTTGGTAATCAGGAGCGTAGAAGCTCCGAGACGCGCCGACGCCACAGCGGCCTCACAGCCGGCATGACCTGCGCCGACAACTATTACATCAAATTCAAATTTCATCGTGATGTGTTCAGGCCGTTCGCCACAACACAGCTGCGGCAAAAGGCATCGTTAATTCTGATTAATCTGCCCGAAAGAGGGCTACGCCGTTCATGCTTGCCATAGCGACAGCGCGGCGTTTTCGTTCGCTTCCATTATCTCGCGCTCGCCCGGACCCTTGTCGTCGATACCGCACAGATGGAGCACTCCGTGGATGATTACCCGAAGCAGTTCGTTATCGTAGCTGTCGCCCACCGCAACAGCGTTCGAGGCCACGGTGTCGAGCGAGATCACCATATCGCCCGAGATACGTTCGCCCCGTGTAGAGTCGAACGTGATAATGTCGGTATAATAATCGTGATCGAGAAATTTTTTATTTGTCTCAAGAATATAGGGGTCATCACAGAAGAGATAAGAGAGACGCCCCACCACATAACCGTGGGAAGCCGCGACCTGACCTATCCACTCCCTCACCCTGTCATAGTCGAGAGGAGGGAGAGAGACATTCTCCGAATTAAAACTTATCATTGAAGATTTGAAATTTAAGTAATCATGCAAATATACTAAATTTTTTCGAGACCCGCAGACCGCACTCATTCAAGCCTCCAGATTGTCAATCTGTGTCTGACTGTAGAAAACAGCCACAACTTACTATATAAGCGCACCTTAGAGATAAAATCGGCACATTTTAAGGCTCTGAGAATTGAAAAATCAGAAAAAGCTGTAGAGTTACACGCATAAAAAAGAGCCTCGATGCAATTTTTTTATTATTTTTGCGAACGGAAGCAGACACAGCCCACATGAACACCGACAAGAAAAAGACGACACGCATACCGGTCCGGTTATCGGCCGTTCTGCTCCTTTGTGCAATGACCGCCTCCACTCCTCTGCTCATGACCTCATGCAGCCACGATGACCCGACCACGGAGGAAAAATCCAACCATCGTCCAGGTGAAGGGAGCAACGGCAACGGAGAGAACGGCAACGGCAGCTCAGGCGAAGAAAAGGGAGAGACACCCGGAAACACGGATCAGCAACCGGCCATCGTCGGCAACTGGATCGACCACGCTACAGACGCGACCCACACCTTCGGAGCCGACGGCAGCTACACACTGACAGACTCCGGCGGAGAGACAGCTGAGGAAGGATCATATACATATTCCGATCTCAAGCAGCACCTATATATAAGTATCGACAACGGCAGCGAGACATTCGTGCGCGACTACAGATGCGTTATCTCCGACAGCCGCATGACTCTCACCGACGCGACAGGCAACAAAAAGGAACTGACCCGAACGGGCGACTGATCCTCGCCGAAACATCACAACCCACACCTCTCCCACCGACCATATGAAATATATAATAAAGATAAATCCTGCATACGAGAAATATCGCCCGGCGATCGAAGAGATAATCAGAAAAGGGAGACCCGAACGATCCACCGTCATCTACAAGGGGCGCAACATTCTCTACAAGACCGACCTCGGAGGCGTGACAGCCGTGGTAAAGGATTTCAAGAAACCCAACGCCGTCAACGCCTACGCCTATACAACAGTACGCAAGAGCAAGGCGCGCCGCAGCTTCGAGAACGCGTCGAAGATGGCGGCACTCGGATTCCTGACTCCCGGGCCGATAGCCTACGGAGAGGAACGCGACGGACTCCGGCTCGGCAGAAGCTGCTACATCAGCCTCGAACTCATTGGCGGCACCGAGATGCGCCACTGGGAAGACCATCCCTGCGCCGCGACACTCGTGCCGGCATTCGCCTCGGAGATATGGCGGCTGCATCAGGCAGGAGTGTGGCACAAAGACTTCTCGCCCGGCAACATACTTTACACCATCCGTCCGGACGGCGGATATGAATTCCACTATGTGGATCTGAACCGGATGAAATTCGACGTTCATGACCCGAAGCGACTCATGTCGATGTTCAGGTCGATCAACCTGAATCCTGCCGAGACCGCACGCCTCGGACGCCTATACGCCGCCGCCTCGGGCAAGGACGCCGACGCCATGGAAAAAGAAGCGTTGCAGCGGCTCGAAGGCTACTTTGCCGAACGGAGACGCAAAGCGTTTTTCAAGCGGCTGATACATGGCCGGATCCTGCCCGACAGGAAACGGGCCGAGTAAACTGATTTTTACATATAAGAACGAGAACATAAGTAAGTGAACGAACAGAGAATACCCAAGACAATACACCTGTGCTGGTTCGGCGGGGGCGACTACCCCGTCGAGGTCAAGGCATGCCTCGACACATGGCACAGGATACTGCCCGACTACAAGATAAGAGTCTGGACAGGCGATGATGCCCGGGCACTCGGCATACCATACGTGAACGAAGCGCTTGACTGCCGCAAATGGGCATTCGCATGCGATGTGGTAAGGTTCTACGCCGTCTACACAGAAGGTGGAGTCTACATGGACAGCGACATATTTCTATACTCCCGCTTCGACGACATAGCCGCGACCGACGCCGACTTCATAACCTTCCATGAGAAATGCGACCCCGACCATGAGGACTTCGGGCTACAGGCCGCCATGTTCATGGGAGTAAAGGGCAACCGCTTCTGCCGCGAGATGCTCGACCACTACGCCAAAGAGCACTTCCTCAACGAAGACGGAAGCATGAACCTGCTTATCTCGCCGATGAGGATGCGCGACGTAGCCTCGCGCCACGGCTACGTGGCCGAAGACCGCGAGATGCGCCTCGACATACTCACCGTGCTGCCGACGCGCCGCCTGAAACCGCGCAAACGGTATCCTCGTTCGAAAGACTGCATAGGGGAGCACCGCGTGGTCGGATCATGGCGCAAACGCCCCCTCGGACGCCGCATCACAAAGCGCATCGAACACCTCTGGAGAGCAGTAAGATACGCCATCTGCCACAAATAAACCGACAAGAAACAAACCCACGCATATGAAACGATCCGGACGACTCGCCTACCTGACACGCAACTACAAAAGCACAGCCTACGGAGGCGCGAAGGCACGCGTAGACATCGAAGACATACTCGCATCAGAAGGAGCGGTCAACCTCGGTCTGCCGAGAACATTCCACCGCAACAAGATTGTGGATTACATACGCAATTTAGGCAGTATAATACACTTTATCTTTGCCGTAAAGAAAGGCGACACAATAATCATACAATACCCGGTAAAGAAATACTACCGTTTCATATGCCGGACGGCACGCCGCAAAGGAGCGCGCACCATCACTCTCATACACGACCTCGGATCATTCCGCCGCAAGCGGCTTACGCCCGAAGAGGAGATACGCAAGCTGTCGCTGAGCGACGCCGTGATCGCCGCCAACGAGAACACCCGCGAATGGCTCCGCGAGCACGGTCTGAAGATACCGGTCGCGCTACAGACAGCATGGGACTACCTGTCGGACAAGCAGCCGCCGGCCTCGCCCGCTCCGGCCGATTCCTGCATATTCGTGGGTCATCTGAAAGAGAGCCGCAACGGTTTTCTATACAAATTCCCCCCGCAGCTCGACATACATCTCTACGGCACAGGTGCTCCAGCCGAGACTCCGGCCAACATCCACACCCACGGGTTCGCCACTCCCGACGCGATAATCAGCGGCGGCGAGGGAAGATACGGACTGATCTGGTACGGCATGACACTCGCGCACGACAACACCGGATATATCGGCGAATATATCGGATACTGCAATCCCCACAAACTCGGACTCTACATGCTGGCCGGCAAACCGGTGATAATATGGAAAGGGGCCGGAGCCGCACCCTTTGTCGAGAGAGAGGGTATCGGACTGACCACCGACACACTCGAGAACCTTGACCGGCAGCTTGCCGGAATCAGCGAGGAGCGATACGCCGGGATGGTGGCCAACACGCGCCGCGTGGCCGCGCGGATGAAAAAAGGGGGATTCATCACCGACGCGATCCGCGAGGCCGAGTCTATGCTCGAAAAACAAATCTGAAATAAATTTATTTAAAAATCCATTTAATCTGTCGGCACCTGCAAAAAGATTGCAAAAAAATCGCTAACTTTACATCCAATTTGCAGAAGTAGTGCCGCGCCGGAACCGCCGGCACGCGCAACGCATACGCAAACCAAAGAGAGACAGACATAATGGAGTCAGAGACATATCATATACCGGCATTGCTCACCCAGTCGGTCGACGGGCTTGACATCAGGCCGGACGGCATATATGTGGACGTCACCTTCGGAGGGGGCGGCCACTCTCGTGCCATCCTCTCACGCCTCGGCGAAAGGGGACACCTATACGGATTCGACCGCGACACCGACGCGTATGCCAACGCGCCCGATGATCCGCGTTTCACATTCGTGCACTCCGACTTCAGATACATATCGAACTTTCTGCACTATCACGGCGTGGAGCAAGTGGACGGCATACTCGCCGACCTCGGAGTATCATTCCATCACTTCGACTCGGCCGAGAGAGGATTCTCCTTCCGCTCCGACGCGCCGCTCGACATGCGCATGAACCGCAGCGGAGGCCGCACATGCGCCGAACTGCTTGCAGGCTATGACAAAGAAGAGATCGAGCGCCTGCTGCGCTCATACACCGACCTCAAACGCCCCGGCGCGATAGCGTCGGCCATAGTCAGGGCGAGAGAGAAAAACCCCGTGGAGACAACCGGACAGCTTGTAGAGGCAGTAAAAGGCACACTCAATCCTAAAGCCGAAAAGAAAGACCTCGCGCAGGTCTTCCAGGCACTCCGCATAGAAGTCAACGGCGAGATGGACGCACTCCGCGGACTGCTTGAACAATCGCTGCGCGTGCTCCGGCCCGGAGGGAGACTCGCCGTCATAACATACCACTCGATCGAGGACCGGATGGTCAAGAACTTCATCAGGAGCGGCAACGTGGAAGGGGAGATCGACAAAGACATATTCGGCAACATCTCGACACCATGGAAGGCCGTGACACGAAGTCCGATCGTGCCCGACAAGGCCGAGACAGAAGCCAATCCCCGCTCGCGAAGCGCAAAACTGAGAATAGCAGAGAAAAAATAGCGGAAACCGATACATACTGCTCTCTAAAACGATACAAACCGAAACTACAGATCCACCACAACGAAGAGAACCACAACACACAGATGGGAAGGAAAAAAGGGAACCAGACAGAAGCCGACTCACCCGCCGCAAATAAAAAGAAAGATAAAAAAGGGGGATACTCATGGGTCAACGAATTCCGCTACGGGCGGTCGATATCGGTTGAATTCTTCAAAAGCAACGCATGGCTGCTTCTGATCATAGTCGTGGCGGTGATCGGCCTTATCGGTCTCCGCTACAAGACGAAGACAAAGATGTCGGAAATCAAGCGGCTCAACACCGAGCTTGCCCGGGCCGAAAGCAACAAACTTCAGGAAAAGGCGGCCTACATGTCGCTTATCCGCGAGACCGAGATGCGCCGCATGGTAAGAGAAAAGGGGCTGCCACTCGAATTTCAGGAACAGCCCCCCTACGAACTTATCGACGAGTGACACCACCTGCCTCAACCTGATCACATCAACCCCCTGAAAAGACCGCTATCCGGCACAAACAAGAGAGACCCGACACATGTCAGCTAAAAAGAACAACAAGGCACACATACTATTCCGCTACGGACTGATAACGATCAGCTTCGTGCTGTTTGGCGTGGTGATACTCGTCAAGCTCTTCAGCACCACCGTGATCGAGGCGCACGACTGGAACGCCCGCGCCCGGGCCGAACTCGCCCGCATAGATACCATCGCGCCCGAGCGCGGCAACATACTTGCCGACAACGGCAACATACTTGCCTGCAACCTGAAAGTCTACGACATAAAGCTCGACCTTCGCCACGACAAGATCAAAAAGATGAAAGTCGTGCCCTGGAGCTCGATCGACTCACTGGCCGATTCGCTCGACCGCTACTACCCGCGCGTGCCAGACCTTCTGTCGCGTCATCCCGACACAATCAGGAAATATTCATGGCACACCCGGCTGAAGAAGGAATTCGAGAAGCCCGACTCGATACGCCCGCGCGCGCTGCGTCTCGCGCAGAAGAAGACCCTTGAGGATTACGACCGTATCAAAGGCTTTCCCTTCCTCAAAAACATCAAAGGGCGTCATCCGCTCTACAAAGAGACCCGCAACACGCGCATCTATCCCTACGGCCGCATGGCCTACCGCAGCATCGGGCGCGTGAACGAGAACCGCGAGACGCGCCAGATCCATGGATATTCAGGACTTGAGAAAGACCTCGACACCCTGCTCTACGGCAAACCGGGACTGGCCAAGAAAGTCGCACTCACCAACGGCATCACCAACTGGGTGGCCACACCGCCCAGACGGGGTTTCGACATACACACCACGATCGACATCGACCTTCAGGACATGCTTGAGGAGGAACTCCACAAAGTGTGCGCCGAAGTCAGAGCCGAATGGGGCACAGCCATCCTCATGGAGGTCAAGACAGGAGAAATCAAGGCCATATCCAACATCGAGCTGCTCGACGACGGCACCTACGGCGAGGCCCTCAACCGCGCGGTACTCCCCTACGAACCCGGCTCGGTGATGAAACCCATCTCGCTGATGGTGGCATTCGAAGACGGACTTGTCAAAAGCGTCAACGACCTTGTGGACTGCAGCCCGTTCATGAAGACCAGCGACCCCCACGGCAGCGGCATGAAAAACATGAAGCAGGTCATCGAGCAGTCATCCAATCCCGGCATAGCGAGGGTGATCTTCCGAGGCTACTCCCAGAACCCCGAGAAATGGTACGACCGACTCGCCGGACTCGGATTCTTCGAGCCCATCCGTTCAGGCATAGCAGGAGAGTGCACACCGCGCATCCGCCGCCTGACCGGCAAAGACTCACGCGGCAACAACATCACGATGACCGCGCGCCATCTCGACCTGGCACGCCAGGCCTACGGCTACAACACCGAGCTGCCTCCCCTTTTCACCCTGTCGGTCTACAACGCCATCGCCAACGACGGCAAATATGTGCGACCGCACCTTGTGAAAAGCCTGATCGACGAGGATGGGAGAGACTCCGTGCTCAAGATCAGCTATATCCGCGACAGCATCTGCTCTGCAGCCACCGCCCGCAAGGTGCGCGAGTGCATACGCGAGGTGGTATGGGGCGATCACGGCACGGCCCGGCTCGTGCGCGACGACCGCGTCTGCGTGGCAGGAAAGACAGGCACCGCCTATCCGGTGGAGAAAGGAGTCTACAACCATGCCAAACGCCGCTACGCGTTCGCAGGGTTCTTCCCCTACGAACGCCCGCAATACAGCTGCATGGTTCTCGTGCTTTCGGGCGCGGGCAGCTCGGCCAACCGCACATCAGGCCAGGTTGTCAAGAACATGGCCATCAAGATGTATTCGCGCGGAATGCTCAACAATGCCTCCACCTACACCTCGGAGCGGAAGGAAAGCACACCCGTGCTCGCCGCCTCCACGGAAGGCAACATGGGCAAGACAGCCGGCGCACTCGGCATATCGCGCCTGAAGCGCGTCAAGACCCGTGTAGAGACACAGGCGGGGAAAGTGCCCGACGTGAGAGGCTACGACCTGCCGTCGGCAGTAAGGATACTCGAAGGATACGGCATCAATGTCAAGACCCGGGGCACAGGCCATGTGGCCGCGCAGTCGCTCCAGCCCGGAGCGGCCTACAGACGCGGGGACGAGATTGTGCTCAGCCTGCGCAACTGAAAAGAGAAGGGATAAAGGATAAAGGATAAATGGGGGATAAGTATAAAGACAAGAATATTAAAACACCATACCTATGACGATCAAATTAGCACGGCTTCTCGAAGAGATCAGACCTCTTGAGGTGATCGGAGATACAGACAAGAATATAATCGGCGTTCACAGCGACTCACGCAAAGTGGAGAAAGACTCGCTTTTCGTGGCGGTGCGCGGCGTCACCACCGACGGCCACAAATATATACCCGTAGTGGCAAGCACACATGTCGGCGCCATAGTCTGCGAGGAACTCCCGCCCTCGCTTGAGAACGGCATCACCTACATCAAGGTGGCCGACTCGGCCGAAGCTCTCGGACTTCTTGCATCGGCATGGTACGGCCACCCCTCGACCCGTCTGAGCCTTGTCGGAGTGACCGGCACCAACGGCAAGACCACCACAGCCACGCTGCTCTACGAAATGGCGAAACTCGAAGGCTACAAGGCGGGACTGCTCTCGACCGTGTGCAACTATGTGCATGACCGCGCCATACCGACCACCCACACCACACCCGACCCACTGACCCTCAACGAACTGCTGGCAGAGATGGTCGAGGCCGGCTGCGACTACGCATTCATGGAGGTGTCGAGCCACGCGGCGCAGCAGCGCCGCATAGCCGGACTCCGGTTCAAGGGCGCGGTGTTCAGCAACCTGACCCGCGACCACCTCGACTACCACGGCACCGTCGAGAACTACATGAACGCCAAGAAGATGTTTTTCGACATGCTTCCGGCAGACGCCTTCGCCCTGGTCAACGCCGACGACAAGGCCGGCGCCTACATGGTGCAGAACACCCGGGCCAAGGTCTACACCTACTCCCTGCGCTCCGACGCCGATTTCCGCTGCAAGATACTTGAGACACGCCTCGACGGCACACTGCTTCAGCTCAACGGGCGCGAGATCGAGGTGGGATTCACAGGCCGCTTCAACGCCTACAACCTGACCGCCGTCTACGGTGCGTCGATACTCACCGGCTTCTCCGAAGAAGAAGTGGCGGTCAACATGAGCCGCCTTGTGCCCGTGGCCGGCCGCTTCCAGACCTTCCGCTCGGCCGACGGAGTGACCGCCATAGTCGACTACGCACACACCCCCGACGCACTTGTCAACGTGCTCGACACCATACGCGAGGTGATCGGCAGCGAAGGGCGCGTCACCACAGTTGTCGGAGCCGGCGGCAACCGCGACCACGGCAAACGCCCGATCATGGCCCGCGAAGCCGCCTGCCGCAGCGATCTTCTGATACTGACCAGCGACAATCCGCGCAACGAGAAACCCGAGACCATCATAGCCGACATGCGCGGCGGACTCAACGACGTCGAGATGCGCCGCACCCTCTGCATCACCGACCGCCGCGAGGCCATCCGCACAGCCATCCGCACGGCGCGTCCCGGCGAGGTCGTGCTCGTGGCCGGCAAAGGGCATGAGCCTTATCAGGAGGTCTGCGGAGTGCGCCATCACTTCGACGACCGCGAGGAAGTGAGCCGCGAACTGGCCGCAAGAGAAGCGTAACCGAATCCGAACCACAGACATAACCTCAGATGATATACTGGCTTTCAGAAATACTTGACGACATCGACTTCCCGGGACACAACCTGATGGGATACATCACGTTCCGTGCCGGCATCTCATTCGCGATCTCACTTGTGATCGCCCTTGTGTTCGGCCACCACATCATAGCGCGCCTGCAGAAGATGCAGATCGGTGAAGTAGTGAGAAATCTCGGACTCGAAGGACAGATGGCAAAGAAAGGCACACCCACCATGGGAGGCGTCATCATCATACTGGCCACACTTGTGCCCTGCCTTCTGATGGGCAACCTCGGCAATATCTACATGCTTCTGATGATAGTCGCCACACTCTGGATGGGTGCGATCGGATTTCTCGACGACTACCGCAAGCTCAAATACCACAACAAAGACGGCCTGAAAGGGAAGTACAAAGTGACCGGACAGGTCGGACTCGGACTGCTTGTGGGACTGACCATGTGGCTGTCTCCCCAGATCGTGATGAGCGAGAATTTCGAACGCGAGACCGTATCGGCAGAGATCAGCGGAACCGCGCACTCAGGAGAAGATGAAGAAAGCGTGTCGACCGAGATCGTGATGTCGAAAGATGAGATCAAGTCGCCGCAGACCACCATACCGTTTGTCAAGAACAACAACTTCAACTACCAGTGGCTGACCTCATGGATATCCGACAGCCACAGCGCGCGGACACTGGGCTGGATTGTATTCGTGTTCGTGGTGGTCATAGTAGTGACCGCAGTCAGCAACGGCGCCAACCTGACCGACGGACTTGACGGGCTATGCGCCGGGACATCGGCCATAATAGGGGTGGCGTTGCTGATAATGGCCTATCTCGGCGGCAACGTCATATACTCCAGCTATCTGAACATCATGTACATACCGGGGTCGGAAGAACTCGTGGTCTTCGCCGGCGCGTTTATCGGCGCCCTTGTCGGATTCCTGTGGTACAACGCTTTTCCGGCACAGGTGTTCATGGGCGACACCGGCTCTCTGACCATCGGCGGCATCATAGCCGTATTCGCCATCCTGATACGCAAGGAGCTGTTGATTCCGCTTCTCTGCCTGATCTTCTTCCTTGAAGACCTCTCGGTGGTGACCCAGGTATCATACTTCAAATACACACGGCGCAAATATGGCGAGGGGCGCAGGATATTCAAGATGACCCCGCTCCACCACCACTTCCAGAAAGGTGCGGTGGCCGGAGCGCCGGTGAAATGGAACTTCCCGGTCAACCCGATACCGGAGAACAAGATAGTCACCCGCTTCTGGATCGTAGGCATACTTCTGGCGGCACTGACATTCGTGACACTTAAAATACGATAAACCAAGACAAAAGGCAAGACACAAGATATGGAAAAACTGGTAGTTCTCGGCGGCGGAGAAAGCGGCGTGGGAGCCGCGATACTCGGCAAGACAAAAGGTATGGAAGTGTTTCTGAGCGATTCAGGCACACTCCATGCAGACTACCGCGAGACACTCGAAAAAGAGGGGATCGCCTATGAAGAGGGGGGACACACCGAAGAGCGGCTACTCGACGCCGACCTCGTGGTGAAAAGCCCGGGCATACCGCCCTACGCCCCGCTCGTGAAAAAATTCACCGAAAAGGGCACACCCGTGATCTCCGAGATCGAGTTCGCGGGGAGATACACCGACGCCAAGATGGTATGCATCACAGGGAGCAACGGCAAGACCACCACTACCCTGCTGACCTACCACATACTCAAGGCAGCCGGCCTCAACGTCGGACTCGCCGGCAACGTAGGAAAGAGCATGGCCCTTCAGGTGGCACGCGAGCACCACGACGTCTACGTGATCGAGCTGTCGAGCTTCCAGCTTGAGAACATGTATGACTTCAAGGCCGGCATAGCCGTGATCACCAACATCACCCCCGACCACCTCGACCGCTACGACCACAAGATGGAGAACTACGTGGCCGCCAAATTCCGGATTCTCCAGAACCAGGGGCCCGACGACTACTTCATCTACTGGAATGACGACCCGATCATCAGAGAGCAGATCCGACACATACAGAGCGAGGCTACGCAGCTCCCCTTCAGCGAATTCAGGGAAGAGGGGTCGAAAGCCTGGGTCGAAGACGGCATAATCCACTTCGAGACGCCGATGGATGTGTGGGAGATACCGCGCGACAGACTGTCGCTCACCGGTCTCCACAACCTCTACAACTCCATGGCCGCCGGCCTGTCGGCAAGCCTGCTTAACATAAAGGACGACACCATCCGCCATGCACTCGAAGACTTCGAGGCCGTGGAGCACAGACTCGAATACGTGACCACCGTGGCAGGAGTCCGTTATGTCAACGACTCCAAGGCAACCAACGTCAACTCGACATGGTATGCACTTGAGAGCATGACAGGCCCGACAGTGCTCATACTCGGCGGCAAAGACAAAGGCAACGACTACACCGAGATCGAAAGCCTCGTTGCCGAGAAAGTCAAGGCCATAGTCTGCATGGGTAAAGACAACACCAAGCTGCTCGACTTCTTCAAGGGAAAAGTCGGCGCGATACACGACACGCACTCCGTCGAAGAGGCCGTAAAGGTCTGCGCCGGCATAGCCGGAGAGGGCGACACAGTGCTTCTCTCGCCATGCTGCGCGAGCTTCGACCTCTTCAGCAGCTACGAAGACAGAGGCCGGAAGTTCAAGGCCGAGGTCATGAAACTCGCCGCCGCAGAAGAGAATAAATAAGACAAAAAAATAAACAAACCGCAAAAAGAGACAAAGACAGGGATGGACAACGGAAACGAGCTGATAGAAGAACTTGAGATCCGCGAGACAATAGACGGTGTGCCCGCAGACTCGCCGTCGGGAGCTGCCGCACGCACCCGGCGCATGCCCGGCGACAGCGGCGACCGGGAGGGCGTGGCATCAAGAATCAACCCGCTCAACCAGATCAAGAACGAGACCGCCAAGACCGCCGCACTGGCAAAAAAGAAAGGGAGACCCGACCCCTACATATGGGGAATCTACCTCTTCCTGCTCGTGATCAGCGTCATCGAGCTCTACAGCGCGTCGAGCACCGAAGTGTCGGGATCTAACGTCTACGGACCGCTGATACGTCACGGACTCTTCCTTCTCGTGGGCTTCGGCATAGTGCTGTGGCTTCAGAAGACCCCCTACACGATCATCAACAAATTCGCGTGGGCCTTCGCCATAATCTCGCTCGGACTGCTTCTTGTGTCGAGTTTCATGGGAATAGAACTCAACGGAGCGCAGCGAGCCATCAGATTCGCGGGCATAACGATCCAGCCCGCCGAAATAGTCAAGCTGTCGGTGGTGTGTCTGCTCGCGTCGATACTCGGCAAGAACCAGACACCCGGCGGAGTGACCAACACCGGAGTAGTGACAGCCGCGGTAGTGGTGGTGATCTTCAGCGCATGCCTGTGGCGCAACGGTCTGACCAACACGATTCTTCTCATGGCCGTCAGCATCTGCATGATGCTCATCGGCGGCATACAATGGAAGAAATTCGGCATCGTCATGCTCGTCTACCTGGTGGCCGGAGGCGCGCTCTACGGCATCAAATACGTCACCCCGAGCAGCACCGAATTCGACGAGGTCAAGAGCCGTCAGGAGCTGCTTGCCAAGAGCGGAGGAGGCGCTGTGACAGAAGGGCGTTCCACATCGGGCAACGGCCGCGCCGACACCCACAAAGGGCGATTCAAGCGATTCTTCGAGGGAGTCAAGCCCACCGACCCGATCGATGATATCAACCGCCAGGTAATATTCGCCAAATTCTCGCAGGCCAACGGCGGCATGTTCGGACAGGGACCTGGCAACTCACGCGAAAGCGCGCGACTTCCACTCGCCTTTTCAGACTACATCTACTCGATCATAGTCGAAGACACAGGCTTCATCGGAGGCGCCGCCGTGCTGCTGCTCTTCCTGCTGCTGCTCGCGCGGGCAGGCCGCATAGCCTACAAGTGCTCGCGGGCCTTCCCGGCCTTTCTGATCATGGGATGCGCCGTGATGATAGTCTTCCAGGCCCTGGTACACATGGCCATCGTGACCGGCGTGTTCCCGGTGTCAGGCCAGCCGTTGCCGTTCATATCGAAAGGTGGCACATCGGTGATCGTCATGTCGGCCGCACTGGGCATAATGATGTCGGTGGCACGGTTCGCAGCCCATTCAGGCGACAACAAGAAGATCAAGGCCGAAAAAGAGGCACTGCCAGCCGACATGCAGGCCGCCAACTTCAGTTCGCAGAAACCGGTGCGCTGACCAGACCCGAGAGCAGCCCCGGCCGCAAAAAAGAACAGGTTTCTATTTAACATAATATAGAGACATAAAAACGAACCAGAGATGAAAAAAAAATACAGGATACTGATAAGCGGCGGAGGCACCGGCGGCCACATCTTTCCCGCCCTCTCGATAGCCAACGCACTCCGAGAGCGCCTCGATGCCGAGATACTCTTTGTCGGAGCAGAGAACCGGATGGAGATGGAGAAAGTGCCCGCAGCCGGCTATCCTATCAAAGGGCTGCCCGTGGCCGGGTTCGACCGCAAGCGGCTATGGCGCAACATCGCCGTGCTTGTCAAGCTACTGAAGAGCATGACCGGCGCGCGCCGCATAGTCAGGGAATTCCGTCCCGACATAGCCATCGGCGTCGGAGGCTACTGCTCCGGGCCGACACTGAAAGCCGCGCAGCGTCTCGGCGTGCCCACCCTTCTGCAGGAACAGAACTCATATGCCGGCGTGACCAACAAGCTGCTGGCCAAAAAGGCACTGCGGATATGCGTGGCCTACGACGGTATGGAACGCTTCTTCCCCGCCGACAAGATCATAAAGACCGGTAACCCCGTGCGCAAAGACCTTGCCGCACGTGCCCGCGACAGCCGACAGGCCCGCGACAGCTTCGGGCTCGATCCCGCGCGTCCTACCCTGCTCGTCACCGGCGGATCGCTCGGAGCGCTGACCCTCAACGAGAGCATGGAAGCATCACTGCGCCGCTTCGCCGACAACGGCATACAGGTGATATGGCAGACCGGCAAGAACTTCGGCGACCGCGGCCTCAAGGCCGCCAAAGGCCTCAAGGGAATCGTAGTGACGAAATTCATCACCGACATGGCATCGGCCTACGCCGCCGCCGACCTTGTGGTGTCGCGTGCAGGCGCAGGATCTATCAGCGAGCTTGAGCTGCTGGGCAAGCCCTGCGTGCTCGTGCCATCGCCCAACGTGGCCGAAGACCACCAGACCCGCAACGCCGAGGCCCTTTCGACACGCGGCGCGGCAGTGCTCGTAAGAGACGCAGACGCCCGCCAGACCCTCGCCGACACGGCCATCGGACTACTCCGCGATCCCGCGAAACTCAAAGCCATGTCGGAAGCCATATCGGCCATGGCACTCCGCGACAGCGACGAAAAGATAGCCGACGAAGTCGAAGCCATACTCAGAGAAAACAGCGGCACACGCTGAAACATAAAAGAGAGACAAGATGAAGAACATATACTTTGTAGGAGCCGGCGGCATCGGCATGGCCAACCTTGTAAGATACTACCTGCGCCACGGCATGGCCGTCGCAGGCTACGACCGCTCCCCTTCCGCTCTGACCGCGCAGCTTGAGCAGGAGGGAGCACTGCTGACCTTCGAAGATGACGAGAAAGCGATTCCCGAGGCATTCCGCAATCCGGGCGAGACACTTGTGGTCTACACTCCCGCCGTGCCCGAGAGCAACAGGGTACTCTCCTACTTCCGCAGCCACGGCTTCGACGTGATCAAACGCGCTGCCCTTCTCGGACGCATCACCCGCGACACCGACGCCATCTGCGTGGCCGGCAGCCACGGCAAGACCACCACATCATCGATGACCGCCAACATCCTCCGCGAGTCATCAAAGGGATGCACAGCATTTCTCGGAGGCGTGCTCCGCAACATCGACAGCAACCTTGTGCTGAACGAAAAGTCAAGAATCAGCGTTGTAGAAGCTGACGAGTACGACAGATCGTTCCACCAGCTCACGCCCCACATAGCCATCGTGACCTCGACCGATCCCGACCATCTCGACATCTACGGCGACGAAGAACACTATCTCGAAGCATTCAGCATCTTCACATCGCTGATCAGAGAGGGGGGCACACTCCTGCTGCACACCGGGCTCAAGATGCGTCCCGACACCCGTCCGGGCGTGCGGGTCATGACCTACAGCGGCGGAAGCGAAGGAGACTGGCACGCCGAAGAGATAAAGATCGGCGGAGGCCGTATCAGCTTCACACTGTGCGGCCCCGACGGACTGAGGATCGAGGACATGAGTCCTGGCGTACCGGTCGAGATCAACATCGACAACGCCGTGGCCGCGGCCGCAGCCGCCCTGACGGCAGGCGCCACACCCGAAGAGGTGAGACGCGGACTTGCCGGCTTCAAGGGAGCCAAACGGCGGTTCGAGGTCTGGCTCGACGGAACGGAACGCGAGAACGGTCCGGTGCTGATCGACGACTACGCCCACTCCCCCAACGAGATACGCGCGTCGATAGCCTCGGTGCGCAAGCTCTACCCCGGCAAGCGGCTGAGCGTGGTGTTCCAGCCGCACCTCTACACCCGCACCCGCGACTTCGCCGACGGATTCGCCGACGCCCTCTCCGCCGCCGACCAGGTGATAATGCCCGAGATCTACCCTGCCCGCGAACTGCCGATAGAGGGAGTGAGCACACACATGATACTCGACAACGTGAAAAGCGGCGAAAAAATCTACTGCGAGCGAAAAGATTTGCTAAATCTTATAAAAAATAGTAATTTTGAAATTCTTATGACGCTTGGAGCAGCCGATATCGACAGAATGCTTCCGGAGATACGCACCGCGCTGGAAGAGAATCATAACAGAGACTGACCGGCGGCATCGACGCGCATAAGGAGAAAAAACAGCAGACGTGACTGAGAAGGGACGTAAAATAATGAAATGGAGCATCCTGTCGGCATTGCTATGCTATGCCGCAGGCATGACCGTATGGGCTCACCGCGAGGCGTCGAGTCACGTATGCACCGGCATAGAGATCCATGTGGAAGGCTCGGCGGCCATGGACTCCGTCATACGCCACGGCGTCACCGAGGAGCTCCGCGACTATCCGAAGCGCATCACGGGCACGCCGCTCCACCAGCTGAGCACAGTCGACGTGGAGCGCTATCTGGCGCGCTACAGCAACTTCGAGAGCGTCAACTGCATGATCTCCTCACACGGCAAGCTCATAGTCAGGATCGTTCCGCTTGTGCCGGTGATGCGGGTATTCTTCGCCGACTACTCGTACTACATCAACAAAGAGGGGAAACACATCGAGTCGAACGCCGAGTTCTACAGCGACGTTCCCGTGGTGAGCGGCAGTTTCAACAGGCATTTCCGCCCGGCGGCGGTGCTTCCCCTGGTGAACTACATCCGCAAAGACCCGATGCTCGGAGAACTTGTGAGCATGGTCGTGGCCGAAAACGAGCACAACCTGATACTTGTGCCCCGCATCCGGGGTCACGTCATCAACTTCGGCGACACAACACGCCTTGACGAGAAAAAGCGGGCACTCGCTCTGTTTTACCGTCAGGTGATGCCCTACAAGGGATGGGAGGAATACGACACGATATCAGTTAAATTCCGCGGGCAGGTAGTGGCGACACGCCGCGACAAGACCCGGCTCAACCACGCCGAGGAATATGACGAGGAGATCGACCTTGAGGAAGCCACCCTTCCCGACACGGGCGAACGACACGCCACCACCGACGGCGAGACAGAACACAAACCGCAAGACACACCGGAAGGTGTCAAACAGCAAGGCTGAATATGAACGACGACAGATATGTTGCTGCGATAGAGATAAGCAGCTCCAAGATAGTGGCGGCCATCGGCATGATGCACGACGACGGCCGACTCGACATAATAGCGACCGAACAGGAGAAAGGGGTCGAGAGCGTGCGCTACGGCATACTCCAGAACCTTGAGGAGACCTCGATGAGGATCAACCGCGTGATCGACAGGCTTCAGCGCAAGCCGTCGGTATCGCCACGCGTCATCACCGGGCTATATGTGGGACTGTCCGGGCGTTCGCTGCGCTCGATCACCACCGAAGTCTCGATGAGTCTTCCCGACGACACGGAGATCAACGACGAGATACTGCGCCGTCTGCGCGACCAGGCACTTGCCACGGCCATCGACTCCTCGCTCGAAGTGGTAGACGCCATACCCCGCGTCTACATGGTCGGCAAATCTGAGACGCGGTCGCCCAAGGGAGCGATCGGCAACAGAATCCACGCCACCTTCGACCTGATAGTGTGCCGTCCGGAACTTCGCCGCAACCTGCAGCGGACCATCACCGACAAGCTCGACATCCGCATCAACGGCTTCGTAGTCACCGCACTGTCGGCCGCGCAGGTGCTTCTGACCTCCGAAGAGAAGCGGCTCGGCTGCATGCTCGTCGACATGGGGGCCGAGACCACGACCGTATCGATCTACAAAGAGGGAGGACTGCGGTATTTCGCGACCCTTCCTATGGGAGGGCGCAACATCACCCGCGACATCACGAGCCTGAGCGTGCTTGAGGAGCGAGCCGAAGACATCAAGATCACCATGGGCAACGCCATAGCCCGCGACACGGCCTCGAACCTCAACATGAACGGCATCCGCATGTCGGAGGTCGGCAACCTGATAGTGGCACGCTCCGAAGAGATCGTTGCCAACGTGGTCGAACAGCTCAAATACGCCGGCATGAAAGACAGCGACCTGCCCGCAGGCCTGATCTGCATCGGGGGCGGGACTAAACTCAACGGGATGCTTGACCTGCTGGCGCGCCAGACAGCGCTACCGGTACGCCGCGGCCAGCTTCCGACATACATACACCTCGAAGATCCGAAAGCACCCCTGTCGGAAATTCTTCAGGTCTCGAGCGTTCTATATTCAGGAGGCAGCGAATCTGCGGAAGAGTGCCTTCAGGTGCCGGGAGCGAGAGAACTGCCCGTGACAGGCGAGGGGAACCTTCCTGAAGAAGACACCCCCGACGGCCGCGCGGAGGCAAGACGGAAGAAGAAGAGCAACCGCTGGGGCGGATTCACGCGACGGATCTCCGAACTGTTCTCCAGCCCCGGAGAAGATGATTCCGACATACTGGAGTAGAAACACAGAAAACAGGCAAGAAAAATGATTCACGACATAGAACGCGACATAACCGATGCCTCGGGCTTCGGCACAGAAGGACAGGACGGGGCGATCATCAAGGTGATAGGAGTCGGCGGAGGCGGCAGCAACGCGGTCAACTACATGTACAAGCAAGACATACCGCTGATCCGCTTCGTGGTGTGCAACACCGACAAACAGGCGCTCAAGGACTCTCCGGTGCCCACGCAGCTACTGATCGGCAAGAACGTCACCCAGGGACTCGGTGCAGGCAACAAGCCCGAGGTGGGCCGCGAATGCGCCGAGGCGAGTGTCGAGGATATACGCGCGCTTTTCGACGACGAGACCGAGATGGTGTTCATCACCGCCGGCATGGGAGGAGGCACCGGCACCGGGGCCGCCCCGATAGTGGCCCGCGAGGCCAAGGCCGCCGGCATGCTGACCATAGGCATCGTGACCGTGCCCTTCATGTTCGAGGGTAAGAAAAAGATCATCAAGGCTCTGGCCGGAGCCGAAGAGATGAAGAAATATGTCGACGCCCTGCTGATCATCAACAACGAGAACCTGATCGAGCTGTACAAGGACTTCAACTTCTTCAACGCCTTCAGCAAGGCTGACGACACGCTTGCCAACGCCGCCCGAAGCATCTCGGAGATCATATCGGAGCCGATGTATATCAACGTTGACTTCCAGGACGTCAAGACCACGCTCAAAGACAGCGGGTCGGCCATCATAGCCACGGCGATCGGAGAAGGGGAGCACCGCATAACCGACGCCATCACCAAGGCCCTGCACTCCCCGCTGCTGAAGATGCACGACATCAACACCTCCAAACGCCTGCTTTTCAAATTCGTCTGTGCCAAAGACTCCGACAACCCGATCAAGACATCGGAGATCGCCGAGATCACGAGCTTCACGTCGAAACTGCCGTCGAGCATAGATGTGAAATGGGGTATCGGCGACGACCCGTCGATGGGCGACAAGGTGAAGATCACCGTGCTCGCGTCGGGCTTCGACGTCACCATCAACGAAGAGGAGACCATCATCATCAGCGACACCTCGGAAAACGCCAAGGAACCCACCAAGCAGGAACGCGAGGAGCAGAAGAAGATCGAGGAGGTCTATGGCGCCGACAAGCTCAAGGAGCAGGAGCGCGAGACCGCCCGCCTGAAATACGCAGTGCTGAAACCATCGCAGTTTGACGACCACGAGGTGATAGCGCTTCTCGAACGCAACCCGACACACAACCGCCCGCAGAAGATCCGCGAGATGCTGCGCAACATACCGGAGACCCCCGACTTCGCTGTCAGACAGCAGAGCCAGCGTCAGCCGGAAGATGATCGCAAGCCGTCGGGCAGCCAGATCACATTCGGATAAGAGGGGAGAGGGATGAGCCGGCACGCCCCGCAAGGCATGCAGACAGACCCCGCAGAAGAACAGAAATAACACAAAAATACAAGAATACAGTTTCCGCAGATGGAAAATACATTTTCAATGGTGGCCAAGACCTTTCAAGGGCTTGAGGACGTGCTCCGCGACGAACTTATCTCGCTCGGGGCAGAGAATGTCGAATTAGGTCGCCGCATGGTAAGCTTCGAGGGAGACCTCGAGATGATGTACAAGGCGAACCTATGTTGCCGGACGGCCCTCAGGATCCTGAAACCGATTGAAAAATTCACGGCCTACAATCCCGACGACCTCTACGACGCCGTCAGAGAGACCGAATGGGAGAAATACATGACTCCAGAGACCACGTTTGCGATAGACTCGACAGTCAACAGCGAGGACTTTCCTCACTCGAAATTCGTGACCTACAGGGTGAAGGACGGAATCGTCGACCACTTCCGCGACATGGCCGGCGAAAGGCCGTCGATCCGGGTTACCGACCCCGACATCATCTTCAACGTGCATATCATCGACAACCGCGTCACAATCTCGATCGACTCCAGCGGCGAGCCGCTGTCGAAGCGCGGCTACCGCGACGAGCAGACCGAAGCCCCGATCAACGAGGTCCTTGCCGCCGGCATCATCATGAAGACCGGCTGGAGAGGCGACAGCAACTTCGCCGACCCGATGTGCGGATCCGGCACATTCCTGATCGAGGCAGCCCTGATAGCGGCCAACATCAACCCGGGCATCTACCGCAAAGGATTCGCATTCGAGAAATGGCCCGACTTCGACAAGGAACTGTTCGAGTCACTCTACAACGACGACAGCGCCGAGCGCGAGTTCCACTTCAAGATCTATGGCGGCGACATCGACCCAGAGGCATGCCAGATCGCCCGCAAGAACATCAAGTCGGCGCAGGTAGACGACATGATCGAGCTCAACTGCCGCCCGATGAGCGACTGGACCGACAATCCCGAGCCGGGCGTGATGGTGATGAACCCGCCCTACGGGCGCCGTCTGAAGCCCGAAGACATGGAGGAACTCTACAGAGGGATCGGCACCAATCTGAAGCGCAACTTCCCCGGCTGGCACGCATGGATAATCGGCCTGAACGACGAAGACTTCGACAACATCGGACTCAAGCCGTCGGTGAAGATACCGATGCTCAACGGCAGCCTCGAATGCACGCTTCGCGAATACGTGCTGTTTGACGGCCGCTACAACGACTTCCGTTCCGAAGGAGGACGCGTCAAAGGCTTCGACGACGAGAGCGACAAGACACGCGGCCCGCGCAAGATGAAGCGCCTCTCAGACGACGAATGGAAGCGCGAGACACGCAAATTCGGACAGCATGACCGCAAGCCGAAACCCTATCACCGCGACGAGCGCAAGACATATGACCGCGACGACCGGAAGCCCTACTCACGCGACGACCGCAAACCCTTCAGCCGCGACAACCGACGCGATGACCGACGCGACGACCGCAGACCATCATACGACAGAAACGAGCGCAAGCCGTTCAGCCGCGATGAGCGCAAGCCTTACGGCGGAGAAGGACGCAAGCCCTATGACCGCGACCGCAGAAACACAGGCGACCGCGACAACCGCCGTCCCTACGGACGCGACGACCGCCGGCAGGCAAAGACCGTCATTCCGAAAGGCCCGAGCATCGACCCCGAACGCGAGGAAGTGATCAACAAGGTCCACTTCCGCAAACGCAGACAGGATGACAAGAACCAATAAGCACCAGAACCGTTAATAAGTTACGGTTACGCAAATAAACTATATCGCTTATGATCCACCGGCATGTGATGGGAAGAGAGGGAATGCTGCTGGCCACACTTGTGGCGCTGGCAATGTTTGCCGTGGCATTCTTTGTCGACACGCCCAATACCCTGGCCGGCAACATGGGTATATGTCTGCCGTCGCCCAACATGTGGGGACTGTCGCCGCTATGGGGATGGGTCACCAACCTGATATTCATGACCGTGCTGACAGTAACGCTGTTTCTTGTCAACAAGGAGTTCAGCTTCGTGCAGGGTTCCGACACGGTACTTACGGGCATGTTCATAATCATGGCCTCGTCAAACACATGGATATCGGGGACACTGTCATCGACCCTCCTGCTCGCGCTCGCCAACCTGATCTGCCTGCTTGTGCTGTTCGGCTGCTACCGCAAGCGGAGTTCGGCACAGGAAATGTTTGTCATAGCCACGATCCTTTCGCTCGGATCGATGATCCAGTATGCGTTCATATTCATGATGCCGGCATATCTGATCGGGGCAATGCTTCTGAAATGCTTCAACTTCAAGAGCTTCGTAGCGTTTCTGATGGGAATAGCCGCGCCATACTGGGTAGGTGTCGGACTCGGCATAATCCCACTTGACTGGTTCACGGTTCCGACATTCACCAACCTATTTGACGGCTACGCCACAAAAAGCGGGCTCTTCATCGGACTCATGAACGTGGCCGTGACAGTGCTTATGGGTCTTATACTCTCACTCAACAACATAGTAAGACTCTACGCCGGCAACACACAGCGGCGGCTCTGCAACACGGCGATCAACGTTCTGGGTCTCGTATGCGCCGCCTGCATGGTGGTAGACTTCAACAACATGGTTGTCTACATGGCCACCGTCTATATGATCACAGCCATACAGCTTGCGAACCTGTTCGCACTCTGGAACATCCAGCACGGCTCGCGATGGCTGTTCGGCATTTCGCTGGTCTATGTGCTCGGATTCCTGCTGATGGTATTCTACTGATGGTATTCTATTAGAACATACAACCTGACATGAGGATAATCGCAGACGACAACATACCGTTCCTGCGCGGGCGCCTTGAGTCCGTGGCAGATGTCGAATATGTGGACCAATGGGGATTCACACCCGAACTTGTGAAAGATGCCGACGCAATCGTGATACGCACCCGCACCCGGTGCGACCGCGCCCTTCTCGAAGGCTCGAAAGTGCGCCTGATCGCGACAGCCACCATCGGCATGGACCAGATCGACCTCGAATGGTGCGCCCGGCAAGGGATAACGGTACGCAACGCCCCCGGATGCAACGCCCCCGGCGTGGCGCAATACGTATGGTCGGCACTGCTCCGCATGGGCTTCGACCCGACGCGGCACACCGTCGGCATAGTGGGATGCGGCAACGTCGGCAGCATAGTCCGCGACTGGGGACTCGCCCTCGGCGCCCGGGTACTTGTCAGCGATCCGCCCAGAGAGGAAGCCGGAATGCCCGGAGACTACACGCCGCTCGACACACTTCTGAAAGAGAGCGACGCCGTGACGCTTCACACGCCGCTGACACACACCGGCAGACACAAGACACACCATCTGATCGGCGAGCATGAGCTGTCGCTCATAGGCGACGGCAGAATACTTGTCAACGCCGCCCGCGGGGCCGTGGTTGATTTCAACGCCCTGCGCCCTCACGTGACCACAGGGAGGATACGCGCCGCGATCGACACCTGGGAGGGGGAACCCGAAGTGGACAGAGCACTGCTCGACGCCGTGGAATACGGCACATTCCACATAGCCGGATACTCACGCCAGGGGAAAGAACGCGCCACACGCATGGCAATAGAAGCGATAGAAGAGACATTCGGCGTCAGCATCGACAAGAGCGGACTTACTCCCGCTTACGAGGGCACACCGGGCCTGACAGCGGAAAAGATCACCCGTTCATACGATCCCGCCGGCGACACCGCCATGCTCCGGAACGCTCCCGGCGAGTTCGACACACTCAGACGCGACTACAAATACCGCGAAGAGGCATGAAAAAATACTATGTTGTGTGGGTTGGCCGCGAACCCGGAGTCTACGACGACCTTCAGGACGCGATGGAACAGGTAGACGACTATCCCGGCGCGTCGTTCAAAAGCTACACGAGCGCCACAGCCGCCGCCGAGGCATTCCGTCGCGGCACCGCGCGCAGCGACAGCCGTGAACTGGGCGGCCTTCTGATCGACGCCGGCAAACAGCGGCAGGCAGCCGCCGACACGCTCGATTCACAGCGGCGCAACATGCCCCGTTCGGGCAACAGCGATTACATGGCCAACCCCGAGATCGACCTCGACGGCTGGGCCGTCGATGCCGCATGCGCCGGCAATCCCGGCAAGATGGAATATCGTGGAGTCGAACTGATGACAGGCCGCGAACTCTTTCATGTCGGGCCATTCGAACAGTCCACAAACAACATCGGGGAATTTCTTGCCATAGTCCACGCGCTGTCGCTGATGTTCCAGCGCGGCGAGCGGCACACCATCTACAGCGACTCGGTGACCGGCATGGCATGGGTGCGCAACCGGAAAGTGAAGACCCAACTCGCGCGCAACGCAAAGACAGAAAAAAGTTTCCAGCTCATGGAACGCGCGCTGTCGTGGCTCAACACCCACACCATCGATGTGAAGATCCGCAAATGGGACACCGACCGCTGGGGTGAGATACCCGCCGACTTCGGACGCAAATAGACGCGATGGATCCAGACATCACGACAGCCGTCAAGACAGCACTCATGCGCGCCGGAGCCTGCGCTGTCGGCATAGCCGAGGCCGGTCCGGTAGACGACAGCGCAATGGCACAGTTCGACCGCTGGCTCGCCTCAGGACACGAGGCCGGAATGACCTACATGCACAACCACCGCGAGATCCGCCGCGATCCGCGCCTGCTGTTAGAGGGTGCGGCATCGGTGATATGCATGGCGTTCGGATACCGCACCGGACGCATGCGCGATCCCGGACTGCCGCATATATCGGCCTACGCGCTGCTTCCAGACTACCATGACGTGATCAGAAAACTGATACGTGAATCCGGAATAGGGGAGACACTCGGAGAGGAACACCGCGACTGGCGCATATGCATAGACTCCGCCCCTGTCATGGAGAGATACTGGGCTGTCAGATCAGGCACAGGCATCAGAGGCGACAACGGATCGGTGATCATCCCGGGGTATGGATGCGAGGTATTTCTGGCCGAGATCGTGACGACAAAAAGACTGCGGCCCGACACCCCCCTTGACAGAGACTGCGGCCACTGCGGCGCATGCCGCAGCGCGTGTCCCACCGGAGCACTCGGCACAGAGCGCACAGCCGACTGCCGCAGATGCATAAGCTACCTCACCATAGAGCACCGCGGCCCATGGGAGAGCGCGGAACAGATCATGGCGATGTCGACCGCAGCCGGAAAAAAGACGCTTTTCGGATGCGACAGATGCGTAACCGCATGTCCGCACAACAGAAAAGGCATCCCCTGCACGGGAATGCCTGATCCGTCAGACGAGATACTTGCCCTGACCGACGATGACATACTCACGCTCCCACCCGACAGACTTTCCGCAAAACTGAAAGGGAGCTGTCTGAAAAGAGCGAAAACCGACGGGCTGAGAAGAAACGCCCTAAACCTCGGGAGTCTCTGAGCCCCACGGCTCATTGCTGTTGAGGCCGCGCACATCTTCAGAATCCTCGACCTCACGCGACAGCACACTCTCGATCTCACGGACCGAGCTGTCGTCAAACTCCCTGTAATTCCTGTATTTCTCCTCATCTCCGGCATTGACAGGAACTACCGTCATTCGGTCATAGAAATCAAGATCCGACAGATCGGGAAACCTGTCGACAAGATACTCTCTGACCACGGCCTTGATATCGGCCAACTCACCGCCCCGACTGCCGAGAGCCAGACGGTACTTCGTCGAATTTCCAAAACTGATAATACAAACGGTGTCCATAAGATATAAATATATAAAATTACCGGCATCCGCCGAGACAGATACCTCCAAATTAAAAACGCCCGGCGGCGGAATTGGTTTCGAAGGGCTCCGAAGCCCCAAACTTCAGCGGAATTTATTAAATTTGCAACATGAACGAAAACAAGCACGCAGACAACAGGATGGGGAAAGAGGAGAAACTTCGCCTCAAGACACTCGTAGACGGCCTTTTCCGGGAAGGAGACACGCTCTATGATTTCCCGCTCCGCATGAACTTCCGCGCATTGGGACAAGAGGGCCTCTCCGGCTCATTCCGATGCGGCACGCCCGAAGGAGTCGGGCCGCTCCAGATGCTTGTGACCGTGCCGAAGCGTAAACGTCGCCGGGCGGTTGACCGCGTGCTGCTGCGCCGCCGCATCCGCGAGGCATACCGTCTCAACCGGCACAGACTCAGAGAAGCCGTGACCGAAAGCGGCGCGATAGCCACCCTCGGCATGGCATTTATCTACATGCACGACACCAACGTCGACTACGCTCTGATCGAAAAGAAGATGCGCAAGCTGCTCGACCGTCTGACAACGATGATCGAGGAGGGCAGCCTCAAAATACACAACCCTGTCGGACACAATCAAGCCGAAGATGATTCGACCCGGTGACATAGCACGCCGCCTGCTCATAGCGCCCATAAGGTTCTATCAGCTGTCGATCTCGCCGATGCTTCCGGCCTCGTGCCGCTACACGCCGACATGCAGCCAATACGCCATAGAGGCCATCAGAATCCACGGCGTGCTGCGCGGTGGATCTCTGGCCATCCGCAGGATCTGCCGGTGCCATCCGTGGGGAGGATCGGGATACGATCCGGTGCCCCCTCGAAAGAAATAAAGATCATGCGCGAACAAACATGGGTTAAACATGGTTAAAAATTCATAAGCACTCCCTCCGCATGGAAATTCTGGACATACATACGCATCATGAAGCCCCGCAGCCCCAAGGGGTGGTGGCTCTCTGCCTCAGAGATGGAGAAGCGACACCGTCGATGATGCCGACACAGCGCTACAGCGTTGGCATACACCCGTGGGACACGACCCTGGAACCCTCGGAGAAGCTATGGACACGAGTCGAGACCGCGGCGTCGCTACCGGAGACAGTGGCGATAGGGGAGAGCGGCGTAGACCTCACGCCACGCGGCGGCCCGATGTTCCGTCAGATCCAGATATTCCGGCGACACACCGACCTGTCGGAAAAACTCTGCAAGCCCCTTGTGATCCACGATGTGAAAGGTCACGACGTGATCATCGGATGCCGGCGCGACCTGCATCCGGCGCAGAACTGGGTGATACACGGATTCAGGCGGAAGGCCGAGGTGGCACGCATGCTGCTCAGAGCCGGCTGCTGGCTGTCGTTCGGAGCGGAATTCAACCCCGACGCCCTCCGGGCCACACCGGCCGACCGGATACTTGCCGAGACCGACGAGTCACCGCTCACGATCGACGAGGTCATAACCCGTCTGTCGGCAGCCTACGGCAGCGACCTGAGAGAGACAATCGCCGCAAACACACGCAAATTCCTTGGTAACTAACAATAAACAGAAGAAGAGGATGAAGAAGATGAGATATCTGATGGCCGCCGCGCTGACACTTGCGGCAGGCACATGGAGCGCATACGCCCAGACAGAAGGCACACTCCAGGAAGAGAACACAGCCGAACGCCCCACACAGGAAGAACTGCGTCGGCAGGCTGCGGGCGCAGTCGGCGCCGACGGACACGCCAACTGGTATGTCAACATGGACTACGCCGGATTCGAATTCGAGATCCCCGCCGGCATGCAGACACAGAAAGGGTCGAGCCTGCTGTCGAAGAGCGACGACGGCACCTTCGGAATCTCGATGAGCAACGTCGAGAAACCGGGATCAAACCAGAAGATCGCCTACGAGGTCTGCCAGCGACTCGCCACATCGATGCATCTGCCCAGCCCGAAAGTAGAGAAGGTACACTACGGCAAATGCGGAGGCGCCAAGGCGAGCGGAATGCTCGAAGGACACCAGGTGACAGTGCTCGTGCTTCCCTATGACGATCAGGAAGTGACAGCCGTGATCCTCTCGTCGCCGGGCCGCCAGGAATGGCTCGACCATTTCCTGCGGACACTAAAGAGATAGCCGCGGGAGGTAGTTTCGGATTTTTTTTGTAAATTTGCGTCATTATGCGAAAGTTAGGAATACTGGCGAGCGCACTGATGACGCTTTTTTCATGCGTCGGCGCATCGGCGCTCACGCTTGAGAAAATAAAATTCGGAGACTTCAGCAGCTGGGTCACCCGCGAGATCACCGAGTCGAAGGTGATCGGGGGGAAGACCAAGACAGTCTACGCCATCGGTCCGACGCAGACAATCAAAGGGAACGTGGCCTACACGCCCAAGGGAGGTTCCCCCTGGGCGTCGAGCAACGTCTACGCCAAAGTGTCGGGAGTGGTGAAAGCGTCGAACACGGTCGAGCCCGCCGTGATCAACGGCAACCGCATGGCCAAGCTCTTCACCAAGATCGAGCAGGTGAAGGTGCTCGGTCTGCTCAACATGGACGTCATGGTGCCCGGCACGATCTTCTTAGGGAAAGTCAGAGAACCGATATCGTCGACCAAAAGCCCCTACTCGAAGATGGAGATGGGCATGCCCTACACCAAGCGTCCCAAAGCGCTTGTCTACGACTTCCGCGTCGACATGCCCAATGTCAACACCCGCGTCAAGGCCACCGGCTTCGGCAGCAAGAAGACCCTGCAGGGTCGCGACAACGCCGAGGTGTATGTGCTCCTGCAGAAACGCTGGGAAGACGAAAAAGGCAACATCCACGCCCTTCGCGTCGGCACGGGCCGCGAGCGCTACAACCGGAGCGTTCCGCTGACCAAAGGCCATCAGCTCACCATCAACTACGGCGACATCACGGGCAAGCCGTTCTACAAGCCATATATGGGACTGCTTAACGGAGCGAAAGCCTACCACGCCTACAACTCGAAAGGTAAACTCGTGCCCGTCGAGGAGGAGGGCTGGGCGCCCGCCGACGCCACCCCGACCCACGTGCTCGTCATGGCGTCGTCGACCTGCGGCGAGGCCTTTATCGGCACGGAGGGACTGACGATGTATATCGACAACATCGCATTCGGATTCTGAGGCATCCGTCACAACATACACAAGATAAAACAGAAAGACCAGACCGAGCATATGAAAATAGCCCTTATAGGATACGGAAAAATGGGGAAGATGATCGAGCAGATCGCCCTCGGACGCGGCAACGAGATCAGCTGCCGCATAGACAAAGAGAATCCTGAAGACTTCGGCAGCGAAGCGTTCCTCGGCTCAGACGTCGCCATAGAATTCACCACACCTTCGACAGCGGCGGCCAACGTAGCCGAATGCTTCCGTGCCGGAATACCCGTGGTGTGCGGCACCACCGGGTGGGTCAACGAGACCGGAGCAACGGGCAAGACCCTGCTCGAAGAGGCACGCGACCGCTGCGAGGCCGGAGAGGGTACACTTCTGTGGGCCTCCAACTTCTCGATCGGCGTCAACATTTTCATGGCAGTCAACCGCTATCTTGCCCGGATCATGGAGAGCTTCTCCGACTACACGCCGAGCATGACCGAGACACACCACATCCACAAACTTGACCATCCGTCGGGAACGGCCATCAGCCTCGCACTCCAGATCGAGGAGAACAACAGCCGCGTCACCGGCTGGGCCGAACCTGAAGAGGGGAAGGCTCCACAGGCCGGCATACTTGAGATCAGCCACGTGCGCGAAGGAGAAGTGCCCGGCATCCACACCATCGTATGGGACTCGCCGACCGACGACATCACCATCACACATTCAGCCAAATCACGCCAGGGCTTCGCGCTTGGCGCCGTCATGGCCGCCGAATGGCTTGCCGGCAAAAAAGGATTCCGCACACTGCCGGAGATGCTGGCAGAAATAACCAGACAAGACATATTCAAATGAGCGACAACAGCATAGACAACAGCAACGGCACAACGCCCTCAACCGGCACCGGAGAGGGAATGCGCATAATCCGAGACGAGAAACCCGACAACAGCCTTCGGGGACGCCTTCGGCGGGTCAAGAAGACACGCTGGATCAGGTTCGCCATCGTGTCGGCGATATTCTTCACATGGGTCATCCTCATGGGCAACCCCTGGCTCGCGCTGCTCTGGCTGCTGCTCGCCGACATCTACATCACCGGCTACATACCCTTCAACTGGTGGAAGAAAAAGAGCGGCGCCACCCGCACCGTCATGGCCTGGGTCGACGCGATCGTCTATGCTCTGATACTGATCTACTTCATCTTCGCATTCATCGGCCAGCAATACGAGATACCCTCGTCGAGCCTTGAGAAATCGTTGCTTGTGGGCGACCGCCTCTGGGTCGACAAGACCGTCTACGGCGCCCGTGTGCCGCAGACCCCGCTCCACTTCCCGCTTGCACAGCACACACTGCCTCTGATCAACACCAAGAGCTACATAGACCATCCGCAGCTCGAATACCACCGCATGCCGGGACGCCGCAGCGTGGAGCGCGGCGACATCGTAGTGTTCAACTTCCCGCAGGGCGACACGGTTGCACTCGGAATGCCGAACCGCGACATCTACCAGATGATGCACGACATGCGCCAGCAGGGGATAAGCGATCCGCGCGCCTACATGGCTCAGAACCCGCAGATGTTCGGCGAGATCGTATGGCGTCCGGTAGACCGCCGCGAGAACTATGTGAAGCGTACCATCGGACTTCCCGGCGAGCGCCTTCGCATATCGAACGACACCATCTACATCAACGGCCGTCCGATCGCCGAGCCGGAGAACGTGCAATACAACTACATCATACCGGTCAACGGCGAGATCAGCCCGGAGAAATGGCATGACCTCGGGGTGCGGGCAGAAGACCACGGCTACAAGCCGATGCGCAACGAATACGCCGGATTCTCATTCTACGACGTTCCGCTGACGGCAGCCATGAAAGCCGAGATCGAGACATGGCCCGAGGTGATCGGCCCGCTGCAGCGCGAGTCGGAAAGCGGCCTGATCGATTTAGGCGGTGTCTTCCCACTTGGCAACAGCTACGGGTGGACGCGCCCCGACATGTCTCTTTTACACATCTCCGAGCCCACGAGACAAAGGCGAATCTGG
>CAMWRV010000014.1 GCA_947176745.1 uncultured Muribaculaceae bacterium
GGCAAACGACATTTCAGATTCGTGCGCCGAAATGGCAAAGAATATAGATGAATGTCACATCCTGGCGATAAGCGGTGGTTTCTCTGCCGCCGATGAACCCGACGGTTCCGGCAAATTTATCGCCACCGTCCTTCTGAACGCCGACGTGCGCGCGGCTGTCGAGAGGCTTATGGCACGCGGCGGACTCATACTCGGAATCTGCAACGGTTTCCAGGCTCTTGTCAAGTCCGGTCTGCTGCCGTTCGGCAAGATCGGAGAACTGACACCCGACTCGCCGACACTCTTCCGCAACGACATCAACCGCCACATCTCGCAGATCGCTGTGACACGTGTCGGCACCACGGCGTCGCCCTGGCTCGGATCGTTCGCTGTCGGCCAGCTTCATTCAGTAGCCATGTCGCACGGCGAGGGCAAATTCGTGGCCGACGAGAAGATGCGCCAGACGCTTCTTGAGAACGGCCAGATAGCATTCCAGTATGCCGATCCCGCCACCGGACACGCCACAATGCAGTCGCCCGAGAATCCCAACGGCTCGACATGGGCCATCGAGGGAATCATCTCGCCCGACGGCCGGATTCTCGGCAAGATGGGACACTCCGAGCGTTATCGCGAGGGGCTGTTGAAGAATGTGGCCGGCGACAAGTCGCAGAACATATTCCGCAACGCAATCAATTACTTCCGTAAAAAATAACAAAACTTCAGATACCTATTCACATGGAAAAGAAAGAGATGCTCTACGAGGGCAAAGCAAAACAGGTGTACGCGACAGATGACGAAAATCTTGTGGTTATCCACTACAAGGACGCGGCTACAGCCTTCAACAACCTCAAGAAGGCCACAATCGACAACAAGGGCGTTCTCAACAACGAGATCACCACAATCATCTTCAAGAAGCTCAACGAGGCCGGCATCCCGACCCACTATATCGAGACTCTCAACGACCGCGAGCAGCTCTGCCACAAAGTAAGCATCGTTCCCCTTGAGGTGATCGTGCGCAACATCATCGCCGGTTCTATGGCCAAGCGCCTCGGCATTGAGGAGGGAACTCCCGCGCCCAACACGATCATGGAGATCTGCTACAAAGACGACGCGCTCGGCGACCCGCTGATCAACGACCACCACGCAGTGGCACTCGGCGCAGCCACCTATGAGGAACTCGCCGAGATCTACGACATGACCGCACGCATCAACCAGCTTCTCAAAGAGATCTTCGCCAAGATCAACATCCGTCTTGTAGACTTCAAGATCGAGTTCGGCAAGACAGCCGACGGCAAGATCGTCCTCGCCGACGAGATCAGCCCCGACACATGCCGTCTCTGGGACGCGACTACAAACGAGAAACTCGACAAGGACCGTTTCCGCCGCGACCTCGGCAACGTGATCGGTGCCTACGAAGAGATCGACAGCCGTCTTAACTCACTCAAATAACCGGAGTAGACAATGGCAAAAAGTTATGAGGCTTCCGGGGTGAACCTCGAGGCCGGCTACGAAGTGGTGAGCCGCATCAAGAAGCATGTGGCCTCCACCGCCCGTCAGGGCTGCATGGGGGGCATAGGCGCGTTCGGAGGCATGTTCGACCTCGGCTCGCTCGGCTATCGTCACCCGATCCTCGTGAGCGGCACCGACGGCGTCGGCACCAAGCTCAAGATCGCATTCGAGCTCGACCGTCACGACACGATCGGCATCGACGCCGTGGCCATGTGTGTCAACGATGTCCTTGCCCAGGGAGCGCAGCCGCTTCTTTTCCTCGACTATGTGGCCGTGGGTCACAACCGCCCGGCAGTAGTGGAGGCTATCGTATCAGGCGTAGCCGAAGGCTGCCGTCAGGCCGGTTGCGCGCTTGTCGGCGGCGAGACCGCCGAGATGCCCGGCATGTATGCCCCCGAAGACTATGATATCGCAGGATTCACCGTCGGCGCCGTGGAGAAAGATGACCTTATCGACGGCTCCAAAGTAGCCGAAGGCGACGTGCTCGTCGGTCTCCCGTCGACAGGTGTCCACTCCAACGGTTTCTCGCTCGTGCGCAAGATCGTGGCCGACGCAGGCCTTGACCTCAACACGTGTTACGATGAGACCGGCGACAAGACTCTCGGCGAGATGCTTCTCACTCCGACCGCCATATACGTCAAGCCCGTGCTCGAACTTATGAAGCAGGTCGACGTACACGGCGTGGCCCACATCACCGGCGGCGGTTTCGACGAGAATATTCCCCGCATACTCGGCGAAGGACTCGGAGTCGAGATCAACGATGGCAGCTGGACAATCCTGCCCGTCTTCGAGCTTCTGCGCAAATACGGCAACCTGCCCCGCCGCGAGATGTTCAACATCTTCAACATGGGCATCGGCATGGTTGTGGCAGTGAGCGCCGCCGACACCGAGAAGGCAGTGGAGTCACTCCGCGGCTCCGGCATAGAGGCATCAGTGATAGGTAAAGTAGTCAAAGGCGCGGGCGTTACCCTCGTCTGATCAATCAAACAGAACCAACAGATGAAAGCTTTAATTAGCGTAAGCGATAAAAGGGGAGTGGTCGATTTCGCCCGTTCCCTCAAGGAAATGGGATGGGAGATCATCGCCACCGGAGGCACCATGAAGATGCTTCTCGACAGCGGTCTGGAAGTGACCGGCATAAGCGAGATCACCGGTTTCCCCGAAATCTGCGGCGGACGTGTGAAGACACTCCACCCCAAGGTGCATGGTGCCCTTCTGGGCCGTCGCGACCTTGAAAGCGACATGGAGCAGCTTGCCGAGAACGGCATCGGTCTCATCGACCTCGTATGCGTGAACCTCTATCCGTTCGAGGCCACTGTAGCCAAGCCTGACGTCACACTTGCCGACGCCATCGAGAACATCGACATAGGCGGTCCCTCCATGCTCCGCTCCGCGGCCAAGAACTGCAAGAGCGTGACAGTGGTGTGCGAACCCGACGATTACGCCACTGTACTCGACGAGATCCGCGCCAACGGCAATACCACAGAAGAGACCCGTCTGCGTCTTTCGGCAAAAGCCTACACACACACGGCTCTCTATGACAGCCATATCGCCGCATACATGCGCCGTCAGGCAGGTCTGCCCGAAAAACTGTTCCTTGCTTTCGACGAGGTCCAGGCTCTCCGCTACGGCGAGAATCCCCACCAGAACGCCAAGTTCTACCGCACTCCGGTGGAATATTCATACAGTGTGGCTACAGCGCGTCAGATCCAGGGCAAGGAACTGTCGTACAATAATATCCAGGACGCCAACGCCGCGCTTGAGATCGTGAGCGAGTTCAGCGAGCCTTTCTGTGTCGGACTCAAGCACATGAACCCCTGCGGTGCTGCTGTCGGGGCGGATGTGCTCGACGCGTGGACCCGTGCCTACGAGGCTGACAAAGTCAGCATCTACGGCGGCATAGTGGCATTCAACCGCGAAGTGACAGCCGAAGTGGCTCTTCAGATGAAGCCCATCTTCCTTGAGATCGTCATGGCTCCGTCGTTCACCGAAGAGGCACTTGAGATCTTCTCAAAGAAGAAGAATCTCCGTCTCCTTGAAGTGAAGATGGAGGATAAAGGAGAGAAGCGTCCCCGCTATGTCGGCGTGACAGGCGGCCTTCTCGTGCAGGATGCCGACACCGAATGCCTCGACATCACCGACGCCATGACAGTGACCGAGCGTCATCCCGACGCCCGCGAACTCGCCGACATGGACTTCGGCTGGAAGATCGTGAAGCATGTCAAGTCTAACGCCATCGTGGTTGTGAAGAACGGCGCGACACTCGGTGTCGGCGCCGGCCAGATGAACCGCGTGGGTTCTGCGACCATCGCGCTCGAAGAGGCCAAGGCGGCAGGTGCCGACAGCGGTCTTGTGCTCGCATCCGACGGATTCCTTCCGTTTGACGACACCGTGGAGCAGGCGTCGCGTTACGGCGTCACCGCCATCGTGCAGCCCGGCGGCAGCATCCGCGACGAGGATTCAGTGAAGAAAGCCGACGAGAAGGGCATTGCCATGCTCTTCACAGGCATGCGTCACTTCAAGCACTGACAAACAGCCAGATCAACAGGCCGGGTCTGCGACGTCCCGGCCTGATTCCTTTTCTTTAACAGCAACAACACCTCAGACCCATATGTCTAAAAAAGTTCTCGTGGTCGGCGGCGGAGGCCGTTGCCACGCCATAACAGACAGCCTGTCGCGCTCGGCGAAGGTGTCGAAGATATATTGCGCGCCCGGCAACGCTGGAATAGGCGCCCAGGCGGAATGTGTGCCTATACAGGTGTCGGACATACCTGCGCTTCTCGAATTCGCGAAAGCCAACGACATCGACATGACAGTCGTAGGACCCGAGGCTTCGCTGGCCGCCGGTATTGTCGACGCGTTCCGCGAGGCCGGACTGGCCATATTCGGCCCGACCAAAGCCGCCGCGCGCATCGAGAGTTCAAAGGAATATGCCAAGGATCTCATGGCGCGTCACAACATACCGACTGCCGCCTACCGCACATTCAGCGATTTCGACGAGGCTCTGGCATACGTCAAGGCCGGCCCGATACCGGTAGTCATCAAATATGACGGACTCGCCGCCGGCAAAGGAGTCGTGGTGGCGCTTACGCTCAAAGAGGCCGAGGATGCCCTGCGCGACATGCTCCTTGACGAAGCATTCGGCAAGGGTCGGGTGGTGATAGAGGAATTCCTCGACGGCCCCGAATTCTCGTTCATGTGCCTCGTCAACGGCAACCGTCTCTATCCTCTCGACATAGCGCGCGACCACAAACGGGCATACGATCACGACGCCGGACCCAACACGGGCGGAATGGGTGCATATTCACCCGTTCCGTTCGTCACCCCGGAGATACGCCGGACAGCGCTTGAGACGATACTCCGCCCCGTGGCCGAGGCAATGGTCAAGGAGGGTGTTCCCTTCACCGGAGTGCTCTACGGAGGACTCATACTCCACAAAGGCACTCCGAAAGTCATCGAGTTCAACGCCCGTTTCGGCGACCCCGAGACCGAGGTGGTTCTCCCCAGACTCAAGAGCGATTTCTACGATCTGATCGAGGCAGCGGTGGAGGGACGCGAGTTCGAGACCGAGTGGAAGGATGAGTCTGTGCTCGGCGTCGTAATGGCGGCCAAAGGCTATCCGGGCAAATATGAGAAAGGGTATCCTGTCCGCGGACTCGATGAGATCAAGACTCCAGTCTACCACATGGGGACCGCCCTTCGCGACGGCAAGACCCTGACCGTAGGCGGACGCGTGCTCATGGTGCTCGGCGAGGGCGATACTCTCGCCAAGGCACGTAAGGCCGCGTATGACGCCGTGGGAAAAGTGGACTGCAGCGGACTCTTCAACCGCAGCGACATCGGAGCCAAAGAGGCATAAGAAATAACAAAACAGACATTCGAGCAAACCGACATACAGATGATAATAAGTGGAAAAGACCTTGCAGCAAAGATCAAGCAGGGCATAGCGGAGCAGGTGCCCGCACTGGTCGAGAAATATGGCCGCGCGCCGCATCTCGCCGTCATACTCGTGGGTGAGGATCCCGCAAGCCAGTCATACGTAAAGTCAAAAGGGAAAGACGCCGAGCAGGTAGGCTACAAGAGCACTACCATCCGTCTGCCTGAGGAGACCACAGAGGCTGAGCTTCTGAAGACCATCGCCGATCTCAACGCCGACCCGACAGTCGACGGCGTGCTTGTGCAGCTTCCTGTGCCGCGCCATATCGACGAAGACCGTGTGATCGAGGCTATCTCCTGCGAGAAGGATGTCGACGGTTTCCACCCGTCGAACGTAGCCTCGCTCTGGCAGAAACGCCCCTGCGTATATCCCTGTACACCCAAAGGCGTGATCCGCATGCTTGAGGAGGCGGGAGTCGAGATCGAGGGGAAACGCGCCGTGGTGATCGGACGCAGCAACATCGTCGGCCTTCCGATGGCCAAGATGCTTCTTGACCGCAACGCCACAGTGACCGTGGCCCACAGCCGCACCGCCAACCTCGCCGAGATCACCCGTCAGGCCGATATTCTTGTCGCTGCGGTGGGTCGCCTCCGCATGGTGACAGCCGACATGGTAGCTCCCGGTGCGGTCGTGATCGACGTGGGTGTGAACCGTGATCCCGAGACCGGTAAACTCGCCGGCGACGTCGACTACGACGCCGTGTGCGAGAAGGCCTCAGTCATCACTCCGGTGCCCGGAGGCGTAGGTCCTATGACACGCGCCTGCCTTATGGAGAACACCCTCGAATGCTATCTGAACTCAGTAAACAAATAAGACCTTTTCCCACATATGATTCCAAGATATTCACGTCCGGCAATGCGTGCCATCTGGACAGAAGAAAATAAATTCAACGCATATCTCAAAGTGGAGATCCTTTCGGCCGAGGCATGGCGCGAACTCGGAGTCGTGCCCGCCGAAGATATCGACAAACTCTGGGCCAACGCGTCATTCAACATCGACCGCATCAAGGAGATCGAGGAGCAGACACGCCATGACATCGTGGCGTTCACCCGTGCTGTCAGCGAGACCCTCGGCGAAGAGCGCAAATGGGTCCACTACGGACTGACATCGACCGACGTGGTCGACACAGCCAACGGCTACCTGCTCAAGCAGGCCAACGACATAATCCGCGAGGATCTTGTGAAATTCGCCGACATGCTCCGCAGCCAGGCGCAGAAATATAAATACACCCCCTGCATCGGACGCACCCACGGCATCCACGCTGACATCACGTCGTTCGGTCTCAAATGGGTGCTCTGGTATGCCGAGATGCAGCGCAACATCAAGCGGTTCGAAGCCGCCGCACGCGGAGTCGAGGTCGGCAAGATCTCGGGAGCCGTCGGCAACTTCGCCAACATCCCCCCGTTCGTGCAGGACTACGTGTGCGACAAGCTCGGCATCGAGAGCGCCGACGTCTCCACACAGGTGATCCAGCGCGACCGCCACGCATACTATCTCGCCACAATAGCACTGATCGGAGCATCGATCGAGCAGATGGCGATGGAGATCCGCGGTCTGCAGCGCACCGAGGTGCATGAGGTGGAAGAGGCTTTCGGCAAAGGTCAGAAGGGTTCGAGCGCAATGCCCCACAAGCGCAACCCGATCGGTTCGGAAAACATGTGCGGCTGCGCCCGTGTGCTACGCGGCTATATGGCAACCGCCTACGAGAACGTGGCTCTCTGGCATGAGCGCGACATATCGCACTCCGCAACCGAGCGCATCATACTCCCCGACGCGACGATGCTTCTCGACTACATGCTCAACCGCATGTGCGGCATACTCGGCAATCTCACCGTGTTCGAGGAGAAGATGAAGAGCAACATCTATATCACCAACGGTGTCATCTTCGCGCAGCGTGTCATGAACGCCCTTATCTCCAAAGGCTTCGCACGCGAGAAGGCATACGACACTGTCCAGCCGGTGGCAATGGCTGTCATGGCAGCGGGCAAACCCTACATCGACCTTCTCCGTGAGAACGAGGTGATCCGCGAGAACCTCACCCCCGAAGAACTCGAGGGCTGCTTCACGCTTGATTACTACATGAAGAATGTAGACTACATCTTCGAGCGCAACGGCATCGGATGATATAACATAAAGACAACACAAGAACATTATCTACATATGTCAGAAACACTTGTAGTGGTCGGCTCCCAGTGGGGAGACGAAGGCAAAGGTAAAATCACCGACTATTTCGCCACGCGCGCCGACATGGTGGTGCGCTATCAGGGCGGCAACAATGCCGGACACACCGTAGTGTTCGGCGGTAACAAATACTCGCTCCAGAGCATACCGTCGGGCATCTTCAATCCCGCCACGGTCAATGTGATGGGCAACGGCATGGTGGTCAACCCCGTGTCGGTATGCGAGGAACTCGACCGACTCCACAGCCGAGGCATCACGGACTATAAGCTTTTCATCTCGACCCGCGCGGCGATGGTCATGCCCTGGCATGCCATGCTCGACGGCGCTTATGAAGAGCAGAAAGGAAAAGATCTGATCGGCACCACCAAGAAAGGAATCGGTCCGGCATACGCCGACAAATACAGCCGTACGGGACTCCGCATGGGCGATCTTCTCGAACCCGATTACTTCCGCGAGCGTCTTGAGGCCGCTCTTGAGGTGAAGAACATGGAGCTGAAGATGCTCGGACTCGAACCGCTCGACGCCGATGCCGTCTATGAGCAGTACATGAAACTTGCCGAGCGTCTCGCTCCGATGATCACCGACACCTCGCGTCTGGTCAACGACGCTCTCCGCGAGGATGGCCAGCGGGTGCTTTTCGAAGGCGCGCAGGGCATGATGCTCTGCATCGAGCACGGCACATACCCATTCGTGACCTCCTCCAGCCCCTCCGCATCGTCGGTGCCCGTGGGCGCCGGTGTCGCCCCGAAATGGATCCGCACCGCCGTCGGTGTGGCCAAGGCTTACTGCACACGTGTCGGTTCCGGCCCTTTCCCGACCGAACTCCATGACGAGATCGGCGACGGAATCCGCGAGCGCGGCCATGAATACGGCACCGTGACCGGACGTCCACGCCGCATCGGCTGGTTTGACGCCGTTGTCGGCCGCTACACCGCCGAACTCGCCGGAATCACCCACTGGGCGGTGATGCTTCTCGACGTGCTCTCAGGTCTCGACACAATCAAGATCTGCGTGGCCTACGATCTCGACGGCCGGCAGATACAGAGTCCACCCTCGACCATCGCGTCGCTCTCGCGCTGCAAGCCGGTCTACATCGAGCTTCCCGGCTGGAAAGAAGACATCACCGGCATCAAGGAATTCGACAACCTGCCCGAGAACGCCAAGGCATACGTGCGCAAACTTGAGGAGATAACCGGTGTGCCCGTAGGCATGATCTCTGTCGGACCCGACCGCGAACAGACGATTATCGTCGATCCGGAACTGAACAAATTCTAAGAAACAGTCAAAAACATTACATATGTCGTTTATTGAAGATAAAATCGCCCAGGAAGGCATCACGTTCGACGACGTGCTCCTCGTTCCGGCATTTTCAGACGTCACTCCCGATCGTGTGACACTCGGAACGCGTTTCTCGCGCAACATCCGTCTCAACATTCCGGTTGTGTCGGCGGCAATGGACACCGTGACCGAGGCCCCGATGGCCATAGCCATAGCCCGTGAGGGCGGTATCGGTGTGATCCACAAGAATATGTCGATAGCAGCTCAGGCCGCACAGGTGCGCAAGGTGAAGCGTGCCGACTCCGGTCTGATCTATGACCCGGTGACCATCACCAAAGACCAGACAGTGGCCGACGCCCTGCGTCTGATGAAAGAAAACCGCATCGGCGGTATCCCCGTGATCGACGCCGAGCGTCATCTGATCGGTATCCTCACCAACCGCGATCTCCGTTTCCAGAAGGAGATGTCGCTCCCGGTCAGCAAGGTTATGACATCGGAGAATCTTGTCACTACCCGCAACGCCGACCTCGCCGAGGCCGCGCAGATCCTGCTTGAGAACAAGATCGAGAAACTCCCCGTGGTGGATGACGAGAACCGTCTCGTGGGTCTGATCACATATCGCGACATTACGAAGATAAGCGAGTTTCCCAACGCCTGCAAGGATGCCAAGGGCCGTCTTCGCGTGGCAGCCGGCGTCGGAGTGACCAAAGACACGCTCGAACGCGTCAAGGCACTTGTGGAGAACGGCGTCGACGCAGTAGTGATCGACACCGCACACGGCCATTCGGCCAATGTGGTCCGCACGCTCAAGGCAGTCAAGGAGGCATATCCGCAGATTGACGTCGTTGTAGGCAACATCGCCACTGCTGAGGCTGCAGAGTTCCTCGTCGAGGCCGGAGCCGACGGCATCAAGGTCGGAATCGGTCCCGGTTCGATATGCACCACCCGCATCGTGGCCGGTGTCGGCGTGCCCCAGCTCACCGCCATCTACGACGCTGCCTCGGCAGCCCACCGCCACGGCGTGCCTGTAATCGCCGACGGCGGTCTCCGCTACTCGGGCGATGTGGTCAAGGCTCTCGCCGCAGGCGGCGACTGCGTGATGATGGGTTCGATGCTCGCAGGTGTCGAGGAGTCTCCGGGCGAGACGATCATCTACAACGGCCGTAAGTTCAAGTCATATCGCGGCATGGGTTCAGTCGAGGCCATGCAGGCCGGTTCGAAAGACCGCTATTTCCAGGGCGAGCAGATGGACACCAACAAGCTCGTGCCCGAAGGCATCGTGGCGCGTGTGCCCTACAAGGGAACTCTCGGCGAGACAGTCTACCAGCTCATAGGCGGTCTCCGTTCGGGCATGGGTTACTGCGGCGCAGCCGATATCGAGGCTCTGCACGGCGCGAAGTTTGTGCGCATCACCTCGGCCGGTGTCAAGGAGAACCATCCCCACGACGTGACCATCACAAAAGAGGCTCCCAACTATTCACCCGGCAACTGATACGGCCGATATTCTGAATGACAAATGGAAAAAATTCTTATCATAGATTTCGGGTCGCAGTATACGCAGCTCATCGCGCGCCGCGTGCGTGAGCAGAACGTGTATTGCGAGATTCACCCGTTCAACCACATGCCCGAGATCGACGGCTCGGTCCGCGGAGTCATCCTGTCGGGCAGTCCCGCGTCGGTGCGCGACGAAGACTCTCCCCGTCTTGACCTCAGCGCCATCAAGGGCCGTCTTCCGCTTCTCGGCGTGTGCTACGGCGCGCAGCTTCTCGCCCAGGAATTCGGCGGCGAGGTCAAAGGCGCCCCGAGCCGCGAATACGGCCGCGCCATGCTGACCGTAGTCGCGCCTGAGGATCCCCTCATGGCCGGACTTCCCTCACCCACGCAGGTGTGGATGTCGCACGGCGACACGATAACCTCCGTTCCCGAATCGTACGAGATAATCGGATCGACCGACAACGTGCGTGTGGCCGCCTATCACATCGCCGGCGAGATGACATGGGGCATACAGTTCCATCCCGAGGTGTTCCATTCCACCGACGGCCCGACGCTGCTGCGCAACTTCGTGATCGGCATCTGCGGGTGCTCCGGCACATGGAGTCCCGCATCTTTCATCGACTCGACAGTGGCCGAGCTCAAGGAGAAACTCGGTTCCGACAAGGTGATACTCGGACTTTCAGGCGGAGTTGACTCGACGGTGGCCGCAGTGCTGCTCCACAAGGCCATAGGACCCAATCTGCACTGCATATTCGTCAACAACGGTCTGCTCCGCGCCAACGAGTTTGACGACGTGCTCGCCTCCTACAAGGGAATGGGTCTCAATGTGACCGGCGTAGACGCCTCCGAACGCTTCTATGCCGATCTCAAGGGAGTCACCGACCCCGAGCGCAAGCGCAAGATAATAGGCCGCGACTTTGTGGAGGTATTCAACGAAGAGGCGAAAAAGATTGAGGGCGCGCGCTGGCTCGGCCAGGGCACCATCTACCCCGACGTGATCGAGAGCTGCTCGGTCAAAGGGCCTTCCGCCACCATAAAGTCTCACCATAACGTGGGTGGACTCCCCGAGGAGATGAACCTCAAGGTCGTCGAGCCGCTTCGCCTTCTCTTCAAAGACGAGGTGCGCCGTGTGGGCCGTGCGCTCGGCATCGACCAGGCGCTTCTCGGCCGCCATCCCTTCCCCGGACCGGGTCTCGGCATCCGCATCCTCGGTGAGGTGACAGGCGAGAAAGTCCGCATACTCCAGGCCGCCGACAAGATCTTTATCGACAACCTGCGCGAGTCAGGCTGGTACGACAAAGTGTGGCAGGCAGGCGTGATGCTTCTGCCCGTGCAGAGTGTCGGCGTGATGGGCGACGAACGCACATACGAAAGTTGCTGCGCTCTCCGCGCCGTGGTCTCGACCGACGGCATGACCGCCGACTGGGTACATCTGCCCTACGAACTGCTTGCCAAAGTCAGCAACGAGATAATCAACAAGGTACGCGGCATCAACCGCGTGGTCTACGACATCTCGTCAAAACCGCCGGCTACGATCGAGTGGGAATAACGCACGACAAACAAAGACAATATTTCTGAATGACAGGGTCACGGCTTAAGCCGCGACCCTGTCGCATATACGGATACAGGCATGTCCGCAGAGCCTGTGTCGAGAAGTAAACGGATACAATTTTACGTCATAAAGTCTGTTTATTGAATAGAAATGCTTATCTTTGCAGTCTGTAAGTTTTCAGACGCATCCGGTGCATGCGAGGAAGCGGCGTCACAGCCGACTGAAATACCCACGCGATTGTGCATCCAGCGTCATGAAATGCTTCTGATTTTATTATGAGAACTGGCCTTACTTTTAGTCGGGTTGTGGTAACTGGTTGAGATTTTGAGTGATATAATCTCGGGCAGGACTAAAGTCATATCCGGACAGGTGTAAGGCGTAATACAGAACAAGACACATTCAATCATACCTCAATAGCAACATGAAAGTTTTAAAGACGTGTTTCTTTATCGTACTTTGTACGGTTCTTGCATCGTGCAAGGTGCCTAAGGACATAACATACATGCAGGGTTTTGAAAACGGACAGACGGAGGCAGTCGTGCCTCCCGTGCGTATCACTGTCCAGCCGGACGACAAACTCGCAATAGTCGTGACATCGAAAGACCCGGAACTCGCGGTGGCGTTCAACCTTGCCATAGCACAGTATCGTATCGGTACAGGTACAAACGGATCGACAGCCGAGTCAAAGGCCGCCGCATATACTGTCGATCCCGACGGAAACATTGACTTCCCCCTTCTTGGCACTCTTCATGTGGCGGGTCTGAACCGCTACGGCGTGTCGGAGCTGATTAAGCGCGAGATCCTTTCGCGAGAGCTCGTAAAAGACCCTGTGGTTACTGTCGAGTATCTGAATGCCAAGATCTCGGTGCTCGGAGATGTCAGCAAACCGGGAGATTATCTAATAGAGCGAGACAACATGACCCTTCTTCAGGCTCTGTCGGCCGCCGGTGACCTCAATATCACCGGTCTGCGCCAGAATGTGCTTGTCGTCCGCGAAGAGAACGGCAAGGATGTGGCCTACCGTGTCGATCTGACCGACACGAAATCGCTGATGCAGAGTCCGGCGTATTACCTTCGCCAGAACGACATAGTGTATGTCGAGCCTAACAACACCCGCAAACGTCAGTCGACTGAAACCGCCAACGTGTTCTACAACCCGACGATCTGGGTGTCTGTGGCGAGTGTGCTGACCTCGATAGCCGTTATCATTTTCCGTTAATATCCGTATCTCTGCAATCTCTCCGCGCAAACTTCCAGAACAAATTATGGCAAACAACAATCAGACACCCGAAGGGAAGCGCACGGTGCGCCTTTCGGACGTTATCAGAATAACCCTTCGCCGCTGGCCCTGGATCGTGCTGTCGGTAGTGGTGTGCGTGTCGCTCGCCACTCTCTATGTGCTCAGAAGCCAGCCCACCTACAAGCGGTTTTCAAAAATAGTGATAAAGGATGATTCGGGAGGCAACTCGCTCGGATCGCAGCTGAGTGCCTTCGCCGGCATGGGAATGTTCGGATCGAGCACCAACATACGCGACGAGATCAACAAGCTGCAGAGCCCGGACCTTATGGAAATGGTGGTCAGACGTCTGAACCTTGACATGAACTACAGCCTTCCCGGCCAGTTTCATGACAAGATAGTCTATGGCGACTCTCTTCCCGTGGTAGTCACTCTTCTTGATTTCACCGATGCCGACGCGGCATCATTCAAGCTTGACGTCGCACCCAACGGCGACATCTCGCTTTCCGACATTGTGCGCAGCACAGACCGCAATCCGGAGCCTGTGGCTTTCGACTTTGTGCAGAAAGCCCCGATAAAATTCGGCATTCCCGCAAAGACCCCGCTCGGACAGATGCTTGTCACATCGGGTCCGGCATATGTGCCTGGTCAGGAATACACGGTTATGGTAGACCGTCAGCCGGTTATATCCGCAGCCAACGATTATCTCGGCAAGATCGACATCCAGCTTCAGGACCAGTGGGGCAATACGATCGAGTTCACTGCAAAAGACAACGATCTGCAGCGTGCCGACGACCTGCTGACAAACCTCGTGCAGGTCTATAGCGACAAATGGATCCAGACGCAGAACGAGACCTCCAAGTCGACCAACCGCTTCATCAGCGAGCGCCTTGTGGCGATAGAGCGCGATCTCAGCGGTGTAGACAGCGACATAGCCGACTACCAGTCGAGCAATCTCGTGCCGGATCTTGTGCTTACCACCACAAGATACATGCAGACCGACCAGAAAGCCGAGGAACTCGTGCTCAATCTCAACAACCGTCTGCAAGTAACAAAATTTCTGGAGCAGTATCTTGACAATCCGGCAAACCGTAAGACTGTGCTTCCCGCCAACGTGGGCATAGAAAGCCCGGCGATAGAGAAGCAGATCGCCGAATACAACAAGCAGCTTCTCGAACGCGATCGTCTCGCGGTCAACTCGTCAGACAATCATCCTCTGATGGAGTCGATGGACGCACAGTTGAACGGCATGTATGCGGCGATACAGACATCGGTCAAAAACGAGATTTCCTCGCTGACCGAACAGATACGCAACGTGCGCGGCATAAAGGGTGAGGCGACCTCGAAGATCGCCCAGAGCCCGGTGCAGGCCAAGCACCTCCTCAGTGTGGAGCGTCAGCGCAAAGTGATGGAAAGCCTCTATACCTTCCTGCTTCAGAAGCGTGAGGAAAACGAGCTTACACAGGTTTTCACCCCATCGAACACTGAAGTCATAGCAAAGCCGTTTGGCGAGCTGATGCCAGTTTCTCCCAAGAAGAAGCTGATCATTGCTTTTGCGTTCCTGTTCGGATTCTGTCTGCCTTTCGGCGTGACATTCGTCGAGGAGGTCTCCAATACCAAGGTTCGCAGCAAGAAAGAGATCGAGGCTCTGTCGATTCCGCTTATCGGCGAGATTCCCTGGTGGAGAGACCGCAAGGGGAACAAGGAGCGCAAGGCCGCCGGCATCGACGAGCGCATAGTTGTCGAGCCGAGCAACCGCAATATAATCAACGACGCGTTCCGGGTGCTCCGCACAAACGTGAACTTCCTCACCAAGAACGACGGTGTCGTGGACGGAGTAAAAGAACACGGGTCGGTGATCATGATGACATCTATCGACGCCAACAACGGCAAGTCGTTTGTCTCGGCCAACCTCGCAGTCTCGCTTGCACTCCGCGAAAAGAAAGTCATCGTGGTTGACGGCGACCTGCGTCACGGCTCGACATCCGAGCTGATCGGCAGCCCGGCCAAAGGAATAAGCGATTACCTGAGCGGAGGTGCCGCGGACTGGCGTCAGCTCGTGGTGCGCGACAGCTCCATGCAGGGCGCCGACGTGCTTCCTGTGGGTCATTTCCCGCCCAACCCTACCGAGCTTCTCGAAGGCGACCGTTTCAGCGGCATGATCGCCGAAATGAGCAAGGCTTACGATTATGTGCTGATCGACTGTCCGCCTGTCAATGCCATGGCCGACGCGAAGATCATAGAGAAGATCTCCGACCGATGCATATTTGTTGTCAGAGTCGGTCATCTCGAACGCGAGAGTCTGCCTGAACTCGAAAAACTTTACAACAACAAAGAATACAAGAATATGTCGGTAATAATGAACGGCATCCAGCAGTATGGCCGCAACAAGATGTACGGCTATTCCGACGGATACCATTCGAACGCCGGCAAATGACAGCTGACCGATGGCCGGAGAGGGTCTGAAGCGTAAGACACTCAGAGGCACCGTATGGAGCACCGTAGAACGCTTCTCGGTGCAGATCATACAGTTTGCGGTCATGATTGTCATGGCCCGCATACTGACTCCGGCTGACTACGGTCTGGTGGGGATGCTCACTATCTTCATCGCTGTCTCGCAGTCGCTGGTCGACAGCGGTTTCTCGCAGGCTCTGATACGCAAGCAGGATCGCGACGAGACAGACAATTCGACCGTATTCTTCTTCAACATCACGATCGGCATCGCGCTCTATGCGCTGTTGTTCTTCTGTGCGCCTCTTGTCGCCGACTTCTACGATGAGCCGCTTCTGACGCCGCTGATGCGGGTGATATCGCTCAGTGTGGTGTTCAACTCGCTGGTGGTCGTGCAGCGAGCGTTGCTGACTGTCAAGATAGACTTCAAGACGCAGGCCAAGGCATCGTTCACGGCTGCAGTCCTATCCGGGGCAGTGGGCATAACGATGGTTTACACCGGTTTCGGTGTCTGGTCTATCGTCTGGTTCCAGATCTCCAACCTCGCGGTCAATGCAGCCATGCTCTGGCTGCTGTCGGGATGGCGTCCGGGGCTTATGTATTCGTGGAAGTCGTTCAGAGAACTGTTCGGCTTCGGCTCCAAGCTGGCACTGAGCGGAATAATCAATACTCTCTACAACAACGCCTATCTCCTCGTGATAGGCAAGGTTTTCAAGGCCGCCGATCTCGGGTATTATACTCGTGCGCATCAGTTTGCCGAATTCCCGTCATCGAATCTCACGATAATAATCCAGCGGGTCACATATCCGGTGCTATGCACCATGCAGGATGATACCGTGCGTCTGCGCGACGTCTATCGGCGTTTTCTCCGGATGACGGCATTTGTGATATTTCCGCTCATGATGGGAGTGGCTGCCGTATCGCGGCCATTCATACTTGTTTTTCTCAACGAGCAATGGCTTTTCGCCGCCACACTTCTGCAGATCATATGCTTTTCGATGATGTGGTATCCGATCCATGCGATCAACCTCAACCTCCTTCAGGTGAAAGGGAGAAGCGATCTTTTCTTAAGGCTTGAGATCTGGAAGAAATGCATTGGAGTGGCGATACTCTGCGCCACCGTCCCTTTCGGACTTGTGGCGATGTGTATCGGCGGAATTGCCGGCAACATCATAAGTCTTGTAATCAACACATATTACACCGGAAAGCTTATCGATGTAGGATTCTTCAGGCAGATGCGCGACATCACGCCGACTCTTCTCTATTCGCTGAGCATGGGCGCAGTGGTATGGTCTGTCACGCTTGCTGTGCCCGGAGAACTGCTTAAGCTCCTGACAGGTATAGCCGTAGGAGTGGCATATTATGCGCTCGTTACAAAAATGACCGGTTCAAGAGATCTCCGCGAACTAATCGCGTTTGTCAGGTCAAGGTGATCCGGTGAATTCAAGATCTATATTTATGGCATCAGACAATAATTCAGATAAGACACCGGACCGGGCAAATAATAAGATCACGGTCACTTCGCCGTTGCTGCCCGATCTGGAGGAGTTCAACGCACTTCTCAAAGAGATCTGGGCGAGCAAATGGATAACCAACAACGGTTCTTTCCATCAGCGACTTGAGAAAGAACTCTGCGAGTACCTGAAAGTGCCGTTCATCAGTCTGTTCACCAACGGAACTCTTCCGCTGATTACCTCTTTGCAGGCACTGCGCATCACCGGAGAGGTGATCACTACTCCCTATAGTTTCGTGGCCACCACCCACTCGCTGTGGTGGAACGGCATCAAGCCCGTATTTGTCGATATCGACCCCGCAACCGGCAATATCGATCCGGACCGTATAGAAGCTGCCATCACTCCGATGACCACAGCAATAATGCCTGTGCATGTCTATGGCCAGCCCTGCGACATGGCGAGAATCCAGGATATAGCCGACAAATACGGCCTCAAGGTGATATACGACGCCGCTCATGCGTTCGGAGTCGAGGTCAACGGAGAATCTGTGCTCAATGCCGGAGATGTCGCCACACTGTCGTTCCATGCCACCAAGGTCTACAATACAATCGAGGGTGGCGCGCTCGTCATGCACGACGAGAAGACAAAGCGCCGTATCGACCATCTGAAGAACTTCGGTTTTGTAAGCGAGACGGAAGTCGTCGCCCCCGGCATCAATTCGAAGATGGACGAGATCAGGGCCGCATACGGCATACTCAATCTCCGTCAGGTCGACGAGGCCATTGCATCGCGCAGAAGAGTGGCCGACAGATATCGCGAGGCACTCGCTGATACGGAAGGCGTGACATTCTTCAAAGATATCCCGGGAGTGCGTCACAACTACAGTTATTTCCCGATATTCATCGACGCCGGGACTTACGGCATGACACGCGATGAGCTATATGCGAAGCTGAAGGAGCACAATGTGCTCGGCCGCCGTTATTTCTATCCGTTGATTTCGGATTTCACCACATATCGCGGACTTCCCTCGGCCGCGCCGTCCAATCTGCCCAACGCGAGGAAGATGGCTGACTCTGTGATATGTCTGCCTATGCATGCCACGCTCGGTGAAGAAGACGTGGAAAGAGTGGTTTCAGTGATTTGCCGATGAATAGTAATCAGAAGAAACTGCTCCTGCTCGGCGGTCTGCGCTATCTTGTGCCGGTGATAGAAGCCGCGCACAAGATGGGTCACTATGTGATAACAGCCGACTATCTGCCCGGAAATATCGCCCACACCTATTCAGATGAATTTCAGAATGTCAGTGTCATCGACAAGGAGGCGGTGCTACGTGTGGCCGAACGACTGCAGGTAGACGGCATTATGTCGTTTGCTGTTGATCCCGGGGTAGAGACAGCATCTTACGTGGCGGAAAAACTGGGTCTCAATTTTCAGGGCAGTCATGAGTCCGTAAGGATATTGCAGAACAAGGATCTCTTCCGCCGTTTTCTCGCAGACAATTCATTCAACGTCCCCCGGTCATGGTCGTTCCCTTCGGTCGAAGAGGCTATGTCGGAGGCCGGCTCTTTCTGCTGGCCTGTGATAGTGAAGCCTGTCGACTCGGCCGGAAGCAAAGGCGTTTCCAAGGCGGAAGACATGGCCGGCCTTAAGGCTGCGCTCGAATATGCTGCCGAAGAATCACACTGCGGACGTATCATAGTCGAGGAATATCTTGAGAAGAAGGGGTTTTCGTCAGACTCCGAGTGCTTCACCATAGATGGTAAACTGGTGTTCTGTTCCTTTTCAGACCAGCGTTTCGATCCGAAAGCCGAAAATCCCTATGCTCCGTCGGCCTACAGTTGGCCTCCCACCATGCCGGCGGAAACACAGGCGGAACTTCGCTCCGAGATAGAGCGGCTTGCCGGTCTTCTCGGACTCCGCACCGGAATATACAATGTCGAGACCCGGCTCTGCACTGACGGCAAAGCGTATATCATGGAAGTATCGCCCCGTGGCGGAGGCAACCGTCTTGCCGAGATGTTGCGACTGGCATGTGGAACCGACTTGATAACCAACGCCGTAAAAGACGCTCTCGGCGAAAAGACCGAAGAAATATCAGATCCGGTGTATGACGGATTTCTTGCCGAGGTCGTGCTTCATGCCGACAGCGACGGGCGATTCTCGCACCTTGATCTTGCGGATGAGGTGAAACAATATGTGGTCGAGACCGATCTCTGGGTCAGTCGCGGCGACAAAGTCTGCGGTTTCAAGGGTGCCAACAACGCGATAGGCACACTTGTGCTGCGATTCGACAGCCGGAAGCTTCTTGAAGAGGCGATGGCTGACATATCATCATGGTGCCGGATTGTGACTGAATGAAGGCTATAGGCGGATATCCGGAGTTAGAATTGCCGTCGGGATGTGAGTATCATGCCGGCGCATTACGTCTGAATACGGCGCGAAACGCCCTTGAGTGCGCGTTGCGTGCGCGCGGCTATAAAAAGATCTACCTGCCGCGCTATACCTGCGAGGCGCTTTTCGAACCACTCGACCGACTGAACATAAAGAGGGAATTCTATGGTATAGATCTCCGTCTCGATCCTTCGGAAATGCCCGATCTCCACGACGGAGAAGCAATCATATATACCGACTACTTCGGAATCAAGGGAGACACGATGCGCCGGCTTGCCGGAATATATGGAGACCGGCTCATAGCTGACAACGCGCAGGCATTCTATGCGCGGCCTCTGGCCGGGACTGACACTATCTATTCGCCGCGTAAGTTCTTCGGTGTTGCCGACGGAGGATACCTGTATACAGATGCCGTAATCGATACCGGCTTTCCCCGCGACGAGTCATATGCTCGGATGACGGCACAGCTGAAAAGAGCCGACCTGTCGGCTGAGGCCGGCTATGAAGATTTCAAGCATGCTGAAAACCTGCTTTGTCGACAGGAGATAAGAGAGATGTCAGACCTGACAAGAAAGATCTTATCTTCAGTCGCATATGATGAAGTCAGAGAGAAGAGAGTCAGAAATTACAGGATGCTTCACGAAAGACTCGGAGAGAGAAATGCTTTCGACGCCGCGCTTCCCGAAGGAGCGGTGCCGATGGCTTATCCTTTCTACAGCGATGACAGCGCACTGAGAGAAAGACTCGTAAGAGAAAAGATATTCGTGCCACTTTACTGGCCGAATGTGCTGGAGGAGACAGCCGAAAGCTCGGTCGAGCACAAGCTTGCACGGCATATGCTTGCATTGCCAGTGTCGCAGACATGCGGCGAATCCGACATGAACAGAATAATTGAAGTCATCGTGCGATGAGACAGGAATATACCATATATCTTCGTGGCTTTGAAGAGCGAGATGCCGAGCAGATCAACAAATGGCGCAATGACCGGAATATCCAGGCTCTGGTCAGCGCGCCGTTCAGATATGTGCCGCTTGCCATAGAAAAGGAATGGGTGCGGTCCAAGATGCTTGAGAACAGACGCGACATTTACCTCGCGGTCTGTCTTAAAGAAGACGACAGAATGATCGGCTACGTATCGATCAACAATATCGATCATCTCAACCGCACTGCATTCGGCGGGGGAGTGGTGCTCGACCGCGAGTATCAGGATGGCTTCATACGTCACGAGGTGGGAATGCTCATACGAGAGCTCGCATTTGACCATTTGAATCTTAACAGATTCGAAGGAAGATGCCTGGCCGCCCACCGCACATCGCGCATACTGATGGAGGCGTGTGGCTACAAGCTTGAAGGAGTGTTGAGGGAAGCAGTTTACAAAGACGGTGCGTACCACGACCAGTGCGTGTACTCGCTACTGCGCAAAGATTATTATGAAATGATGGCAAACGGACAATATACGCTCAAGGTGTTTGCCAGAAAAATAAAGGAGATCAGAAAGAAAGAAGATGATAAAATATAACAGCCGTATTTCGCGGGTAACCGCCCTATTTGTTGTTGCCGTCTTTTCCCTGGTGGCCTGTGCCAACAGCCGACAGAAAGAGGATCTTGAGAGCAGCATTCGCAAAATTTTCGCCGATCACAAAATGTCGGCTATGGCCATAGCCGTAGTCAAGGGAGATTCGATAATATACACCACGTCGCTCGGTCACCGCACTCTTGATGCCGACGGTCATGCCGGAGATCCGATAGCGGAGGACGATCTGTTCGCGCTCGCGTCTGTATCGAAATGTTTTGTCGGCACCGCCGTTATGCGGCTTGTCGAGGAGAGGAAACTCTCGCTCAAAGATGACGCGCAGAAGTATCTGGGTTTCACACTGCGAAATCCGAAATATCCACGTCGGAGCATAACCGTACAGCATCTGCTCACTCATACGTCGGGTCTTAACGATGGTGTCAGCTGGTGGAATACCGACAGCCTAAAACCTGATCTTTGCAAAAGATATGCAGAATCATACAATGATTATGCGCCCGGCAAAGGATATGATTACTGCAATCTTAATTATGTTCTGCTCGCACAGGTCATTGAGGGTGCGACCGGAAAACGGTTTGACGACGAGATCGAGCGTATAGTACTGAATCCGCTGTCGATACATGGCGATTTCAATCCACTGCGGCTTGAGGCTGACAAGTTTGTCAATACATATTATCGCGACAGTAAGACGGGGAAACTTATTAATAGTGACTATCTGTTCAAGCAGTATCCCGTGCTTGAGGCTCCGCGCTACAAAATGGGAGAGACCGTGATTCTTGAATATCCCGCAGCCGGAATGAAGATCGACATAGAATCGTTCGCCCGGTTCATGATAGCGCATATGAACGGAGGCCAGTACAATGGCACCCGCATAATCTCAGACAGCTCGGAAAAGAAGATGCGAAAGAATTACGTGGGAGATAACAATTATGGACTGTCGTTCCGCCAGTATCCCGACATAATATCCGGAACGGTCCTGCACGGACAGACCGGTGGAGTGACTGGTGTCAAGACTGCCATGATCTTCAATCCTGACGAAAAATACGGTTTTGTCATACTCACGGCAAGCGCGGAGACAGATTATATTGACGGCATGGGCGACATTCATAAGCCGTTGATACAATTATTGTACGACGGCCTTCTCAGGTCCGGCAACAAGCTCTAAGGATGGCGTCAATGAGTGTGTCCGACAGGACATATAACGAGATTCGGTTTCCGGAATCGCGTCCGGTGGGTGCGGACGTGGTGATGCTTTGCATAGGTGCGGTGCTGCTTATGCTCAAGTCTCACCGCATACTGTACGTGCGGTTTATCTCCGATGCTGTCATTTACCCGTTTGCTCTTGTATGCTTTATAGTCTACATTGCATATAACTACAGGAAACTCGAGAGATTCACTATCTTCAAGGCATTTTGTGCGCTTATTCTGACAGTGATCTTTTTCTATGACTATATGCTGGTCCATGCGGCTCAGTACACGCTGATATCGTTTCTGAGAATAGGCACGATAATACTGGGCAGTGTCCTGTTGCTGCAGGCTCCGCTTGATGACAAAAGCACGGTTTACCGGTCATTCAAGGTCACGGTCGAGGTCATAGTGCTTATCGGACTGAGCGGATGGATACCTTTCCTCTGCGGTGTGGATCTGCCTCACTATCAGGATACGAAAGACAGGTTCTACATGCACCAGATCTACTATGTCTTCAACACGTTCGCGATCAACAGTGCGGCTGATCTCTACAGATTCTGCGGCCCTTTCCTTGAGCCGGGGCACCTCGGCACGATGAGTGCGTTCCTGCTGTATATCGACGGGTTCAACCTTAAGAGATTCGGCAACATAATCCTGTTTGTGGCGATTATCATGTCGTTGTCGCTCGCGGCATACGGTCTGATGGTCGGAGGCGTGATACTTGTCCTGTTCCAGAAGAAAAACTGGTTTGCGCTGATTGCAATGGTGGGTATATTCATCGGTCTCGGAATCGGTGCGGCCGCATGGCTGAACGGCGACAACGTACTCAACAGAGCCATCGTATCGCGCCTTGAGGTGACCGAAGACGGCGAGATCGCAGGAAATAACAGGACAACAGGTTTTTTCGACGCCTCCTACGACAAGTATCTGAGAAGCGACAAGACACTGCTCGGAGTCGGGCGTGACGCATTCGGCTCGCAGTCAGATAGCTCCGACAACATCACCATGGGAACAGCGGGCTACAAGAGATATTTCTACCTGCGCGGAATAATCGGTTCTGTGTTGATAATGGCCTTCATCCTGATCTATTCTTTCAGATACCGTTCGTGGAGATCGTTCGGATTCCTGATAGTCTATCTGGTCGCGAACTTCATACGCGATTATCCCACCAAAGAGATATGGATGTATCTGTTCATAATGGCTATGCCGCTGCTTCAGGACAGGCAGTGGAATCCATGGAAGAAAAACAAGGATCTCACCGTAACGGCATCGCCCGGAGAAGTCCGGAGCGGAGCTGACACCGGAGTTTGAACAATCAGCTATGGCAGTACTTCATCTATGCATGGATCATAATTTTGTCACGGATTCGCGCCGAGTGTTCGAGCGTTATTATCCGGGTCAGAATCTTTATCTTGTCAATAGCTCGACACAGGAACTTAAAATGATTAAGGATCCATTGGGATTTGAGATTCTTGATCTGTATGACAGGGGCAACTACGCTACTGTCCGCGACCTTTGCATGAGTCACGGAGTCGACAGAATTGTCCTGCACGGCATGCGCGACTACATGTTGCCATTGCTGAGGTTTCTGAAGAAATCGTTCGGTTTCAAGGTCTTCTGGATTTTCTGGGGCTATGAATTGTATGAGACTCTCTGTTATGAAAAAGGCTACCGTCTGCTTGACGAGAGATTCTCGATATTCGACAGACTTTTCTATTATACTCCCAATCGATTCTCGAAAGCATTGCGTAAACTTACAGCCAATTACCGTCCCGGAGCGTTTGCCGAACTGTTCGGCATGATAGATTACTTCTGTTTCTGGAACAAGCGTGATTACGATTTGCTGAAAGAGAATTTTAAAACCGGAGCTAAATTCCGTTTCTTCGCATACAGTGCTAACGAAACCGGTCAGCAGCCTGAATCTCTATTCAGGCTGAGAGAGCGCAAGACCACATGCGTACAGATAAATCACCAGGCCTCGCTTTTCGGCAATCACAGCACTGTTTTCAAGCGTCTTGCGGAGATCGATCCGACTAACTCTCTGACAAAACTCGTGCCGCTTTCATACGGTCACAGGCTTATCAGGGAAAGAACGCTCAGAATCGGAAAATCGATGTTTGGCGATAAGTTCAGACCGGTTCTGGGCTACATGCCGCAATCCGAATATTTCGACATGCTCGACAAGGTGGATGTCGCTATCTTCGGGCAAAGGAGGCAAGAGGCCTCAGGAAATATAATCCAGTTGCTCAGAAACGGGGTGAAAGTGTTTCTGCGCAATGACAACAACCTTCTCTATTACTACCGGGAGAAGGGATATCTGATTTTCTCGTTCGAAGATGACCTGAAGGACATCAGGTCGGTAGAAGCGCTTTCGATCGAGGAACAGCAGCACAACAGAGACTGCTTCATGCGGAATCGGTTGTATTACGATAATTTCATGCCGTCGCTTTTCAACCAATGAACAGAGGGCATTACATCAGGACAAGATTGATATGAAAGAAATTGCAATATATGGCGCCGGCGGCCTTGGTCGTGAGGTTGCGGCGATGATTGACAATATCAACCACAAGACACCAACCTGGAAATTCATCGGCTTTTTCGATGACTGTGTCAAGGCCGGCACCGCGGTCTCGCATTTCGGTCCTGTTCTCGGCGGACAGGACACGCTCAATTCTTGGCCCTCGCCGCTCTCGATAGTAGTATGCATAGGGAATCCCCGCACACTCCAGAAGATAGTGGACGGAATAGACAATGATAAGCTTGATTTTCCCAATCTGCTTTCTCCGGATTTCGTAGTCGAGGACTCCGAAACATTTGTAATGGGGAAAGGTAATATTGTCAAAAGCAACTGTCGCTTCACCTGCAACGCGACAGTGGGCGACTTCAACATAATCAACGGTTCGGTCGGATTCGGCCATAATGTGACAATCGGGAATTGCAATGTTTTTATGCCTGGAACACGAATTTCAGGCGAAACAGAAATAGGGAACCGCAATTTATTCGGAAGTATGTCGTTTGTTAAACAGTGCCTCAGGATCGGAAACGACATAACGCTCTCTCCGTTGTCGCCATTGCTCACAAGGCCGAAAGACGGGCATACCTATATGGGGAATCCCGCAAAGATTTTAAAATTTTAGCTAACCAACACGTAAATATATAAATGGAACTACAGGAATTTATAGCGAACTTCGCCGCACAGATGGATGAGACAGATCCCTCGGAGATCACAGCTTCGACTGCATTCCATGATCTTGAAGAATGGTCGTCGCTTTCAGCTCTCTCCATCATAGCTATGGTTGACGAGGAATATGACGTGACACTCCGGGGCGATGACATGAAAAATGCCGTCACGGTAGAGGATCTGTTCAATACCGTCAAATCAAAACTCTGATCGCCCGATGGCATTTCTGCGGTTTAACGGCATACGCGTGGCCGGCGTCGCGGCGTGTGTTCCCGAGCATGTGGAGCCCACGGTCTCGACCAGCACGGCCTATGACCGTGAAGCCTATATGGCGACGACAGGCATAATCGAGAAGCGTTGGTCCAACGAGTTCACCGCTTCCGACCTGTGTCAGGCCGCTGCGGAGAAACTTCTTGAAGAACTTTCATGGGAGCGCGACAGTATAGATGTGCTCATCTTTATTTCTCAGACTCCTGATTACATACTCCCTGCCACATCGTGTGTGCTTCACGGCAAACTCGGTTTCCGAAAAGGCTGCATGTGTCAGGACATATCGCTCGGATGCTCAGGCTGGGTCTACGGTGTGACCACCGCCATGTCGCTGCTTCAGAGCGGCGTCGGGATGCGCCGGGCCATCGTTCTTTCAGGCGATGCCCGCAAGGCTGCTTATGAAGAACCTGACCAGCTTTTCGGATACGCCGGCACAGCGACTGCGATCGAATTTGATCCTGACGCAGTGACGTCACCCATCTATAGTGAGGTCGGCACCGACGGCACCGGCTACGATGCGATAATTCGCCCGCAGGGAGGAACACGCAATCCGATTGACGAGCATACATTCGATCTCGTAGAGTGCGAGGACGGACGTATGCGTCACGGCATGCAGACACGCATGAAAGGAATGGATGTCTTTGCTTTCGGCATCACCACGGCACCCAAATCTATAAAGCAACTCGCCAAGACTGCCGGATTCGACTATCAGGATTACGATTATTTCCTCTTTCACCAGGCCAACCGCAAGATGAACGAGGTCATCAGAACCAAGCTTAAGCTCCCTGAGGATAAAGTGCCTTATTCCATGACTTATTTCGGCAACACATCGTCAGCCTCTATTCCCCTGACTCTCGTCACGCAGTTGCGCGACAAACTGACTGGAACCTGCGCGCGCTTGATCGGCTGCGGTTTCGGAGTGGGGCTTTCATGGGGAACAATCGCTTTCGAGGCGGATCACATAGTAGTGCCCGAACTGATAGAACTTTAAGACGCAAAGTTGGAAAATCCCTTTTCTTTGTCAGGTAAGACCATATTGGTCACCGGGGCTTCCTCCGGCATAGGACGTGCCGCGGCAGTATGGTGCTCCAGACTCGGCGCGACGCTTGTCATAACGGGTCGCAACGCGGAGAGGCTTGACGCCACTCTTTCGGATCTCCACGGAGATGGACACCGCTGTCTGACATGCGATCTCGCTGTGACGGAAGAAGTGGAGAGACTTGTAGCGGAAACCGATTCGCTCGACGGAGTTGTGCTTTGTGCCGGTATAGGATTCACACTTCCTTTCCAGTTCGGCACGACAGCAAAGATTGCGGATGTGATGTCGGCCAATTTCTTTTCGCCGACGGAACTACTCAGACTGTTGGTCAAGAAAAAGAGACTCAAAAGAGGTGCGTCAGTCGTTGCTGTTTCTTCAATGGGCGGCACTCATTTCTTCACTGTGGGCAACAGTGCCTACGGTGCATCGAAAGCCGCCCTCGAGTCGATGATGAGATTCGCGGCAAGAGAACTCGCGCCCAAAGGAATAAGAGTCAATACAGTCTTGCCGGCAATGATAGACACCCCGCTTATTCACCGTGGGACAGTCAGCGACGAGGAGCATGCCGCCGACGCGGCCACATATCCGTTGAAACGATATGGACGCCCTGAGGAAGTGGCTTATGCCATAATATATCTCCTTTCCGATGCCGCGGCATGGGTCACCGGAACAAGTATGGTGATCGACGGTGGCAAGAGTCTGGTTTAGATATTTCAATCAATAGACAGGAATGATTCTGAAAGACAAGGTCTGCGTTGTTACCGGTGCCGCCCAGGGCATAGGCAACGCGATCGCAAGAAATATGCTTGAGGAGGGCGCCGTGGTTTACGGCTGCGACCTCGGTGAAGGATCCATGGAGACACTCGTGTCGGAAAACGGGCGTTTCCATGCGTTGTATTTTGACGTGACCGACGCTCAGGCTGCCAAAGCCGCCATGATGCAGGTCAAGAAGGAGCAGGGTCGCATCGACGTGCTTGTAAACAACGCCGGCGTGGTCTTCAACAAGAAGATCGGCATGATAGTCCGCGAAGAGACCGAACTTATGTTCCGGGTCAACGTGATCGCGGTCATCGAGATGACGCAGCTTGTTTCGCGCATCATGGCCCGTATGGGCGGCGGAGCTATCGTCAACATCGCATCGGTCACGGCAGTGCTCGGCTCGGCCGGACAGGCGGCCTACTCCGCAACCAAGGGCGCAGTCATCGCTTTCACAAAATCCGCAGCCAAGGAACTTGCGCCGCAGGGTGTGAGGGTGAACGCCGTGGCTCCGGGAATAATCCACACCGAGCGGTTCGAGGAACTGTATGAAGCCTCGGGCGACAAGATCGACACCCGTATCGGCCGCATCGCGCTCGGACGTCTCGGCACACCCGATGATGTGGCGCGCGCATGTTCGTTCCTCGCATCCGACAACGCGTCATACATCTCAGGCCAGATACTCGGGGTCGACGGCTGCGCGTCAATCTGAGATAGTGCCTCTGAGACCCACAGAAACTGATATTCATGCTGCTCGATTTAGACAAGATAGAAAAGGAGCGGACAGCGGTGCTTGATTCGGGCGGCCGCAGTCTGGTTTACGGCGATATCATCAGGCTCGGTGACACGATACGCGCCGCAGTGTCAGGGCGTTCGCTGATGTTCATCCTCACAGAGAACAATGCAGGAGGTGTGGCATGGGTTATGGCCTCGATATTGTCGGGGAATGTGCCCCTGATACTTAACGCTCATACCGATCCGGAACTCCTTGCGAATCTATGCGGCATATACCGTCCTCAATACATTTGCCGTCCCTGCGGAGTCGTATCTTCCGCCGAGACCGGCAACGGAGAGACCGTGGCCGAAACTTTCGGATACAGGCTCGAAAGCACCGGCAACGGCCCGTGCGGCCTGCATCCGGAGCTCAGCCACCTTCTTCCCACCTCCGGCTCGACCGGAAGCCCCAAGCTGGTCAGACACAAATATGACAACATCGAGGCGTCAGCCCTGAACATATCGACATTCTTCCGCCTCACCGAGCAGGACCGTCCGCTGATGGTGCTGCCCCTTTACTACACTATGGGGCTCTCGATGGTTTTCAGCCATCTGAAGGCCGGGGCGACAATTCTGATCACAGATCTGAGCATGACCGACGCCGGTTTCTGGAAATTCCTCAAGGAGGAGCAGGCCACAAGCTTCACCGGAGTTCCGTTCAGCTACGAGATACTCGACAAGATGCGGTTCACGCGTATGAAACTCCCTTCGCTGACGCTTCTCACACAGGGTGGAGGCAAGATGCCCCCCGAACTCAACATGAAGTTTGCGGAATACTGCCGTGACAACGGCAAGCGTTGGGTGGCAACCTACGGACAGTCGGAGGGCACAGCCCGCATGGCGTGGCTTCCCGAAGAATATGCCATATCCAAGGCCGGCAGCATCGGCATAGCGGTTCCCAACGGACGCCTGTCGCTGCGCGACGCCGACGGAAACGAGATCACCGGTTCACCGGCCACTGGAGAGATGTGCTACTCCGGACGCAACGTCACCATGGGGTACGCCACAACGCGTGCCGACCTCGCGCTCGGTGATGAACGAAACGGCTTCCTGCCAACCGGCGACATAGCCTATCGCGATGAGGATGGCTTCTACTACATAAAGGGGCGCATGGGGCGTTTCCTCAAGATATTCGGCAACCGTATCGGACTCGACGAATGCGAGCAGATCGTGCGTGCCGCCGTGACATGCGAATGCGCATGCACCGGCAGCGACGACCGGCTTGTCGTGTGGCTGACCGACACCGGGCAGGCTGACGCCGCCGCCGATGCCCTTGTCAGAGCTGTCAGACTGCCCGCTAACGTTATAGAAACGAGAATTATCGAAAGCCTGCCGCGCAACGAGGCCGGCAAGACATTATACAGCAAACTTAACTAAGAGCCAATGAGTAATATCGAGATATACAACGGGATTTTCACCGAGGTGTTCGGCGTATCGGCCGACGCTCTCGGCGCTTCTTTTTCAAAAGAAAACAACGACCAGTGGGACTCAGTGCACCAGCTTAGCCTCGTCTCTCTGGCCGAAGACAGATTCGACATCATGCTTGATCCGGAAGACATACTCGGATTCACATCCTATGAGAAAGGAATCGAGATAATACGCAATCAGGGTGTGGAATTCTAAACCGGGTTTCTGCAATGGCAAAATGGAGAATCAATAACGTCCGAATCGCCGGAGTGTCCGCCTGTGTTCCCGAGAATGTCGTGGCCACGGGCGACATTGATATAATGACCCCCGAGGAGGCGGATACATTCGACCGAACGGTCGGAATACGCCGCCGCCACATCGCGCCTGATTCCGTATGCGCCTCCGACATGTGCGAGAAGGCCGCTGTCGCGCTGCTCGACAGCCTCGGATGGAGCCGCGATTCGGTCGATGTGCTGATTTTCGAATCGGTCACAGGCGACTACAGGACTCCCCCCACGTCATGCCTGCTTCAGGACCGTCTCGGACTCCCCGACACCACATTCTGTCTCGACATGCCGATGGGATGCTGCGGATGCCTGTATGCCATAACGGTAGGGGGCAACATGCTGACCACAGGCAATGTGAAGCGTGCGCTTCTGCTCATCGGTGACACCGCTCTCCGCATGGGGTCGCTCAAAGACAAAAGCCGTGTGCCGCTCTTCGGCGACTGCGGCACAGCCGTAGCACTCGAATATGACGAAACCGCTCCCGAGATAACAGTCGATTTCCATACATACGGAAAAGGCTACGAGGCTCTGATGACACCCCACGGCGGGTTTCGCCATCCGATCACGCCCGAGTCTTTTGTCGAAGAGGATTTCGGAAACGGCATAGTCCGCGCCCCGGCCCACACGCTCATCAACGGCATGAACGTCTTCTCGTTCGCCATATCGCGGCCTCCGCGTTCGGCCGAGGAGTTCATGGCCGCCGAGGGCATAGACCGCGACCGCGACATAGACTACTTCCTCATTCACCAGGCCAACAAGATGATAGTGGACCGCGTGGTGAAAAAACTGAGGCTGCCGGTCGATAAGGTGCCATACAATCTTGAGGAATACGGCAATCTCGGAGGCGCGTCAATCCCCTCGCTTATGGTGACACGACTCCGCGATGAACTTTCGGAAGCTCCTCAGCGTCTGCTGATGTCATCGTTCGGACTCGGACTCTCGTGGGCCACGATGAGTGCCACTGTAGGTCCGGCGGTAATCCCACCTCTGCAATACATCTGAAATGAGGCGTGTATTATTGGCCGGAGGAGGTCTTCAGGCCATATCGGCCGCCCGCTCGCTTGCCGATGCCGGATATGAGCCGGGTCTGTGGGCTCCGGCCTCGGACTTCGCGCACCGTTCCTCGGCATTGGGTTTTCGTCGCGGAGCAAGTTTCAGCAGCGACGTCAGCGGCCTTGTGGCTTATATCAGGGATAACTCCGTAGATGCGGTCATACCGATGAGCGACCGGTATGCATCGTTGCTGAGCGCCAATAAAAAACGGATCCTCGAAGAGGGTGGCTGCCGGGCATGTGTGCCGGATCCCGAGTGTCTTGAGACAGCGGCCGACAAACGCAGCCTGATGGCCTTGTGCGAGGCTCACGGCCTTCCGCATCCGCGCACTCTCGGAGATGACTGTCTTGCAGACAGCGATGTGGCCTCACTCCGCTTTCCTGTTCTTGTCAAGCCGGACCACTCTGTCGGAGCGCGAGGTATAGAGAAAGTGTCGGATCCGTCATCGCTCGCCCGCACCGTGGCGCGTGTCAGGGAAATTTATGGCCCGTGTCATGTGCAGGAATACGTCGGCGGCGGGCGTCCCTACTTCAATGTCATGGTCTATCGGGACGCCTCAGGATCTTGCCTCGGATCTGCCGTCCTCGAGATAATACGCTACTACCCGCTGCAGGGCGGATCATCATCGATGTGCCGTTCGATAGAGAACGACAGACTTGTGGAACTGTGCATGAAGACGCTCGGCATAATCGGATATGAAGGTTTTGCCGATTTCGACATTCTGCAGACAGAAGAGGGAGACTGGCGTATCATAGAGATAAACCCGCGCGTGCCGGCAAGTCTGCGGGGAGCTTATGTCTCGGGCGTCAACTTCCCGGCGATAATAGTGGCCGACGCGCTCGGGCAGCCTCAGCCGCAGCATGAATACCGTCCCGGAAAGACCCTGCGCTATCTCGGACTTGACCTGATGTGGTTCATCAGCAGTCCGCGCAGATTCGGCTCCGACCCCTCATGGTTCAGGTTCTGGGGCCGCGACATATATTATCAGGAGGGTGGCTGCGCCGACTGGCGGGCCATGCTCGCCTCGCTTGCGTCCAACTTCAGCAAGATAGAATTCAAAGGAGGCCGGATACGCAAGAAGACACCTTGACTGCCATACACGTATGAATATCCTGAGTTTTGACATAGAGGAATGGTATATCGAAAAAATGTTCCGAGCCGGAGAGCAGTGGAAGTATGACGCCTACACTGCGATGCTCGAACGTTTGCTCGACCTGCTTGACAGCCATTCCACACGCGCCACATTCTTTTGTCTCGGAGCGCTGGCTGAACATTTTCCCGACGTGGTGAGGCGCATCGCCGCCCGCGGGCATGAGATCGGATGTCACTCCATGACCCACAAATGGGTGAACCGCCAGACTCCCGAAGAATTCATGGCCGACACACGTCAGGCCATAGACGCGCTGCAGGACTGCAGCGGAAAAGCGGTGACAAGTTACCGGGCTCCGGCCTTCTCGATCGGCAAAAGCAATATATGGGCATTCGACGTGCTTGCCGAGTGCGGCATTGCCAATGACGCCTCGGTATTTCCGGCCGTGCGCGATTTCGGAGGATTTCCCGAATTCGGAACCTCGCAGGAGCCTTGCCGCATCCTGACCGCACACTCAGAGATCAACGAATTTCCTATCACAACGGGGCGTCTTCCGGTCACGGGCCGGAAGATCGCATATTCCGGAGGCGGCTATTTCCGCCTCCTCCCGCTCGGATTAGTGCAGAGATTCGTCGACAAGTCTGATTACGTGATGTGCTATTTCCATATCGCCGATCTTGTCGACTTCAAGTCCCGGATGATGACCCGAGAGGAATACAGCCGGTATTTCAAGGCGGAAGGCACGCTTCGCAACCGTGTCGTGCGTTATCTCAAGTCAAACGTCGGCCGCAAACGTACATTCGCCGGTCTGTCGGATCTGCTCGACCGCAACAGGTTTGTGTCAGTTGACGAAGCGGCAATACAATCGCAGTCATTTCCGCAGATTCACTTGGAATGAAAATATACAGAAACTTTTTCAAACGCGCCATCGACATTGCCGCATCCGGCTCGGCACTGCTCCTCCTGGCAGGCCCGCTCGCCGTGATCACAGTCTGGCTTCATTTTGCCAACAAGGGGGCAGGCGCCTTTTTCACTCAGGAGCGTCCCGGTCTTCACGGGCGCATATTCAGGATAATCAAGTTCAAGACGATGACCGACGAGCGCGGAGCCGACGGCCGGCTGCTTCCCGACGGACAGCGGATCACACGCGTCGGGCGTTTTGTGCGCTCCACATCGATCGACGAGCTGCCCCAGCTCTGGAACGTCCTGACGGGCGACATGTCGCTCATCGGCCCCCGGCCTCTGCTGCCGCGCTATCTGCCGCTCTATTCGCCCGAGCAGGCGAGGCGTCACGAGGTGCGGCCGGGCATAACCGGATGGGCACAGTGCAACGGACGCAATGCCCTGACCTGGTGTCGCAAATTCGAATACGATGTCTGGTATGTCGACCATATCTCTTTCGCCACAGACTGTCGCATAGTATGGTCCACCCTTAAAAAGACCATCATGCGCGACGGCATAAACCGTGAAGGCTCGGCTACGACCGAGGCTTTCAACGGCCATAACTGACGAATCCTGATGTCAGATTCAGATGACCGGACGATGCCCGGAGATCTCGCGGTTTCACGTTTTGTAAACAGCGTGTTCTCTTCCAACACCTATGTGGTCAGCAGCGGCACCGACGCAGTGGTGATCGATCCCGGAGACTTTGCCCCGTTGCAGGCATATCTGGGCCATCACCGCCTCGTGGTTCGGACCATACTGCTGACCCACACACATTACGACCACATATACGGACTCCCCGCCATGATGGAGGCATGGCCGGAAGCGATTGTAATGACCTCGGAATTCGGCAAGGCGGCTCTCGCACGCGAAGACTGGAATTTCTCACGCTACCACTGCGATCCGATCAGGATAGAATCCGACAGGATACGGGTGTTGCGCGACGGAGAAGCGTTCAGTCCACTCGCACGATGCCATATGACCGCTGTCGCTACTCCGGGGCATGACAAAAGTAGTCTTGTATTCCTCACTGACAGATGGCTGTTTACCGGCGACTCCTACATTCCGGGCGTGAAAGTCGTGGCCTCGTTTCCAAACAGTGATAGAAAAGCGGCAAAGGAATGGTATGATAAACTGCATGAAATCTCGCGTGAATATCAGACTTTTCCGGGTCATGGAGACATCAGCCAAAAGTAATAAAATGCAGTCGTTATACTTTTCCATACTTCGGAGACGTTAAGAAAGAAGGAATATATAGAAGACATGAGAAACCGTATATACCTTTGCCTTGCCCACATGAGCGGCAAAGAGATGGACTATATTAAAGAGGCGTTCGATACCAATTGGGTTGTACCCATGGGGCCGAATGTCAATGCATTTGAGGAAGACCTTGAAAAATTCGTCAACAGCCGTCTGTGTGATACTCCCCTTGACAAAAAAGTCGTAGGACTTAGTTCAGGCACGGCGGCGGTGCATCTTGCGCTTCTGGCGTGCGGCGTCGGTCCGGGTGATGAGGTAATGGTGCAGACGTTCACGTTCTGTGCCTCAAGCCACCCTGTCACATATCTCGGAGCCACACCGGTGTTCGTTGACTCGGAGCCGGATTCGTGGAATATGGATCCCGACCTGCTTGACGAGGCCATCCGCGACCGTATCGTCCGCACAGGCAAGACCCCCAAGGCTATAGTGCCGGTCGCGCTCTACGGCATGCCCTACCAGATCGACCGTATCATGGAAGTTGCGGCCCGTTACGGCATACCGGTAATCGAAGATGCCGCCGAGGGGCTCGGGTCGCGATATGACGGCCGCGTGCTCGGCACGACTGGAGAATACGGTGTCCTGTCGTTCAACGGCAACAAGATGATCACTACCTCCGGAGGCGGAGCGCTGATATGTCAGGATGAAGCGGCGAAAAAGGAGATTCTCTACTATGCCACACAGGCACGCGAGAGCTATCCATATTACCAGCATGAGCACATCGGCTACAACTACCGCATGAGCAATATATGCGCAGGAATAGGACGCGGCCAGATGACTGTGATCGACGATCACATCGCGCACCACCGTCATGTGCAGGAGCTGTACTGCTCGCTCCTCGAAGGTGTTGACGGCGTGACTATGCACCGCAACCCATCGGACCGTTATGACTCCAATTTCTGGCTCTGTGCCGCCACCCTCGACAAGGATCTCCATGTCAGAGGCGAGGAAAAGGCATATTCAGCCGTAATCTCGGGCGCGGTAGGAGGTGCAGCCGGTGTCACGCACACAGCCCGCACAGCAGTGACCGATTGTCAGCCCGACAACAAAGTGGAGGCGTTGCGTGTTATTCTCGACGAGGCCAACGTCGAGGCGCGTCCGTTGTGGAAACCGATGCACCGCCAGCCGGTCTACCGCAATGTTCCCGCCTATGTCAACGGAGTCAGCGAGGATCTCTTCCGCCGTGGAATATGTCTTCCGGCCGGACCGTATGTCTCCGATGATGACGTCAGGTATATTGTCGAAACCATCAAGTCCGCCATATATTGATTCATGAAGTCTTTGAGAAAGTTAGCCGGATGGTACTTCTCGCGTGAGGCGTTGCCTTACTGGAGCATACTGATACTTGATCTGCTGTTTGTCACACTCGGCGGATTTCTGGCCTATTCGGTCAATCACGGACCAGACGAGGTGTCACGTGTGTTCACGCCGCTGATATGTACGCTCGGGGCTTTCCTTATTTGTTTTATCATCGGATTCAGACTGTTCCACACCTATGTGGGTGTGATCCGTTATTCCTCGTTTTCCGATCTTTTCAGGGTAACGCTCGCGGTTGTAGTGGCTGTTATCCTCGTATTTGTCATGCAGTTGCTGGCCGCCCCAGCCGGATTGCTGCTGAGGTTCGGTGTAGCCGACATAGTGCTTTTCGGCCTTTTTGCCATAACTTTTCTGTGGGCGATAAGGATCTGGGTCAAGACTCTTTATGAATATATCATACACAGCAACGCCCGCACGCCGGTCTATGTGTTCGGCGTCAAGGACGGGGGCGCGGCAATAGCAAAGAACCTCAATTCATCGGAAAACACTGATTACAAAGTGGCCGGTTTTGTCACCGAGGAGTCAGACATGCAGAACAGGCTTCTTATGGGCGCGCGCGTGCATCCGTTCGACAGCCAGCTCCGCAGCCGCATGATGCGCGACAATGTCAACACTCTGATAGTATCGCCGAAGAACATGCATCTGCTGCGTGACAACAGCGACATTGTCGACAGTCTTGCCGATGCCGGTATAAAGATCCTTGTGTTCACCGGAGCCCAGGAATGGGATGCCCGCGCAGCTCTCAGACAGAAGAATCTCAAGCCTATAGACATCGAGGATCTTCTGCCGCGACAGAAGATCGAGGTCGATATGAAAGCGGCGGCTGATCTGCTCACCGGCAAGACTGTAATGATCACAGGCGCAGCCGGCAGCATTGGTGCCGAGATGGTACGTCAGATTGCCACCTACCGCCCGTCGAGGATGGTTCTGATCGATCAGGCGGAGACGCCGATGCACGATGTGCGCCTTGAGATGCGTGACCGCTGGCCAGACATAAAGGCTGACACCATAGTGGCCGACATTACTGACCGATGCATGATGGAACGCATCTTCGGAGAGACTCGTCCCGACTATGTGTTCCATGCGGCGGCCTACAAGCATGTGCCGATGATGGAGGACAATCCATACGAAAGCGTGGTCAACAATATCTGGGGCACGAAGATCATAGCCGATCTTGCCGTTAAATACGATACCCGCAAGTTCGTGATGGTATCGACCGACAAGGCGGTTAATCCTACCAACGTCATGGGCTGCTCGAAGCGTATATGCGAGATATATGTGCAATCGCTCGACAAGGCTGTCAAAGAGGGCGTAGTCGAGGGGCGCACGCAGTTTGTCACAACCCGTTTCGGCAATGTGCTCGGTTCCAACGGATCTGTCATACCGTTGTTCCAGAAACAGATACGGGAAGGAGGCCCGATCACGGTGACGCATCCTGATATAATCCGCTTCTTCATGCTGATTCAGGAGGCCTGTAAACTCGTCATCGAGGCCGGCACTATGGGCAACGGAGGCGAGATATATGTGTTCGACATGGGCGAGCCGGTGAAGATAGCAGACCTCGCACGACGGATGATACGCCTGAGCGGCGCAAGAAATGTCGATATCGTCTACACCGGCCTCCGCGATGGCGAGAAACTTTATGAAGAGGTGCTTGACAGCAAGGAGATAACATGCCCGACGTTCCATCCGAAAATAAAAGTTGCCAAGGTCAGAGAATACGGATTTTCGGAAATCGACGCAAGGATAAAAAGTCTTATTGAGGAGTGCGCCGAGCTGGATGACATGGCTATCGTGGCCAGAATGAAGAATCTGGTTCCTGAATACAAAAGCAAGAATTCACGTTACGAATGCCTTGATAAGGAGTGACCCCCGGCAAATGCAGCATTCCACCACACCTAACTAACTACACTCAAATCTGACGTCTGTGAGATGACGTCGTTCCCTATGTCTATGGATAATGAAGAAATGACTTCGGTCTCCGGTAAGACAACTCTGGTCAATGTGATCACAAACACCCTCAGGCACTGGCCCTGGATTGTGTTCTCTGTCATAATGTGCGTCGGTTTGGCCTTCGTCTACGTAAAGGTCAAGAAACCAGTCTATACGCGTACCGCAAAGATGGTCATAAACGATGAGACCAACGGAGGATCTATCAATTCGCAGCTCAGCACGTTTGCCGACATGGGACTCGTAAGCACCAGCACCAACCAGATCGACGAACTGATCAAGCTCAAGAGTATGGATCTTGTCCGGGAAGTCGTAGAGCGTCTCGGTCTGCAGATGGATTATACCGAGCCCGCATTGCTCGGCAGCCGCGTGCTCTACGGCCCGTCGCTGCCTGTCACGGTCTCCATGCCCTCGGTGCCCGAAGAAGATGGCGCGTCGATGACGGTCAGCATTTCGGCCGACGGTCAGGTGACACTCTCCGACATGAAACTCCGCAAGGACAAGATCGCCGCGCCTGCCGGACCTTTCAGACTCGGTCAGACCGTCAGCACGCCCATGGGGCCGGTGACCGTGTCGGCGACACCGTTCTACAAGCCCGGCGAGGAATATAAAATATCCGTAAGCCATATACCGATGATCGCTGCCATAAAGGCATACAGCGCGAAATTAAACATACATCTTGAAGACAAGCACGGCAACACGGTGGAAATCATCGCGACAGATAATTCCACACATCGAGCCACAGATATAATAAACTGTCTGATCGATGTCTATAACGAGAAATCACTTGAAAAGCGCAACGAAGTGTCTGTCGCGACCCGACAGTTCATCAACGACAGGCTTGTCAGTCTGGAGAGAGAGCTGGGGGGAGTGGACCGCGACATAGCCGATTACCAGTCGAAGCATCTTCTGCCGGATGTCGGGCAGGCCGCTACCATATACATGCAAGACAACCAGTCGGCCGACAAGCAGATACTCGATCTGACCAACCTGCTACAGGTGACGAGCTACATGAGGCAGTATCTCGGTGATGCGTCACACCGCAACGAAGTGCTCCCCTCGAACTCCGGGATTGGCAATCAGGCCATTGAACGACAGATCTCAGAATACAACGAGAAACTTCTGGAACGCAACCGTCTCGCCGCCAATTCATCGGAAAACCATCCGATGATCAGTTCGCTCGACTCAGAGCTTATGTCAATGCGTGCAGCCATAATAAGTGCCATGGACAATGAGGTGGCGGCTCTTTCGGCCCAGCTCCGCAACGTCAGAGATGAGAAAGGTCGCGCGCAGTCGCAGATAGCAAGTACGCCGACGCAGGCCAATCATCTTCTCGGCATCGAACGCGAGCAGAAAGTAAAGGAAAGCCTTTATCTCTATCTGCTCCAGAAACGCGAGGAAAACGAACTCAGCAAAGCCTACACCGAGTGTCGCACGGAGGTTGTGTTGCGTCCGTTCGGGACGGACAAACCTGTAGCTCCGAGGAAAATCATAATCCTCGGATTCGCGTTTGCCATCGGTCTGGCACTGCCTTTCGGCATAACATATGTCGTAAACATGCTCGATACCAGAGTCAGAACAAGAAAAGATCTTGACTGTCTCACGATCCCCCTGATTGGCGAGATTCCCGAATGGAATGCCGACAGAAAGAAGAAAAGCCTGTTTGGCAAGAAAGATCTCGATTCGGGATCGATAGTCGTGGAGCCGGGCAACAGAAATATCATCAACGATGCATTCAGGGTGCTCAGAGCCAATATTCGTTTTATCAACGAGCAGCGAAGCGGCATCGGTGCGGATTCCGGTAAGGGTTCGGTGACGATGTTCACATCGCTCAATGCCGCGAGCGGGAAATCTTTCATCACAACCAATCTCGCAGTGGCGTTCGCTTTGCGGGAGCAGAAAGTGATTGTAATCGACGGAGACCTCAGGCATGCCTCGACATCCGAAACCGTCGGATCGCCGGCAAAAGGTCTTTCAGACTATCTTGCCGGGCGCACCTCCGACTGGCGGACACTTGTCGTGTCGGATCCCGCCATGCATGGCGCGGATGTAATGCCTGTTGGCAAATTTCCGCCCAATCCCACCGAGCTTCTTGAAGGCCCGAAGTTCGGACAGCTTGTGGAAGAACTCCGCGGCGCATATGATTATGTGTTTATCGATTGTCCTCCTGTGACATCGATGGCAGACTCCGCTCTCATAGAGAGAGTGGCGGAGCACTCTGTTTTCGTAGTACGCACAGGCAATCTCGAACGCAGTCAGATTCCCGAACTCGAGAACTATTACCAGAAGAAGATATACAGAAATATGTCGCTGATACTCAACGGAACGCGCACGGCAACCACAGCCTACGGCACCGCCTACAGCGACGGCTATCACTATGCAAACAATGCCTGACAACCGGATATCCACATCCTGCGCTGACAAGACTGCCATAATAATCCAGGCGAGAACAGGTTCGACAAGACTGCCGGGCAAGATGGCTCTCCCTTTCGACGGCGACTCTCCTGTACTCGCAGTGATATTGAGGCGTATCGCGGCCGCCATGGCCGGTACGGACGCCGAAATAATAGTTGCAACCACAGTCGACAGCAGAGATGACCTGATAGAAAGCATCGCCTCTTCTGCAGGAATAAAAGTGTTCAGAGGAAGTGAAAGCGACGTGCTCGACCGCTTCATCGGTGCGGCACGCTCCGTAGAAGCGACCAAGGTCATAAGAGTATGCGCCGACAATGTCTTTCTCGATATGGAAAGTCTCAGGTTCCTCTATGAGGCATTTCGTGCAGACAGCCGGTATGACTATATGTCGTTCAGGAAGTCAGACGGCACTCCGTCGATAAAGACCCATTACGGGTTCTGGACCGAGGCTGTCACACTCAAGGCCCTTCTCAAGGTGGCGGCATTGACAGATGAGCCACTTTATCATGAGCATGTGACTAACTACATATACGCGCATCCCGACCTATTCAGATGCTGTATGCACCCGATAGATCCGGAAGTGGAGAGACACGAGGATCTTCGTCTCACCATGGACACTGCCGAGGACTACAGCCTGCAACGAGACCTATATGCAGCTCTCGGTGGTGACGAGCGGCAACTGAATCCGGCGTCGTTGATAAAATATCTTGACATGCATCGTGAACTATACGCCACGATGCGGCGTAATATCGAGGGTAACTCAAAATAAGGCCCATTCCACTAAAATGTTAATGAAAGGGTCTGAATGCCCTATACGAAAATGAAAGAGACATACATAATAGGGGAGATCGGTCAGAACCATAACGGTTCGGTCGATATCGCCAATCTGATAGTCGATCTTGTGGCCAGGCCGGTCAGAGAAGAAGTGTTCGGCCTTGATCTCGCTCCGATGAACGCTGTCAAGCTGACAAAGCGCGACCTTAACGAAGAACTGTCGGCCTCGCAGATGAACCGTATCTACGACACCCCGAATTCGTTCGGACGCACATATGGAGAACACAGGGCGTTTCTTGAGCTTTCAGATGAAGAGCACTATGAGGTCTATCGTCATGCAAAAGAGAAGGGACTCGACTTTGTAGAGACGCTGTGCGCCGTGGGCTGTCTGTCGCTCCTTAAGCTGTTCACGCCTGACAGACTGAAGGTGGCGAGCCGCGATCTGACTAACCTCCCTCTTCTTGAGGCATTGGCCGAGACCGGCATTCCGATGATTCTTTCAACGGGAATGGCCGGTAAAAAAGAGCTTGACGATGCCCTGGAAGTAATAACAAGACGACACGACAATATATCGATACTCCATTGTGTGTCGGAATATCCCACTCACCCCGACAACCTTAATCTTCGGACCATTACATACCTCAAGAAGCACTATCCGCAGTACACGATCGGTTTTTCGGACCATACCATCGGCATTTCCGCCCCGGTTGTTGCAATAGGCATGGGGGCGGAGATAATAGAAAAACACATTACCATCGACCGCCGCATGAAGGGTACGGACCAGTCCGGCTCTCTCGGCCCTGACGGTGTAAACCGCATGGTCCGCGACATACGGGTGGCTGAGCGCTGGCTCGGCACGGAGGATCTGCATATAGAGAAGAGTGTGGCCGGATCGAAAATCAAACTTGAGCGTTCGATAGCATCGCGCCGCGACATTAGGGCAGGAGAGACAATAACTGTCGAAGACATACATATGCTCAGTCCAGGCGACGGATTCAAGTGGTCAGAAAGAGATAAGGTGGAAGGTCACAGAGCTGCGCGCGATATTCCCGCAAACGAGATCATATACAGTAAAGACATAGAGTGATGGCAGAAATGAAAGAAGCAATGGAGACTGCACGCCTGCCGAAACTCATACTCACCGATATTGACGGAGTCTGGACCGACGGCGGAATGTATTATGACCAGACAGGCAACGAGCTCAAGAAATTTCATACCTACGACAGCGCAGGGGTACTGTTCGCTCATGCCGCCGGCATTCCTGTCGGAATAATCACGGGAGAGATGACCGAAATCGTGGCCCGACGTGCCAGGAAACTCAAGGTGGATTACCTGTTCCAGGCCGTAACCGACAAACTTTCGGTTGCACGCGAGCTATGCGGGCAGCTCGGCATCAGCCTCGCCGACGTGGCATACATCGGCGATGACATCAACGACATCGCTTTGTTGCGTTCGGCAGGAATCGCCGGAGTTCCGTCGGGTGCTCCCGGATATGTGAGAGAATACGCTGCGATTCCGCTTGAACGCCGTGGCGGCGAAGGCTGTTTCCGGGAATTTGTCGAGAAATTGCTCGGAGAGGAAAGAATACACCATATTGTCGACGGTCTGGTATCGGTCTGCAAATAAATTCCTCCACATGGCAGAAGGAGAAGAATCCGACAAAAGGCGGCTGGTAAAAAACACGCTGGCACTCTATGCGCGCACGGCCATAGCCATGGTCGTGGGGCTTGTCGTGACCAGAGTCCTGCTCCGTCAGCTTGGTGAGGACGCGTATGGCGTATACAACGTAGTTGCCGGCGTAGTGGTGCTGTTCTCTTTTCTCAACGCCGGAATCACCCAGGCCATCCAGAGGTTTCTGACATTCTCTCTCGGGAAAGGGGAGAAGGCCGATGTGACCCGGGTGTTCTCGACAAGTATCATCACCCAGTTCATAATCATCGTCCTGCTTGTCGCGCTCTGTGAGACACTCGGACTCTGGTTCATCGACACGCAGATGAAGATCGATGCGTCGATGCTTGTGCCGGCCCGCTGGGCGTTTCAGTTGTCGATAGCCACATTTGCAGTCAATTTCATGCGTGTGTCATATGAATCGGCCATAATCGCATATGAACGCATGGCGTTTTTCGCATACGCGGCCATAGCCGACTCTCTGCTGAAACTCGGAATAGTATATCTGCTTGCCGTCTCTCCGGCCGACCGGCTCGTTTTCTACTGTACTCTGCTTCTTGCCGAGTCTGTGGTGATGCTGCTTGCCTACAGATGGTACTGTCGTTCGAGATTCGACACCTGCAGGTTTACTGCGGGCTGGAACTCGAGATTGTTCAGAGATATGCTTTGCTTCTCGGGCTGGAATGTTCTCGGAAGCATATCGAATATAATCAGCCAGAAAGGCATAGTATTCCTTCTCAATGTCTTTGTCGGACTTGTGGCCAACGCCGCCATGGGAATAGCAAATCAGGTCAACGCCGCCGTGACGCAGTTTATCAACAGTTTCCAGACCTCATTCCGCCCGCAGATCGTGAAGGCGTACGCTCGCGGAGACCATGAATATCTGCGCTCGCTTGTGTTCTCGACATCCAAGATCTCGTTTCTGCTCGTATGCGTTCCCGCCCTGATAATAATAGTCAACGCTCCCGCCATATTGAGTGTATGGCTGACAGAAGTGCCTGACTATACGGTGTCGTTCTGCCGCCTTATCACGGTTTGCTGCGTGATCGACGCGGTGTCAGGTCCTTATAACTGCGCGATACTTGCCACAGGCACCATCCGGGCCTATCAGATTGCGCTCACGGTCAGTGCCCTTGTGGAGCTGACGCTTTATTACATACTTCTGCGTGCCGGCGTTTCCGCCTCCTACGTGCTTTATGCGCGTATTTTTTCGAGGGGAATACTCAACATGGGAATCGGACTTTTTTTCATGCGTACGCTTCTCGACTTTCCGGTCAGAGCCTATATGATCAAGGTCATAGGCAGGATAGCGGTATTTCTCGCACTGGTTCTTCCCGGTCTCTGCTATATGTCGTCTCACTTTGATGGAGAAAGGCTATTCCTGTGGTCACTCCTTTATATATGCGTGGCGGTAGTAGCTGTCGCGGTTTTCGTTGTATTGAACCCCGGCGAGCGCATACGGCTGCGCTCAATGATTCAGAGAAGATGAAGAGAGAAGACTGGTATTTCGTCGTATACGGATATGATATCGATTATTTCGGTGTCATGTTTGCCGAAGCAGTTGAGGCGGGAGGTGTGGAATATGTGGCGGATCCTGTGTCGCATTATTCCGGAAGCCGGACATTAGGCACTATTCACCGGCTGTGCTCGCATCCGCGACTGCGCCAGATGCTGCATCTTGACCGGCTTTCTCTCTGGCGTCGCTGGCTCATGGGTGATTATACGAATATCGGCAAGAAACTTTGCTTCCTATTCCTGATGCGCTGGCTCAAGCCTGAGAACGAGGAACTGTTTCTGATGATACGCCGGCGTTATCCTGAAGCGAAGATCGTGGTCTATCTTGAAGACCTCTATGACACGGGCGCGAATCTCGACTATTCGATGATGGACCGTCACGCCGATCTTGTCGTCAGCTACGACAGCGGCGACGCCACCGCACACGGCTTTCTCTATTACCCGACGTTTCTATCTGCCGTCAGTCTGCCGTCGGGTGAAAAAAAACATGCCGACGTGACATTCTGCGGAGCGTCGAAGCAGCGTTATGACCTTATCGTCCGTACTTATGAAGCCCTCGTCAGCCGTGGCCTTGAATGCGACTTCATGGTGAGCCGTCTGCAGCCCGGCCAGAAGAAGACAGAAGGAATCCGGTATATAAGATACCTGATTCCGTATAGGGAGTATCTTGCCCACGTAATGCAGTCTGACTGTCTGCTTGAGATAATGCAGGACAATGCCACCGGATACACGCTGCGTACATGGGAGGCGATACTTTATGACAAAGTGCTTCTGACCAACAACAAGGCCATATTGGAGGCACCCTTCTATAATCCGGAGCAGTTCATATATTTCGAGACTCCCGATGATATACCCGGATCTCTGCCGTCAGGCAGTCCGGTCCACAATCCTTACAGCAGAAACCTTTCGCCCGTGGGATTCTTCGGTTTTCTCGCGTCAAGGCTAAGCTAAGAGTCGGTATAATAATGATTTATCTGCCATTCATATATTTCGGAGTCCTGATGTTGACCAATATCAGGAAAAACGGCATTTTCAACATCGGCACCTACATTGTGGCACTCTATGCGCTGATCTCTTTCATGTCGATAGTGCTCGCGCAGGGAGGTTACTACGACTGGTCAGTCCGAGATTATCCGATCCAGCCTTATGCACCCGTATTGTATGTCATATTGCTGAGCGCATGTATTTTTCCGTATCTGAAGAAACTGCCGAAGATCGATCCGCGTCTTTCCAGACGGGGCGAGAAACTGCTTGATATCCTGACCGTCGGTTATTTCGTGATATTCTGCATAGTACTTGTCGTGTCGCTTACAAGGATACAGGAGGTTCTGGCTTCAAACGCATTGGCGGAAATCCGCAACGAACAGTACACCGGAGATGCCGTCGCGTTCTATGATCACCTTCACGGCATACCCAGATATGTCTGTGCCATGTGCCAGATTCTTGCCCCGAGTGCGAATGTCATGACGTTGCTGACCATGTACAGCATAGCGTTTCGTAAAAAGAGCGTCCTTTATAATCTGATGGGAATTACAGGCTCAATGAGCATGCTTCTTATCGCTGTCAATATAGCCGACCGTTCCAATTTCATATACTGGATACTTTTCATGGGGCTTGCGCTTTTCATCTTTTTCCCGTATCTGAGCCGGGGCAAAAGAATAGGGGTGTCTGTAATTGTGGCAGCTGTGCTCGGACTGATACTGGTCTATTTCATGGCAGTGACCAACGACCGCTTCGAGGATCGTGCCGACGGAGCGGAAGGAGGCCTCATATCCTATGCCGGCCAATCGTTCATAAATTTCTGTAACTTCATAGAGTATGTCCGTCCCGCCTATTCTCTTTGCGAGATATTTCCGCTCATCACGATGCTGACCGGAGGCCCCGGATATTTTGAAGTGGCCGATACGGTGCAGTCTGATGTGTCACTTTATATTCCGGTGTTCTCGACATTTCTCGGATACATATATTCCATATCAGGCGGAGTCGTGCTGACCCTGTTTGTGTTTTTTTACAACAGAATTTCCGTATGGCTTTTCCGGAAAGTACGGAAAAGGCTCACGCTCGGCGGCCTTATACGCATCTGGGCGGCTTCGCTGGTTCTGGTGCTCGGCCTGTTTGGCTATTATTATTCATTTGCAAACTGCACGATAGCTCTGATGATATGGATCTGGGTGTCGTTCAGGCTTGATCCGGACCGACACTCCGGTAAGCCAGTAAGTAGACAGAAAATATGTCGGCAAAAGACAACAGAATAAGAATTCTCGCCGTAGGTCAGCTTCCAGTCGAGGCCGGAGGCAACTACACCACCGGCATGGGCAAAGTCATGCTGGAGCTTTCGGGGCAGTCATATCCCGGCGCAGACTATGCCACGCTTGCCCTTAATGCCTCTGACTGCAAAGTCTCGGGCAACAGTCGTCTCGGCTATGTGCTGCCTGTCGGCAGACTGATCACAGAGGCTCTTCTGCATCCCGTCAGACTTGTCCGGGAGATCGCCGACTACAGGCGTTATCTTGACTATTCCCCGTGGCGCGCGCTTTTCTATCGCCTCAATATCGACAGGGCGATCGCGAGGACTTCGGCTACGTGTGTCCATCTGCACAGCATCGACCATGTGCTGCCCTTTTCTCACGCTGCAAGAGTCCGGTCGATAGGTTCCGTCCTTACATGTCACGGCATATTCGGTGTCGGTGACAGCGGGCGTCGTCGAGACATGTATGTCGAGTCAATGAGACGAGTCGACGAGGTGACTGGCCTGACAGAAGAGATTGACCGCCGCTTCGCGCAGTTCGGGGTAGATGCTGACAGGCGTCATATCATACCCAATGGTGTTGATACTGATAAGTATCATTATGATCCGCAGACGCGGGCAACAGTGCGCGAGGAGCTTGGGATCTCAGACAAGAGAACTGTTTTTCTAACTGTCGGGTCGCTTCAGCAGCGCAAGGGGCAATACGATTTTATGCGTTTGCTGAAAGAAAGCGGACTTGATTTCGAATACTGGCTCTTAGGAGACGGCCCCGACCGCCAAAAGATAAGGGAATGGGCCGACGCAAACGGCATCGGCGACAGGATACGCATGACCGGGTATACGGCAGGACACGATCTTTACCGCTATTATTCAGCCGCTGATATATACGCCCATGTCAGTTATGCAGAAGGACAGGCGCTTTCCGAGATTGAGGCCCGGGCCACCGGACTCAGGATTCTGGTCAACAGTGACGTGGCTCACACGCTCCCCGCGCAGGAGGCAGGTTCGCCGTATTGCCGTGTCATTGAAATGCAGCGGGGAGGAATTTGGAATGAAGAGCTTCTCGAATGGATCAGGATCCCTCAGACAGACCGTGTCACCGACGGTACGCTGGACTGGCAGAATATAGCAGACATGTATCATGACATATACATAAAAATCGCACGATGAATTATCTTGAGGCACTCAACAGACTTGAACAGCTTGAAAACAGCTTTGAAGTCGGACGGATACGCGTTCAAGGAGTCTGCGTGTGGCCGTGGCTCAGACTGTATCTTTTTCAGGTTATGGCCCACACTAAGAATGAGCACTCGCACGATGTGTCGGCCGGCAAAGTCAAGACAGTGCTCCGCTCGCTTTTTGCTTTCAATCCGTTTGCATACCTGCGTAGACGAAGCGTATGGGTGTTCAACGGAGCCGAAAGGCGCAAGGAGATCAAAGGAAAATACATACACCGGGTCTCCGGATTCGTGCCTTCATTGATTCCCGACGCGCTCTGCATCGAGAAACCGTCGCTTGCGGGGCGACACCGCAGTCAGCGCGAGATCGAGGAGCGGCACATAGTCAGCGAATCGTGGATTCTGCTCGCGGTTCATGTGGCCGAGAGACTGTTCAGGCTGCGCAGACCGGCCGTAGAAGGGGCCGATGTCATGGACGCCATACTTTCTGAACTTGGCGTGACTTTCGATTACCGCTACTTTATCCGCTTCCTGCTGGCGCAGCGGGCGGTCGTGAAATGCCTGATGCGTGTGGCCGGCCGTCCTGACACAGTTGTTATAGAGTGTCCTTACACGGTCATGGGTTATCTCTGGGCATTTCATGACCGAGGCGTGCGGGTGATAGAACTTCAGCATGGAGTAGCCGGAGAATCCCACTATGCCTATGTCTGGCCTCATTCATCCGTGCTCTATCCCGACACACTGTGTGTGTTCGGAAAAAGAGAACTTGACTACTTTACGGCCGTCAATCCGCATTATGCCCCAGAAGTGGTGCCCACAGGACTTTATATCCTCGAGAAGTGCGTCCGGGCATTCGATACAGACCCGTTCGCTTCCTATAGGGGCAGGTTCCGGAAAATTGCAGTCTTCGCCGGACAGGATGCTGTGGTCAGGGAGAATGTGGAATTTGTAACGGAGGCGGCACGTAAAAATCCGGATATCCTCTTCATTTACGTGCCTCGGACGAGCGTGCGGGATTTTCCCTCAGATATGCCCAATCTGCTTTACAGACCCGGTATAAACATATACGAGTATCTGAAGTGGTGTGACATACACTGCACCGTCTATTCCACTACATGCCTTGAGGCTGCCTATTACGGGCGTCCCACGGTGTTTCACAATCTTGACAACTATTCCCGTAAATATTACGGAGACTATCTTGAAGCAGGGAAAGGAGTGGAATACATTGACACCCCGGATCAGTTTTCAGAGGCCGTGTCAAGACTTGACGGATGCGGCATATTCGAATTCCCGGAAGCGTTTTCTCCATTCAGAGGGGAGTCCCTTAAAAAACTTATCTGTGGCAAAACCGACGAACATGATGTCTGAATACGGACTTGTATCCATAATCTCGCCCTGCTACAACTGCGGCGCATATGTCGCCTCGACAATAAGGAGCGTCCTTTCCCAGACTTATAGTGACTGGGAGATGATAATTGTCGATGACTGTTCGACCGACAACTCACGTGAAGAAATAGAACGATTCGATGATCCCCGCATCCGCTGCCACTGTCTTGAAAAGAACAGCGGGGCGGCAGTGGCGCGCAATACCGCTCTAAGGCTGGCACGCGGACGATGGATCGCGTTTCTTGACTGCGATGATCTGTGGGACAACACCAAACTTGAAGAGCAATTGCGGATGATGACACAGACCGGATGCTTTTTCTCATACACCCGCTATCGGGAGACTGATTCCTCGGGCCGTGTGACTGCCGGCTGCATTTCAGGCCCTCGCCGGATTACCTATGCAGGAATGCTGGCATACTGCTGGCCCGGATGCCTGACCGTAATGTATGACGCCGACAAAGTGGGACTACTCCAGATTCCGCCACTGAAGCGAAACAACGACTATGCTCTCTGGATACTCGCATCGCGCAAGGCCGATTGTCATCTTCTTGACCGCACGCTTGCCACATACAGGCGTCACTCCGGATCGGTCAGCAGTGTGACATACCGCGAACTGATACGTTGGCATTACAGGCTTTTTCGTGATCTTGTCGGCAAGGGGAAGGTGCAGAGTATGCTGTTGACCATGGGCAATCTTTTTTTTGGAGTCTGCAAGAAACTTGTCTATAGAAAATGAGACATTTCAGCAAAATTGCAATGGGTTTTGAAATTCTGTAGAATTTGATTATTTTTGCAAATGAGTTAAAACCTATTATTTATACCATGGGAAAGTATGTCGATCCGTTCACTGACGTGGGCTTTAAAATAGTGTTTGGCAAGGAAAACTCGTCAAATGAGATCCTGCGTGAGTTTCTCAATGACCTGTTTGAAGGCGAGGAAGACTTCGAGCGAATCCGGACACTGCGTTATCTGAACAACGAGCGTAGCCGCGAGCGGCTTGATGACCGCAGTGTAATCTACGACATATTGTGCGAGACCGAGAGCGGACATCGTTTCATTGTCGAGATGCAGCGACAGGCAAAACCCAATTTCTTCGGCCGGGCGGTATACTACGTCTCGCGGGCAGTTTACGAGCAGGGACTCAGGCGCGGAGGAAGTCAGAATGATGACTGGGATTATAACGTGATTCCTGTGGTCGGCGTGTTCTTCTGTGATTTTTATGTCAAGGGATTTCCCCACAGACTTCTGCAGCATATCAGACTGTGCGACACACAGACCGGTAAACCTGTTTCCGACCTCATGCGTTATGCCTTTATACAGTTGCCCGCATTCAAGAAAGGACAGGACGAATGTCATACGGAGTTCGACAAATGGATATATACACTAAGACCCCATCCCACAAAAAATGTTAACGCAGGGGCGGCGTATTTTCGAGGAAATTCCGCAAGTTGAAGAGGGAGTGTAGCGTGCTACACGACCGATGAGACTTGGCGGAATTTACCGAAAAGACGCCGGACAGGGGTAACTTGAATAAATTTTAGTTAAAACAAATATAAAAATGAACACTCCTCCGACTAATCATGTAGGTGCATCCTCGCAGCTTCCGGCCATCTTTGACCTTTTGGTTCAGTCGCATAGCCCGCTATGCTCCTTCACCTGCAAGGTCAAATCTGACCGAAATCTGCGACCCCTGCATTAACATTTTTTTGTGGGATGGGGTCTTAAAACATGTCAGATATGCAGACAATACCGTTTACACACAGAGATGTTTTCGAGCGTCTCGCCAAGATAAGCAACGTGGCCGCGCTGTCGGATGAGGAACGTCGTCTGTATGACTATGATGTCAAAAGAGCACGCGACTACAAGGCGGAGATGACCGAAGCCCGGAGTGAGGGGCATACGATCGGATATAATGAAGGACGTGCGGAGGGACGTGCGGAGGGACGCGCCGAAGGACGCGCTGAAGGACGCGCCGAAGGACGCGCCGAAGCTGCGCATGAATTGGTTCGTAATATGAAAGCCCAAGGTCTCGGCACGGATGTGATCGCAGCCGTTACAGGTCTTTCACCCGAGGATATAGTGGCATTATGAATTTAGAGCCTGTCAGATGACGCTGAAATTTATTTTTGACCGGGTGATGGCGTTTGTCGGATTGCTGTTGCTCTGGCCGGTTCTGGTTGTGGTCGGCATTCTTATTATGATAAGGATGCCCGACGGGGCGGTCATATTTTGTCAAAAGCGAGTCGGCCGTCACGGCAGACTGTTCACAATGTATAAATTCCGGACTATGGAGGCTGGACAGGAAGGCTCATCTGTGTCGGTGGCGGGCGAGAGCCGGATAACTCCGCTCGGAGCAGTCTTGCGTCGGTATAAACTTGACGAGCTTCCCGAATTATGGAACGTGCTCATAGGTGACATGAGCTTTGTCGGTCCGCGTCCCGACGTGCCGGGTTATGCCGACGAACTGCAGGGAGAAGACAGGGCCATACTTGAACTCAGGCCCGGCATAACAGGTCCGGCATCACTCAAATATCGCGATGAGGAAGAAATGCTCGCCACCCTTCCTGAACCTAAAGAATATAACGACAAAGTCATTTTTCCCGACAAGGTGCGCATTAACCTATACTATCTCCGTCATTACTCTTTTGAGAGCGATATCAAAATTATATTCTGCACCATTCTCGGAAGACGCATGCAGTATGCCGGAGAGACGATATGACTTTCTGAAGGAAATTGACAGTAGAATCCCGAAAATATTAATATAAAAACTGTTAAAATGGGGATGTCGTTTTGTCAGGAGGATTAAAATTTGTAATTTTGCGTTCCAAAGACCCGTATTGTCGGGCCTTTTTTAGTGCCTGCCGGGTTCTGACAAGAGACGCATCGGGTCTTCATCAGAATTAAATGGCAGTCGATCGACAGAAACGACACTATTATTAATCGAGAATAAGTTTATGGCTTTTTGGATTGAAAATTATTTTTTGTGCCTGATCGTGTCGGTTGTTCTTGCCGGCATTATCATACCTAACGTCATAACGATCGCATTCAAGCGCAAGCTGTTTGACGATATCGACGAGCGGAAGATTCACAGGGGTGCCGTGCCGCGCCTCGGTGGCATATCTTTTATGCCTGCGTTTATCTTCTCGTTTTTCCTGATCATAGGCTGCGACATAAGGCTTGACGTCGACGGCCAGCATGAGGTGCTTGAGTCGGCCATGGTGGCTGTCAGATTTCTCCTGTGCTCGCTTATGCTCATGTATCTTGTGGGAATTGCCGACGATCTTATCGGCGTGCGCTACCGCGGCAAGTTTATTCTTCAGATTATAGCCGGTATCCTGCTTGTGTTTTCGGGATGCTGGATCAAGGATTTCTACGGTTTTGTCGGCATCGACGCCCTTCCTGATATTGCGGGATGGATTGTTTCGGTTTTCCTTGTGATCTATGTGGTGAACGCAATCAACCTCATAGACGGCATCGATGGTCTTGCTTCCGGTCTGAGTGCGGTGGCACTGATATTTTACAGTTGCATTTTCTTCCGGGCCGGCCAGTATGCCGACGCTCTTCTTGCGGGGGCAACTCTCGGCACACTCCTGCCATTCTTCTACTATAATGTGTTCGGATCGGCCGAGAAGCACACAAAGATATTCATGGGAGATACCGGCTCGCTGACCATCGGCACAGTGCTCGCATTCCTGTCGATACGCATTTTCAATCTTCCCGAGGGCTCGGATCTGTCTGACGGAAATACATTTGTCATTGCGATCGCTCCGATCATAGTTCCATGTTTTGATGTGGCCCGGGTTTTTCTTCACCGGGTCCGCAACGGTCACAATCCGTTTCTGCCAGACAAGTGTCATATCCATCACAAGCTTCTTGCACTCGGATGCAGACAGTGGGAGGCTCTGATCACGATTCTTGCCGCCGACGTATTGTTCATTCTTCTAAATCTCGCACTTTCCCCCTATCTCAGTCCGACGTGGGTAATTGTCGGCGACATGGTGTTATGGGTACTGCTCAATATCCTTATCACTCAACTCATAAGAGGCCGCGAGCGGGTGCAGGGGGTGCGCCTTTACGAATAACGGCGATCATGTCTCCGGTCAGACCGGACATGACACCGGCCTAAATCTAAATAATTTATGTGGCCATTCAGATCAGTAGACAAACTTGGAAAGTCAGGCATGTTTGAGGGTTTTACCGACTGGCATTCTCATATATTGCCCGGTGTCGATGACGGCATCCGGACAATGGACGAATCTCTTGACACTCTCGCCGCGTTCGAATCACGCGGAATCAGCAAGGTGTGGCTGACTCCACACATAATGGAGGACTGTCCGAACAGCACTGCGCGGCTGCGCGACAGATTCGAGGAGCTTCGTGCGAACTACAAAGGGAATATCGAACTTGTGCTTGCTTCCGAGAACATGCTCGACTCTCTCTTCGAGGAGCGTCTCAGAGCCCGCGATCTGTTGCCCATCGGTGAAAAGGGTGACCATCTGCTTGTCGAGACTTCATATGTAAACCCTCCGTTCGGAATGGAAGACATGATCGAGGGTGTGCTTGCGGCAGGGCTGACACCGGTGCTCGCTCATCCGGAACGTTACAGATATATGGACGAGAAGGACTACCGCAAGTGGAAGTCACGCGGAGTGCTCTTTCAGTGCAACTACATATCGCTTGTTGGCGGCTACGGGGAGACAGCAAGGAAAAAGATAGAGTGGCTCCTCAAAGAGGGCATGGTCGACCTTGCCGGCTCTGACGTGCACCGCAAATTTGTTTTCGACCACGTGATGGAAAAAAGCCCCAGACGGCGTGAGCCGCTGGAGCTTCTTGTAGAAGTGGCGCGCAATCCGCGCGTGAAGTGACGAATGCTTGTCAGCGAACAAGCGCACGGCCTGCCCACACAAGCAGAACGCCGAGTATGACGCTTGTGGCGAGATAGATGCCGAATGTGGCCCAGTCTCCTTTGTTGATCAGCACCCACATGTCGTCGGCAAAAGAGGAGAAAGTGGTGAAACCTCCGCAGAAACCGGTGATGAGCAGCACATTCTCTCCCGGCGTCATGACATGGGCCTTTTCAAGAAGACCGAACAGCAGGCCGATTATAAAGCATCCGATTATGTTGACAAGGAATGTTCCCATCGGGAACGCCCCGTGATACATTCCCGCTGACCACTTGCCGATCAGAAATCGCCCGCATGTGCCGACAAAACCGCCGGCTCCGGCGATAAGCATCATTTTTATCATAACTGCAGATTTTAAAAAGTTAGATATCATTATGATTTTCTAACGCTTGATCACAGGCCAGGGTTTATCTCCCAATCCCTCAAAAACGTCAATGCAGGGGAGATTTGGTACGCGTTCCGCGTGTTTCCGTTTCGGAGACACACGGAACGCGTTCTTTTAAGACCCCATCCCACAAAAAATGTTAAAGCAGGGGCGGCGTATTTTCGAGGAAATT
>CAMWRV010000015.1 GCA_947176745.1 uncultured Muribaculaceae bacterium
AGCATAGCGGGCTATGCGACTGAGCGACAAGCCGGAAGCGGCAAAAAAGAAGTCGTAGATTGTATAAAAGATATTTCAGCACTTGCTCTCGTTTAAATTTGAACACTTACTTAGGATTTGGAAATTAACTAAAACAGATCGGAATATGGCAATCAATCTCCAGAAAGGCCAGCGAATCGAGATCGGTCTCCAGAAGGTCGGAGTCGGTCTTGGCTGGGATCCCAACACAAGCACGGGATACGATTTTGACCTTGACGCATCGGCATTCATGCTCGGTGATAACAAGAAACTTCCCCTGGATGAGTTCTTTGTATTCTACAACAATCAGATTTCTCCCGACAAGGCAGTCGAATCATCAGGTGACGATCTTACCGGAGGCAACAGCGACGGCGGCGATGATGAAACCCTAACGGTAGACCTTTCCAAAGTTGATCCCCGCATCCAGGAGATCATCTTCACCGTGACGATACATGAGGCTGAACAGCGCCGTCAGAACTTCGGACAGGTTCACAACTCGTACATCCGCATCTATAATGCGCTCACCGATGAAGAAATCGCCAAGTATGACCTTGACGAGGATTTCTCGATCGAGACAGCTGTAGAATTCGGACGACTTTACAAGCGCAACGGACAATGGAAGTTCGAGGCCATGGGCAAAGGTTATAAAGGCGGTCTGCAGTTTTTTGTTGACAAATACGTCGGCTGAATATCCAGAATCAAAGCTTGTATCTAAAATATACTTGTATCTTAAAGAATACTTGTATCCTAAAAATTTATAGTAGTCTTTTTGTCGACCTTAAACAGACATAGCATATGGCAATAAATCTTGAAAAAGGCCAGCGGGTCGCCGTGGAACTTCCGAAGTTTACCATCGGACTCGGCTGGGACACAAATCAGTCAAGCACCGGTTTCGACTTCGATCTTGATGCGTCGGCATTCATTTTAGGTGAAAACGGAAAAATTCTCGAAGATGAGTATTTCGTATTCTATAATAACCTGAAATCTCCTGACGGAGCAGTCGAGCACACCGGCGACAATCTGACCGGCGAGGGAGAAGGCGATGACGAGAGCATAAGGATCGACCTTTCAAAAATTGACCCCCGTGCCACAGAGATCACATTCGTTGTGACAATTCATAAGGCCGAGGAGCGCAAGCAGAATTTCGGACAGGTGCGCAACGCTTTCATCCGCATCTATAATGCCGCCAACGGCGAGGAAATCCTTCGTTATGATCTTGACGAGGACTTCTCAATCGAGACGGCAGTCGAATTCGGGCGTCTATACAAGCGAAACGGACAGTGGAAGTTCGAGGCCATCGGAACCGGTCAGAAAGCCGGTCTCGCTGAATATCTTAACAAGTATAACTAATAACAATGGCCTATGTTCAATTGGCAATTGGCAATGATCAATTATATTTGAACATTGAACATGGTACATTAAACATTTATAAACTATGGCAATACGTCTTGAGAAAGGCCAGAGGATAAACCTCGAGAAGAGCAATGGAACCAAGTTGACCGATTTCTGTGTTGGCTGTAACTGGGGAGCTACCGTGTCCGGAGGATTTCTGGGTTTCGGAAAAACAGTACAGGATGTTGACCTTGACCTTTCATGTGTCATGGTCGATGCAAACGGAAACCTCGTAGACCACATCTATTCACCGCTCTACAAACTGGAGTTTCTTGCCCGTTACGGCATGCCTCCCGGCAAGGTTGACTCAAACGAAGGGGCTCTCCACCACAGTGGCGATGACCTGAAGGGTGATCAGGACGGCGATGACGGTCTTGACAATGAGATCATCACTGTCGACCTCAGCCGTGTGAATCCCAACGTCAATCAGATCTTCTTCTTCCTCAACAACTGCGGAAAAGAGGACTTCTCGCAGATACCCTATGCATCGATCCGCATGTATGAGGGAACACCCACCCGGGTCAAGGAAGTTTTCGCATCGTATGATGTGGCGGCAGAACCCCGCTACAAAGGGATGACTGCACTCGTCATGGGTAAACTCTACCGCCGCAACGGGGAATGGAAATTCTCGGCTATCGGCGATGCTTTCCCTGATCGCAATCTTTGTGAGACAATCAAACGTATCGTAACAAATTACGCGAAATAATCATGAGAAGATTACCCGTTTATCTCCTTCTCGACTGCTCGGGTTCAATGTATGGCGAACCGATCGAAGCCGTCAAGAATGGAGTCCAGGTGCTGGTTTCAACTCTGCGTCAGGACCCTTATGCGCTCGAAACCGCCTACCTCAGCATCATTACCTTTGACAGCAGCGCCCGTCAGGTTGCACCTTTGACCGAACTTTCGGCATTCCAGCAGCCCAATATCCAGGCGAGCGGATGCACCGCTCTCGGTGAGGCTCTTGCTCTTCTGGCTCAGAGGGCTGACCAGGAGGTCTCCAAGACAACCGAAGAAAAGAAAGGTGACTGGAAACCCCTCGTGTTCATCATGACCGACGGTGAGCCGACCGATGATCTCAACAAGGGTCTCGCCGAGTTCAAGAAGCGCAAATGGGGAATGGTCGTGGCGTGCGCTGCCGGGGCCGGTGCCAATACAGATACCTTGAAGAAAATTACCGAATGTGTCGTATCGCTCGACACTGCCGACAGTGCCACTATCAAGGCGTTCTTCAAATGGGTCTCGGCTTCTGTAAGCACCGGAAGCATGAAGGTGGAAGAGGCCGGAGCCGAAGCCACTACTCTGAGCGAGCTTCCGCCCCCGCCGCCCGAAGTGAACATCGTGGTATAGGCACTTCTCCGTGCGATCAAGGCTCAGGCTAAGTCTTTCCCGGCTGGTCTCGAAGCACCCCTCTAAATAATATTTTCTGTCTTGCCTCCTTCCCAGATCGGGAAGGAGGTGACAGAAGTAAATCATCAGATTATGCGTAGACTCCCCGTATATCTTCTTATTGACACTTCCGGTTCAATGCGTGGCGAACCGATTGAATCTGTAAAGGTTGGCCTTGAAGCCATGGTTTCAAGCCTTCGTCAGGATCCATTTGCATTGGAATCCGTAAATATCAGTATCATCACATACGACCGCGAAGTAAAGCAGATTCTTCCCCTTACGCCGCTCGATGAACTTCAGCTTCCGGAAATAACCACTCCCGAAAGCGGTCCCACACACACTGGCCAGGCATTGAAACTCCTTTGCGAAAGAATAGATCAGGAAGTGCGCCTGAGTACTCCTGACCGGAAAGGTGACTGGATGCCGTTGCTGTTTCTTATGACTGACGGCAAACCTTCGGATACCCAGCTATATAAGGAGATGATACCCGAGGTTAAAAAGCGTCACTTTGCAAGCATCATAGCCTGTGCAGCCGGAATGAGTGCAAAAACCGAGCCGCTTAAAGAACTTACCGATGAGGTCTATTCTCTTGATACTGTCGACAGCACTGCTTTCAAAAAGTTCTTCAAATGGGTATCTGACTCGATCGGTGTCGGCAACCGCAGCATCGGGGCCGCCGAAGATCTCGTGCTTCCTCCTCCTCCCGCAGAAGTTAACGTCATAATCTAACGATAAATGATAAACGATTAACGATTAATTATGAGACCCAATATTCTCATGGAAAAGAGTTTCAACTTCGCTGTTCGTTGTGTGAAACTATACAAATATCTTAGAGATGAAAAGCGGGACTATGATATTTCTCGACAATTGCTACGGGCTGGCACAAGTATTGGCGCCAATATTAAAGAAGGGCTATTTGCCCAAAGTAAGGCGGATTTCTTGGCAAAACTATCAATCGCAAAAAAAGAAGCCGCTGAAGTTGAATATTGGTTAGAACTACTCTCAGCTTCTGAAATACTGACAATAGATGAAACTGAGTCTTTGTTGATGGATTGCCGTGAGTTATTGAAATTATTGGTATCTTCATGCAAAACATTAAATCACAGACAGATCACCAGTGATTCTAATTAGTCATATAGATTTCAAATACAGTTTATCATTAATCGTTTATCTCTTGGGATCTAACAGAATTAATCATTAATCATTAATCATTAATCATTATCCACACCGTGAACTGTAAACTTGTAGGTCAGTTTGTCCAGCATCTTGAAGTGACATTGTCGCCCGGGGAGGATTTTTACGCCGAGAAAGGTTCCGTCATATATCTCGAAGCCGGTATAGAAAAAGAACTCAGTTTCAATGGTTCCGGCCTCGGACGAATCCTTGGTGCGAAACTATCTGGAGAGTCCCTTTTTATCCTGCGGCTTTATAATGTCTCAAACATGCCGCGAAAGGTCGTTATCGGAAGCCGCTTCGGCCTTCTCCCAGTAAAGCTCAACGGAGAGACTATGATATGCCATCGTGGTGTTTATGTCGGTTCTAACAACCGAGTAAATGTTACGACGAAGTTGTCGATTGCCGGTCTTACGGGCGGAATGGGACTCCTGCTGCAAAAGATTCAGGGCAATTCAACTGTGTTCCTTGACACAAAGGGGACTCCAATAACAATAAATCTGCAATACGGAGAAACAATTGAGGTTGACGAGGATCATATCATCGCTTTGCTGAATATTTCTGAAAATCAGATGCAGTCAAACTGGTCACTCGGCAATCTTCTCGGGGGTGAAGGTCTCAGTATGATGCGAGTCACCGGCCCCGGAACCGTATATCTGTCGCCGGCCAAATTCCTTCCGCCTGTAGTGCGATAGCAGTGGAAAGAGCATAATATCCAGTTTAATTCCGGCAACATATATCTACATAAACCAAAACAACATCACATATGCGCAGATTACCGATTTATTTCCTTGTGGATGTATCCGAGTCAATGGTGGGAACTCCCGTCGAGCAGGTGCAGGAGGGCATGCGTGCCATCATTCAGGATCTTCGCGTGGATCCTTATGCTCTTGAGACGGTATTTGTCTCTATCATCGCTTTTGCAGGCAAGGCTAAGGAACTCTCGCCTCTTACTGAATTATACAAGTTCTATCCTCCGGTTTTTCCGATCGGAGGCGGCACATCGCTTGGCAAGGGTCTTGAGTGCCTGATGGACAACATGGACCGTAGCATACAGAAGACCACCGCTGAACAAAAGGGCGACTGGAAACCTATTATATTCCTTTTCACCGACGGTAATCCAACCGATGACTATTCAGCTGCATTCCGGCGCTGGAACGAAAGATACCGCAGACACTGCAATCTGGTAGCCATTTCGATCGGCGACAATGTCAACGTTCTCACGCTCGCCCAGATTACCGACGATATCCTGCTGCTTAAGGAGACCGATCCTGAATCGTTCAGAAAATTCTTCAAGTGGGTCACCGCATCCATCAAGACTTCCAGCATGTCGGTGAGTGAGCAGAACTCGGATGAAATAAAACTTGCGTCGACAGCCGGGATCAATCTTGAGAAAGTCGATCCGCGTGAATACAGGGGCAATGTCGACGAAAACTTCGCGGTCATACACGGCCGTTGTCAGAACACCGGGCGCGACTATCTGATCAAATATGCGCGTCATCACTATAACTCAGGTGCCTGCGAGGTGTCGGAATACGCCGGCTTCAGACTCGTCGGGGCATTTCCTGTCGATAATGCCACATATGCTTCTCTTTCTGACGGAAATCAGGCCGTCATCAACACACGTCGCCTCAATGGAGTGCCGACATGTCCCTGCTGCGGCAATCAGCTCGGAGCCGTAGTCTGCGAATGCGGCAAAGTCTTCTGTGTGGGCGAAAGTGTCAAAAACAAATGCCCATGGTGCGGACTGGAGGGTACTCTCGGTTCCGGCGACCCTGACGGCATGAATATAGCGCGTGGTCTGGGTTAAAATGATGTAGTCATGGATAGAAAACAACGAATGACAACACGGAAGAACCGGTCTTTGCTCCGGATGAATGAGTCCGCAAGAGCTCTTGATAAAGCATTGCGTTATGCCGGGGTTTCGTCTGCCGATAAGGAACAGTTCCTCAACTGGGCTATCAGTTCGTTGTGGAACACATTCAAAAACGAACGTATGAATCAGCGAATAATGATAGAAAATGAGATCCGCCAGCTCGGACTCCGTTTCCCGAACGGGACGGTAAAAAAAGAGTACTGTGTATTCTTTGACCTTCCCGTTGATAAAATCTCAGACATTGAACTTGTCGGGGCTGAAGAACTCGGTCTTATGCTTGTCGTAGGTGAAGATGGCAAATGTTCTCTTAGCGGCAAGCCAAAGAAAGCCGGTGACTACTCGCTTAAACTTCGTTATAAGACGGTTGAGGGCGAACCCGTGTCAGAACTTGCCATTCCCGTGGCGTTCAACCCCAATCCGAGAGACCTGTGGCGAAATATCCCTACCGATCCTAATATCCCGTATTACAAGCCTGACAGCGAGACGGAGTATGTCAAAGTTGAGGCCGGTGCTGACGGAGTGTCGAGAAAAGATATTGTAGCGGCAAGTCAGCGGGGACGCAGCCATGCGCAGGAGGGGAAAGCCCGCGATGATCATTTCAGTCTGTTCCATTGTGATGAGTCTGACTGGTATATAATGGCTGTAGCCGACGGTGCCGGTTCCGCCCGATATTCACGGAAAGGTTCGGAGGTGGCCTGCAAGACTGTAATTGATCACTGCAAGAGCCTTCTCCTTGACAATTATGATTTCGAAGCATCCATACGTGATTACGAGGCTGACCGCGAGAATCAGGAGAAACGCACAAACGTCACCCGTCATGTAATCGACATCGTTTATAAAGGTGCGATGAAAGCGCATGAGGCAGTCAAGAAAGTCGCCGAGGCCAATGAAGAAGCTAAGCTCAAAGATTTTGCGACAACCCTTATGTTTGCCGTATGCAAGAAATACGACTTCGGTTGGTTTATCGCATCTTTCTGGGTCGGCGACGGTGCAATGTGTATCTTCGATGCCGATAATAAGACCGCAAAACTTCTGGGTACACCTGATGAAGGCGAGTTCTCCGGTCAGACACGATTCCTTACTATGCCCGAGATATTCCGCGATCCGGATGTTGTCAGCAAGCGTCTCCGCATGTCTATCGTCCTTGATTTCACGGCGCTGTTCCTGATGAGCGACGGCATATCCGACCCGATGTTCGAGACGGACAAGAATCTTAATGATTATGCCAAGTGGGAGGCGTTCTACAATAACCTCAAAACCGGCTTCCCTGATGATGAGATTGGCGGAGTTGACCTTTCGGACGATAACGATGCCGCGAAAGACCAGCTCTTAGGTTGGCTCGACTTCTGGAGTCCCGGAAACCACGATGACAGAACAATCGCAATCCTTTATTAAACAGTACGCTTATGGCACAGACAATCAAACTTACAGCGACCGACGGTTCTCCCGTCGAGTTTGTCGATGAAGTCATCGGCAGCGGTGCGATGAAGGATGTCTATTTCTGCCCGGACAAGAGCTATGTTGTAGGTTTCTTCCGTACCCCTCAGGATGCCAACGCAAAGGATCGCCTCCAAAACATCGTTGGCAAATATCGCGAAAAGATTTTCGGACAGATAGGCGGCGACTACTGGGAAAATCTTTTCTGCTGGCCGACAAAACTTGTGGAGTGGAATGGCAGGCTGGGAATTGTATGCCCGGCTTACCAGAAACATTTTTTCTTTCAAGAAGGCAAGTTCAAAGGACAGGAGAAACAAGGCAAATGGTTCGCTTCTGCGAAACTCCGAAATAAATTTGTTGAAGCCGATCAGAAAGGAACATGGCTTACACACTATCACATGTGCCTGCAGATAGCCCGCGCTGTCCGCAGGCTTCATGCTGCCGGACTCGCACATTCCGACCTGTCATACAAGAATGTTCTTGTCGATCCGATCAGTGGCAAAGCTGCGGTCATCGACTGCGACGGTCTTGTTGTACCCGGCAAATATCCGCCGGACGTTGTGGGCACCCCCGATTTTATCGCTCCTGAGGTGCTTCAGACGCGTTCCCTTAAAGTGGGCGACCCGAATAAGAAACTCCCGAGTATCCAGACAGACCGTCATGCCCTGGCCGTATTGATCTATATGTATCTGCTCTATCGTCATCCGCTTCGTGGAGGTAAAGTCAACGACCTTGATGCCGCCAAGGATGAAGAGTTGTCGATGGGTGCAAAGGCTCTTTTCGTGGAACATCCCACGGATAAGAGCAACCGACCCAAAATCAAAAATATGGCTCCCTCGGAATTGCCTCAGGGCGACGTGGATAAATTGCCTTACACAATATGTGGCCCGTATCTGAAGGAACTGTTTGACAGAGCGTTTATTGACGGTCTTCATGACCCGATGAAACGTCCTACAGCTGACGAATGGGAAAACGCATTGGTCAAGACCACCGACCTCATGCAGCCTTGTCAGAATCCCAACTGTGAGGCACACTGGTTTGTATTCGACAATTCGACAAAGCCGAAGTGCCCGTTCTGTGGTACAGAGTATCATGGTCAGTTGCCGGTTCTCAATCTTTACTATTCTCCAGCGAAAGGCAAGTTCCTTCCTGAGAACTACCGTCTGATGGTCTATGACAAGCAGTCGCTCTATATGTGGCACGTCAACCGTTTTATCACTCCAAACGAGAGAACAAAACCGGAGGACAAGAAACCAGTTGGAGACTTCCATTTCCACAATGGCAAATGGATCCTCATAAACCGTCGCCTCCCCGACATGTGGGACGTGACAGAGCAACCGAAGCGTCAAATTAAAATAGGGGAGTACGTCGAGCTGACCGACGGACGTAAAATACTTCTCTCCGGAGAAGACGGAGGTCGCCTGATAGTAGTTCAGCTCGTGAACAATTGACTGTTGATTTATGAAAAAGTTGACTCACAAACGGTTGTTTGTGAGTCAACTAAAATTATAGAGATAACGAACTGTAAGAACGATTCGCGACGTTTTACATTGCCTATATGCGCACCGGAATTCCCTATCTTGCGGATATAATAGACTGCCATCATCAGACGGTCATCATTTACAAATGCAATAACGATGCAGTGCCGATAGCTCCGGTATATCCTTCAGATAGTCAAAATTCATCATAGGTCGCAAAAGTTTTTTCAAAATTGTGACGCAATGAGTCACAGTTTCGGATTTTCCGGTTCGTATCCCTCGTAATAGTAAGATTGCTCAATACCATGGAATATTACATCGCGGTCGGTAGTGTCTTCACTAAGGGCATCTTTTAGCAATACCCGAAGTTCAAGGTCGTTGACAGGACTTCGTTCCATTGCCATCATATAATCTTCGCGGCTGATTTTTCGCCAGTCAACAACCTTGCCCAGCGACCTCTTGAGCATCATATCAAGCCATATGCGTGTCGCTCTGCCATTTCCTTCCATAAAAGGATGAGCAATATTCATCTCCACGTATTTGGCAATGATGTGTTCATAGGTATCTTCGGGCATTTTTTCAATGGCCTGAAGTGCAGGCACGAGATATAGGGAATTTGCGAAGCGAAAACCACCCTTTGAGATATTGAGGGTACGTATTTGACCGGCAAACGGATATAGGCCGTTGAAGAGATTGAGGTGAATATCCTGCAATCCTTTTGTAGTGCCTACCTCTATTTCATCAATACTGCCCGTCGAGAACAGCGACTTGGCCTTTTCAAGACTTTGACGGTCTATTTCATTTTGTGTCAATTTCATATCTCGTTATTTATGATTAAAACAGTCGGCGCCCCAACGGGCCACATTGTTTTTGATATAGTCGGCAATATGGTTGCCATCATGGGCTCCCCTGATGATATGGTCATGATAGCGACTTTGCCAACCGAAATCAATATTGTTACGGCGTGCGTACATTGTCACCGACTGTTTATATCCGCCAACCACCACAGAGAGTGCCGTACGCTGCTATTGATGATTCAATCAGTTTCTTTTGACCCTCGATCGCTTCAATTTTCGCTGCAAACTCGTTTTGTAGAGAGAGGACAAAATCATAGAAATACCAGAGAGTTTCCCATATCTGGTCAATCTGCGATTTTATCTGTCCTGTAATCATGCGTAGCCTGTCTGAATTAAAGCTGAGCCATTCAGAGACCTTTTGCTTTGTTGTCAAAACTGAATCATACGCAAATTTACTGATTTTTTACGGATTGCAATAGCGAAACACGTAAATAATACGGAAAATCATACTTTCTAAAAATAACGAAAGTCCGGCGGCTGTCGCGAAGACTGCTGCCGGACTTTACTGTCCCCAATCACTTATTTTCAGTTGCCGCTCATCCGGTCAGGAGGACACGGCTGACTTTCTGTTTTATTCGTTCCCTTCAAGGTTGACCGCGTAGTAGTATTTCTTGCCGGTCGGGTAGAGTCCTTTCAGGAAGAGCACTCTCTCTTCGTTGCCGCTCTTCATCACTTGATTGTAAACGTATTCCACATCGTCGGTCGAGTTGACGGGAGTGTCGTTGATCTCGGTGATGATAAAGCCGTCTTTGACTCCGGCCTCCTTGAAAGCGCCCCCTTTCAGACCCTGAACCTGAACACCGTTGGAAATGCCGAGATGCTGTTTTGTCTCTGCCGAGAGTTTCATGAACGCGCATCCGAGTTCCGAGAAATCTCCTTTCTTTGTTATGGCCGTGCTTCCCTGAGAGTTGCGCAGAATGCCGGTCTTCTGATAAGCCTTGTTGTTGCGGTAGTATGTCACCGTGATCTGGTCGCCGGGGCGGAACTTGCTGATCTGCTCCACGAGCTGTGCGAAATTGTGCACTTCCGACCCGTTGATCGCAGTGATCAGGTCATCTTCCTGCAGACCGAGTTCCTTGGCCGTGCTCATGTCGCTGACCGATGCCACGAGACATCCGGCCTTGGCGGCGGTGATCCCTTTCTCCTTGGCGAGCTTCGCGTCGAGTTCTACGACGGAGCATCCGAGCATGGCCCGCTGCACTGTGCCATACTGCCTGATGTCGGCCATGACTTTCTTCACGATAGTGGTCGGAATGGCAAACGAGAAGCCCGAGTAGCTGCCGGTGTTGCTGTAGATCGCCGAGTTGATACCGATGAGTTCGCCGTTGAGATTGACGAGCGCGCCGCCGGAGTTGCCCGGATTGAGTGCGGCGTCAGTCTGAATGAACGACTCGATCGACATGTTGCCCCCCTTGCCGTTGGTGCCGAGGCTTCTGGCTTTGGCACTGACGATGCCTGCGGTGACTGTCGAGTTGAAACCGAACGGATTGCCGACTGCGAGAACCCATTCGCCGACTTTGACAGATTCCGAATCACCGAAGGTGATGGGGGAGAGGCCCTTGGCGTCGATCTTTATAAGCGCGAGGTCTGAGGCCTCGTCAGTTCCGATGATGCGCGCCTCATAGGTGGCGTTGTCGTTGAGCAGAACTTCGAGTTTGTCGGCATTGTCGATGACGTGGTTGTTGGTCACGATATATCCGTCTTCAGATATGATTACGCCTGAGCCGAGACCGGTCTGTACGGGTTCCGATTTTTTCTGCTTCTGCTGCTGACGTGGCTGCTGACGCTGGCTTCCCCCCGGAGTGCCGAAGAAGAAGTCGAACATGCCGAACGGATCATAGCCACCCTGGCTGCCATAGGGATTCTGCTGGCGGGTGGCGAAACTCTTTATGCAGACCACAGCGTTGACGGTCTTTTCGGCTGCGGTTGTGAAGTCTGTCTCGAAAGCGGGTGTCGATGCCGTGCGTATGAACGCGGGTTCCGAGGCATATGCGCCGATGCCGCCTGAAAGGGCGACCAGAAGAGCGAGTGTAATGCTTGTTTTCTTCATGTTCTGATATTTTGTGTTTTTTATAATCGTGCAATATGGATTGATTTGTGAGGACGGCTGCGGAGAGCTGACCCGTTTCAATGACATAAATGCAAATTGTGTTCCGTATATTACACGGGTTAACACTATATGTTAAAAATTAACACTAATTTAATTTGAATAGTCTGTGTCCGGTGCGCAATCTGAAGTGCTCCCTTGACCCAAAAACATGTCTGGTTTGTTTATAAAGGGAGTAACATGGCGTGCCCCGAGGGCACGTATAAAATGAAAAAATTATGGATACCAATGATTTGAAAGACACGGTTCAGAATCTCCAGGACAAGGCCCAGGATCTTGTCAACAACCCTAAAGTGCAGGAAGCTCTCGACAAGGGCAAGGAGTATGTGGAAAAAGGGAAGGACTGGCTGGAGAACGGCGACGGCAAGGAATATGTCGAGAAAGGTAAAGAGGTTGTCAATAACGTAAAAGACAAACTCGAGGATTTTGTCGAGGAGAAGACTGACGGCAAAGGCATATTCGGCTTCGGAAAGAAAGATGACTGACAAGAAGGTCAGTCATCGATTAGGCAAAGAGGGTGAGGTTTCATCGTCACATATGGCTGACTGGAAGCTCTCATCCTCTTGTTCTTGCCGGTCAGTGCTATACTTATCGCCTTGAATTGGCGTTATCGTTTAAGAACCCATCCCACAAAAACAGTCAAAGCAATGGACATTGATACATATCTGTATAAGACTCCTGCAGAGGTCGATCCGGAAGCCGGTCGCCTTTTGCTCGCTGATCCGAGACTGGTCGATATCAGTTTCTACCGTTCTGCCGTACTGATTCTTGACAGGGAGGATACGGGAGCGCACCTCGGACTTGTCCTCAACCATGAACTCCCCGCCACAGCCGACGCATTGTTCAAAGACTGGCCCGGAAGCGAGAAAATTCCATTGTTCAAGGGTGGCCCGGTTGAACTCGACAGGCTGTTCATGCTTCATCGGCTCGGCTCGGTCATTGACGGCAGTCTGGAGATTCTGCCGGGCATTTACACCGGCGGAGACTCAGACCAGATCAGAGATTATATTGCCTCCGGAGGTGAGACCGACGGCCTGATGCGTTTCTTCATCGGACATAGCGGCTGGGGAGCAGGTCAGCTAACCAAAGAGATTCTTGAAAACAGCTGGGCTGTAAATGTGCACCCCGACACATCAGGATTGCTGCGGGGAGAAGGGGAGAGCTACTGGCGCAGACAGGTCGAGGAACTTGGACCGGAATTCCGTTCATGGCTGAGCATCCCCGCCCACCCGTCGCTTAATTAGACCTTTCTGGAGTAGATCAGCATCGATAGGGTTTCCTTGCCGCAGAGAATCCAGTCAGGCAGTCTGCCTGAAAACACATATCCTGCTTTTTCGAAAAGCCGGCGACTTGCGCTGTTGCTCTCCGCTATCTTTGCGGCAATTATACGCAGGTTAAGCAGTCCGCCCGCATATTCGCCGAGCAGCCGCAATGCTCCTGCGGCGTATCCTTTTCCGCGTTCTTCCGGTATCACATAGACTCCTGTGAACGCAGTCCGGTTCGATGCGGATATCTCATACAGATCAATAAGTCCTACTGACTTGCATCCGGCGGCATCCTTTTTCTCTATCACAAGCCTAAGTTGGCCGGCTCTTACCGGATCGGCATCGTAATTCTTGGCATATTCTCTGAGATTATGGCGTGAGTATGGCGCCGACATGCCGTTCTCCACCCACTGTCGCGAGTCTGTCTCGATAGCCCACATCATGTCGGCGTCGTCAGGTTCGACAGCCCTGAGTCTCAATGTGTCGTCCTCAAGAAATCTCATAATCATTCGCCGTTGGTCGAAAACAGTGTGCGGTTCAGGATAGATCGCCCGAGAGTAAGCTCGTCGGTATATTCCAGCTCGTTGCCTATGCTGAGTCCGCGCGCGAGCATTGTCACTTTTACGGGCAGGTCGGCCAGACGCCTGTATATGTAGAAATTCGTGGTGTCTCCCTCCATTGTAGGACTCAGAGCGAGTATCACCTCCTCCACGCCTTCCTCTCCGACACGCTTCACAAGGCTCTCTATCTCAAGATCTGAAGGCGACACGCCGTCGAGAGGGGAGATGAGTCCTCCGAGCACATGGTAGACGCCCGAATGTTCGTTGGTGCGCTCTATCGTTATCACATCCTTTACATTCTCGACAACACAGACTGTCTTCCTGTCGCGGCGCGGACTGCTGCATATCTGGCATACTCCCCCCTCGCTTATGTTATGGCATACAGGACAGTAGGCAATGCCTTTGCGCATCTCTATGATGGCGGACCCGAGGGCGTAGGCCGTTTCGGGTTCCTTGCGCAGCAGATGCAGGGCAAGCCGCAGGGCGGTCTTGTGGCCTATTCCGGGAAGTTTCGACAGTTCGGCTACGGCCGTGTCGAGCAGGACAGAATTGTACGATTGGTTCATATTACAAATTTAGCAAAAAAATAATCGTCGTGCAACTCGGCCGCTAATCGCCCGGCGCAGCATAATTTTATATGCCGATATGCCGTTTAATGAGTATGTCACGCCCTTTTACGCGCGTGACGCGCATCAACTAAGATAAAGTATGATTGACTATATACAGGGCATTCCTGCCGAAGTTACTCCGACCTACGCTGTTATAGACTGTAACGGAATAGGTTATGAAATAAACATCACGCTTATAGATTATCCCCGCGTTTCAGGTTCCGACAAGGTGCGTCTTTATATCCATGAGTCCATCCGCGAGGACGCGCATGTCTTGTTCGGATTTCTCGAACGTCGAAGCCGCGAACTTTTCCGTCTTCTTATCGGAGTCAGCGGTGTGGGTCCGAACACTGCCCGTCTGATCCTGTCGGCACTTACTGTGCCGCAGCTTGAGGCCGCCATCGCCCGCGGCGAGGAGAAGCTGCTCAAGAGCGTGAAGGGTATCGGCGGAAAGACAGCGCAGCGCATCATTGTCGATCTCAAAGACAAGATAGAAGTCGACGGTGAGGCAATCACGACAGGCGTTTCGGCCAACGAATCTTTTGACGATGCTCTTGCCGCTCTCGTTATGCTCGGCTTCGCGGCTCCGCAGTGCAAGAAAGTCCTCAACAAGCTTTTCGCTGCTGATCCGACTCTCTCCACTGAAAACGCCATAAAGCAGTCGCTTACGATGCTTTAATGTTATCTAACTGTAGACTAACCTGTTGCTATGCATTTTTCACGCAGCCAATTGATTATTCTGGCTTCCGTATTCCTTTCGGTGCTGATGATCAGTATTCTGGCCAGCCCGCAATATTATAAAAGCGAGCTGAAACCGCCGCCTCCGTCGGAACCGGAGTCGCCTTCATATATGCCAGCCGATACGCTTGAGCTCCCGGCCCGCGTACAGCCGACGGTGCCCGTGTCGGCAGAAGATTACATGGGTCGGAAGGAGTATGCCGCCGACCTGCGTAATCCGTCGAATATCAAGACAGAGGCAGTATATGATCCCGAGACTGGAATGTATGTGTTGCGCACGCTCATAGGCGACCGCGAGATCGTCACACCCTACATGATGACGGCCGAGGAATATAACAACATGATGATGCGTCGCGATCTTTTCGGTTATTTCACTGACCGTAACCGCGAGACTTTCGAGAACAAGGACAAGGAGCCGTTCAATATATTCGACATGAATTTCTCGCTCGGCCCGCTTGAGAAGATATTCGGCCCCGGTGGAGTCAGGCTGCAGACCCAGGGGTCGATCCAGCTCTCGATGGGTATAAAGAGCAACAAGACCGAGAATCCGGCCCTGTCGCTGCGCAACCGTCGCAAGACATATTTCGACTTCGACACTAAGATACAGGCGGCAATAAACGCCTCGGTAGGCGACAAGATGAAGTTCAACATGAACTACAATACCGACGCCACATTCTCTTTCGACTCCCAGAATCTCAAGTTGCAGTATGAAGGCAAGGAGGATGAGATCATCAAGAATATCGAGGCCGGTAATGTCAGCATGACCACGGGGTCGAGTCTTATCCGCGGAGGTACGGCTCTGTTCGGTATGAAGGCCAAACTTCAGTTTGGCAAGCTGACGCTCACTGGCCTTGTGTCGCAACAGAACTCAGAGTCGAAGACCGTCAGCACACAGGGCGGCGTTCAGACAACGGCATTCAGCATAAAGGCCGACAATTACGACGCCAACCGTCATTTCTTCCTGTCGCAGTATTTTTATAAGAATTATGACCAGTTCGCACAGCGGCTTCCTTACGTTTCGTCGGGCATAAAGATCACGCGCATAGAAGTATGGATAACCAACAAGAGCGGCAACTATAACGAGGCCCGAAATTTTGTCGGCTTCATGGATCTCGGTGAGAACACTGATCTTGCCTCCGATTACTGGACTCCCAACATGTCGGCTGCCAATCCGACTAACCAGTCGAACAATCTTCTTGAGATCATTAAGACTGAATATCCGGGAGCCCGCAACATCAACACTGTCACTCAGGCTCTGGAACCTCTCAAGGCATTCGGTATCGAGGGTGGACGTGATTTCGAGAAAGTCGAGTCGGCGCGCCTGCTGCGTGAGAGTGAATACACGCTCAACTCGGATCTCGGTTATATCTCGCTCAAGTCTGCTCTCAACACCGACGAGGTGCTCGCAGTAGCTTACGAATACACATATGGCGGAAAGGTGTATCAGGTAGGAGAGTTCTCTTCAGATGTCACCACAACATCCGAGTCGCTCTATCTGAAAATGCTCCGCTCCACCACCGTGTCGCCCAAGCTGCCGATGTGGCGGCTGATGATGAAGAACGTCTATTCGCTCGGCGCATACCAGCTGCAGAGCAAGAACTTCAAGATGAACATCAAGTTCCTCAGCGACACAACCGGCGTGGAGATCAATTACCTGCCTGTAGGCTCTATCGCCAACCAGCCGCTGCTCCAGGTCATGAATCTCGACCGGATAGACTCCAATCAGGAATCAAATTCCGACGGCTTTTTCGACTATATAGAAGGCTACACCGTGCAGTCATCCAACGGCAAGATCATTTTTCCCGTCGCCGAGCCTTTCGGAGAGCATCTTGCACGCAAGATCGGAGATCCGGCGATCGCGTCGCAATATGTCTACCGCGAGCTGTATGACTCCACACTTGTCGTGGCACAGCAGTTTGCCGACAAGAACAAGTTCTCGCTCGTCGGCGAATATCAGGCGTCGGGAGGCGCCACGATCCGTCTGAACGCCATGAACGTGCCGAGAGGATCTGTGGTTGTGATGGCCGGAGGTGTTGTGCTTACGGAGAACTCGGATTATACCGTTGACTACTCCATGGGCATCGTGACCATCACCAACCAGAGCATCATCGACTCGGGAACAAATGTGAGTGTCACGCTTGAGAACCAGTCGCTGTTCTCGCTCCAGAGAAAGACGCTGCTCGGACTCGACGCGCAGTATCAGTTCAACAAGGATTTCAGCGTCGGCGGTACGATAATGCACTTTTCCGAGAAGTCTCTTACCGAGAAGGTCAACATCGGCGACGAGATCATCAACAACACTATGTGGGGACTGAACTTCAGTTACCGCAAGGACTTCATGTGGCTGACAAACCTTCTCAACAAGGTGCCGACGATAAACGCCACCGCTCCTTCTACCTTCAATATCAACGCCGAATTCGCGCAGCTGATACCGCATAAGCAGAAAAGCGGTTCGAACAGCGGATCGAGCTATATCGATGATTTCGAGGCGACTCAGACCGGAATCGACCTGCGCTCTCCCTACTCCTGGTTTCTTGCCTCGACTCCATACGAAAGCGGTCCTGACGCGTTGTTCCCCGAGGCTGCGCTCTCCAATGACGTGGCTTACGGAAAGAACCGCGCCCTTCTCGCATGGTACTATATAGACCGAGCATGGACACAGCGAAATTCCAACATGCTTCCGGGCTACCTGAAGAATGACCCGCATCAGATGTCGAGCCCTTATGTCAGGGAGGTATATGTCAATGAGCTTTTCCCTTATCGAGATCTTGCATATGGAGAGGCCAACTGGATCCAGACTCTCAACCTCTCTTTCTATCCCCGCGAGCGCGGTCCCTATAACCTTGACGCTGAAAACATAGATTCCGACGGAAATCTCCTCAACCCCGAGAAAAGATGGGGCGGAATCATGCGCAAGATGGATAACTCCAACTTTGAGTCTTCAAATGTGGAGTATATCCAGTTCTGGCTTCTCGACCCGTTCCTCGATGAGGACAATCCCAACCGCGAGGGTGGCGATCTCTATTTCAACTTCGGCGAGATCAGCGAGGATATTCTCAAAGACGGCATGAAAAGCTATGAGAACGGCCTTCCTGTCGACGGCAACTACGAATTTATTACCGAGACTAACTGGGGTCGTGTATCCCGCCAGAATTCGCTTACATATGCTTTCGACAACACTGCGGATGCACGTCTGCTTCAAGATGTCGGTCTCGACGGCCTGCCTAACGAAGATGAGTTCACTTTTTCTTCATACAAGGATTATCTTGACAAGTTGCGAGCCAAACTCCCGGCCCAGACAATTGCGAGGATGCAGGAAGATCCGTTCTCTCCGATGAACGACCCTGCCGGCGACAATTATCATTTCTATCGTTCAAACTATTATGACGAGATCCGGGCCGGCATTCTCGAACGCTATAAACGCTACAATGGGGTGGAGGGCAACTCTCTCTCGCCCGATCAGTCTGACAATCCGCAGTATCAGTCTGCCCGCGCCGTGCCTGATGTCGAGGATATAAACCAGGACAACACGCTCAATGAGTATGAGCGCTATTTCCAGTACAAGATCTCGATCCGTCCGGAAGATCTTGAGGTCGGACGGAACTATATCACCGACAAGCAGGTTTCCGAGGTCTCTACGGCAGAAGGGAAGCAGACTGCCGTATGGTATCTCTTCAAAGTCCCGCTGAGTTCTCCCGACAAGGTTGTCGGAGGAATCAGCGACTTCTCGACTGTGCGTTTCGCACGTATGTTCATGACCGGATTCAAGGAGGTTACACACCTGCGTTTCGCAACTCTTGAACTTGTCAGAGGCGAGTGGCGCGACTACAAGTTCAATCTCAACTCGCGCAATGACTCTCCGGCCGAGGGTGAACTCGACATGAGCGTTGTCAATATCGAGGAGAACTCAGGGCGCGAGCCGGTCAACTATGTGCTTCCCCCCGGTGTGACACGCGATCAGGATTCCGGTTCGGCTCAGGCCACACAGCTCAACGAGCAGTCGCTTGAGATGACTCTCAAAGGTATTCAGCCAGGCGACGCACGAGGCATTTACAAGAACACCCAGATGGATCTCCGCACCTACAAGAGAATGCAGATGTGGATACATGCCGAGGCTCTTGTTGACAACACCACCAACCTGCGTGACGGCGATTTCTCTCTGTTCATACGTCTCGGTTCAGACGTGAAGAATAATTATTATGAGTATGAGATCCCGCTCGAGATCACTCCGCCGGGACGCTATAACAACTACAACAGTCAGGACCGTGCAAAAGTGTGGCCGTCGGCAAACCGTCTTGACGTGCCGTTTGATCTGTTCACGACTGTCAAGACCGACCGCAACCGCGACCGGAGCGCCGGTACGCAGGGTGTGTCGTATACGACTCTCTACACAATGCTCGATCCCGAGCAGAACCGCAATACTGTCGGAGTCATGGGTAATCCGTCGCTCTCCGACGTGCGTGTCATGCTAATCGGTATCCGCAACAGATCAAATTCTGTGAAGGACGGTACAATCTGGGTCAACGAACTCAAGGTTACTGATTTCAATCAGGACGGAGGCTGGGCGCTCAACGCTAACGCAAGTCTTTCGCTCTCTGATGTGGCGATGGTCAATTTCAGCTATCACAGAGAGACCGACGGATTTGGCTCTGTCGATCAGGGCCTGACTTCGCGGCGTCTCGACACATATGATCAGTATAACCTCGTCGTGCAGGGAGATCTCGGGAAAGTCGTGCCCGAGAAAGCGAAACTGAGCGCGCCGGTCTATTATGCGCGCTCGCAGGAGACGACCACGCCGAAATACAACCCGCTTGATCAGGACATCCTGCTCAAGGATGCCCTTGAGGCGGCCGCGACAAAAGCGGAGAAGGATTCGATCAAGGCTTATGCCGTGACACGCAAGACGACAGAAAGTTTCTCGGTGTCCAACCTGCGGTTCAACGTGCAAAGCAAGAACCCGATGCCGTGGGATCCCGCCAACTTCACACTCGCATTCTCATTCAATAAGCAGAAGAATCTTGATCCTGTCACCGAATATGAGAATACTTCCGACTATCGCGGTTCTTTCCAGTACTCATATACTCCCTATTTCAAACCGCTCAAACCCTTCTCCTGGATAAAAGGTAAAGGGAAGACCGCCAAGTTCTTCCAGGACTGGGAACTAAACTGGCTCTTCAACAATCTGACATTCTACACCTCGATGAACCGTCATTATTATGAGGAGCAGACCCGTTCGGAGGTTGATATCGATTTCCAATTGCCGGTTCAGGTCAGCAAGAACTTCCTGTGGGACCGCCAGCTGTCGCTGACATGGAATCTCACGAAGTCGCTGTCGTTCTCGTTTGCGAGCAATACGACCGCACGCATCGAGGAGACTGTGGGAGCGGTAAACCGGCGTCTTTTCCCCGACGAGTACAGGGAATGGAAGGATACAGTCATGTCTTCTCTCCGCCATCTCGGCACTCCCTGGAACTATAACCAGACATTCACCGGAACGTATCGCGCGCCGTTCAACAAGATTCCGGCTCTCGACTATCTGTCGGGTTCGGTCAGCTACAATTCGGTCTACCGATGGGACAAGGGTGCTACCGTTGATGACCTCTATCTCGGCAATACGATACAGAACCAGACGACATGGAACGCCGACGCGCGTCTGAACTTCGAGACTCTCTACAACAAATCGAAGTATCTCCAGAACATCAACAAGCGCTTCTCCAACACGAGTTCACGCGGAAACCGGGGAAATACCCGCAATCCGGGCAACAGCAAGGACAAGCAGCAGAAACCGGCGAAGGCCAAGAAGTTCGAACGTGCGGTGACTCTGTCGCCCGATTCCGCAACGATCGTGAAGCACAACCTGAACAACAAGAAAATCCGATTTACGGCCAAGGAGAACGGCAAGACCGTCAAGGTGAACTATAAGGTGGTCGATGCGAATACCGTGCAGATCACCGACACCGGCAGCCGCACACTCGCTCTTACCATAACGGAGAACCGAAAAAACTCCGACGGCAAGAAGAATATCGGCACCGAGATCGCCGAGCATACGCTCCGCTTCCTGATGATGCCACGCTCGCTTTCATTCAAATGGAGAAACAGCCATTCGCTCAATGTGCCTCTGTATGCTCCGAATGTCGGCAATGTCTTCGGTCAGTCGCAGAGTTACGGACCGATGGCTCCGGGTCTGGACTTCGCATTCGGTTTCTATGGCAAGGATTTCGTAGACAGGGCGCTCGACCGCGACTGGCTCATAACGGCCTCCGAACAGGTGTCGCCGGCTCTCTGGAGCAAGAGTCAGGAATTCAACTTCGAACTTAATCTCGAACCGATCCGCGGTCTAAAGATACTTCTGACTTCTAATCTTACCGACGCACGTACCGAGCAGATGCAGTTCATGTATTCCGGAATGCCTACTGCTTATTCCGGCAATTATGTCCGCACGGCTTGGGCGTTCCCTACATCGCTGCGGAATTTCAACGCAGCCGACGGCTACCAATCAGACGCGTTCGACAATTTCCTCGCTTACATACCTCAGGTTGCACGCCGCGTTCAGGCTCAGTATGAGGGCACGACTTACCCCTCGGGTGGATTCATGGAGGGGAGTGTCCTTGCCGGTGCTCCGTATAATCCGGAAGTCGGTGGCGTGAGTGCCACAAGTTCAGATGTGCTGATACCGGCGTTTCTCGCGGCCTATACGGGTACGTCGCCGTCGAAGGTGACTCTCAGCCATTTCCCCGGGCTATCGTCGATGCGCCCGAACTGGCGTATAACTTACGACGGTTTCATCAATCTCGGCAACATGAAGAAGTGGTTCAAGTCGTTTACGCTAAGCCATGCGTACCAGTGCACATATACCGTGGGCTCATATTCGAGCTTCATGAACTGGGTGGCGGCTCCGAACGGCGGGGGAGATCTCGGTTTTATTCTCGACGAGCAGACTCAGCAGCCTATTCCATCCACTCCGTTCAATATCTCGTCTGTGACAATCACTGAGAAATTCGCGCCGCTTATTGGAGTGAAGTTCACGCTGTTCAATGATATCCAGTTCAATGCCGAATACCGCGACTCGCGGACGCTCAGCCTGAATTCGTCGGCTGGACAGCTTGTCGAGACATTGTCGAAGCAGCTGACATTCGGAGCCGGATACAAAATCGCCAACTTCAACAAGATCCTCAAGATCGGAGGCCAGCAGGGCAGTGTCTCCAACGACCTCACCCTCAATCTTGATCTTTCGTGGAGCAACAACCAGTCGCTTATCAGAAGGATTGAGACGGCATACACCCAGGCCACTCAGGGCACAAGCACATTCTCGATTAACTTCATGGCAAGCTACATACTGAGCAAGCGCATCACCCTGTCGGCATTCTTCGACCATCAGACCAACACTCCTCTTGTGTCGAATTCGGCATATCCGACAAGCAACTCCAACTATGGCATAGCTGTCAACGTATCGCTCGCACGATAAGAATTCTTACATATATACATAAAGAGGCGGCACGTCGGTGTCGCCTCTTTATGAATCATGTATGTATCATGTATCTATGAGTAGCGCTCAGTCGTTTCTGAACACAAGATCGTCTCCCTTGCGGTCGATCACGATGGGATGCTCGCGGTCGACTTTCTGTGCGAGAATATCTTTCGAAAGCTGGTTGAGAACCAGACGCTGGATGGTGCGTTTCACAGGTCGCGCTCCGAACTCAGGATCATAGCCGTCTTCGGCGAGAAGATCAAGGGCCTCTTTTGTGACATCAAGGGTGATGCCGTTGGAGGCAAGCATCTTTCTGACACTGTTGACCTGCAGACTCACAATCTCAAGTATCTCCTTGCGGTCGAGAGGGGTGAACATCACCGTCTCGTCGATTCGGTTGAGGAATTCGGGACGGATTATCTGTTTCAGACGATCCATCACATCCTGTCTTGCGGTGGCGATCACTTCCTGTTTCTCATCCTCGGTCTTGTCGTTGAATCCGGTGAATTTATCACGTATTATATCGCTGCCCATGTTGGATGTCATTATGATGATCGTGTTCTTGAAGTTGATGAACCTCCCCTTGTTGTCGGTCAGACGGCCGTCGTCAAGAACCTGAAGCAGGATGTTGAACACATCGGGATTGGCCTTCTCGATCTCGTCAAACAGCACTACGCTGTATGGCTTGCGTCGGACAGCTTCGGTAAGCTGGCCACCCTCTTCGTATCCTACATATCCCGGAGGCGCTCCGACGAGTCTCGACACACTGTGTTTCTCCATGTATTCCGACATGTCGATTCGAGTCATCATGTCTTCGTCGTCAAACAGATATTCCGCAAGAGCCTTGGCAAGCTCGGTCTTGCCGACACCGGTAGTGCCGAGGAAGATAAACGAGCCGATAGGACGGCGTGGGTCGTTCAGACCGGCGCGTGACCGGCGCACTGCGTCGGAGACGGCGCGTATGGCGTCCTCCTGTCCGACAACACGACGGTGAAGCTCCTCTTCAAGATGCAGAAGTTTCTCCTTCTCGCTCTGGGCCATTTTCTTCACGGGAATGCCTGTCCAGCGGCTCACGACCTCGGCGATATCCTCTGCGTCGACCTCCTCTTTGATCATCGCGCCCTCGCCCTGAAGTTCCTTCAGTCGTGCCTGTATCGCCTTGTTCTCGTCTTCTTTCTGCTTGATTCGCGAGTATCTTATCTCCGCGACTTTGGCATAGTCTCCCTCGCGTTCGGCGCGCTCGGCCTCGTAGTTGAGTTGCTCGATGTCGATCTTGTTCTGCTGGATTCGGTTGATCTCGTTTTTCTCGGCCTGCCATTTTGCGCGAAGCGACTTCTCCGTGTCGCGGAGATTGGCGAGATCCTCGTCTATCTCCTTGAGCTTGTAGTTGTCTTTCTCCCGTTTTATTGCCTCGCGCTCAATCTCGAGTTGCTTGATCTTCCTCGAAGCTTCGTCAAGAGCCTGAGGCTGTGAGTCCATTTCAAGACGGAGTTTCGATGCGGCCTCGTCGATCAGGTCAATGGCTTTGTCGGGCAGGAAACGGTCTGTGATGTATCTGACAGAAAGCTGGACTGCGGCGATGATAGCCTCGTCCATTATCCGCACCTTATGGTGATTTTCGTAACGCTCCTTAAGACCTCGGAGAATCGATATTGCCGAAAGTTCGTCGGGTTCGTCGACCATCACTTTCTGGAAGCGGCGTTCGAGTGCCTTGTCTTTCTCGAAATACTTCTGATACTCGTCGAGTGTCGTGGCGCCGATAGATCTCAGCTCGCCGCGTGCAAGCGCAGGCTTGAGGATATTGGCGGCATCCATGGCGCCTTCACCCTTGCCGGCACCGACAAGAGTGTGGATCTCATCGATAAAGAGAATGATCTCGCCGTCGCTTTTTGTCACTTCATTGACTATCGCTTTCAGTCGCTCTTCGAATTCCCCCTTGTATTTGGCTCCGGCCACAAGCGCACCCATGTCGAGCGAATATATCTGTTTCGACTTAAGGTTTTCGGGCACGTCGCCGCGCACTATTCGCATGGCGAGACCCTCGGCGATCGCGGTCTTTCCGGTTCCCGGCTCACCCACGAGCATGGGATTGTTCTTTGTCCGTCGCGACAGGATCTGAAGCACGCGTCTGATCTCTTCGTCGCGTCCGATTACGGGATCAAGTTTCCCGTTGCGGGCTCGGTCGTTAAGATTGATGGCGTATTTGCTCAGAGCCTGATAACTCTCTTCAGCACTCTGATCCTTGACAGTATTGCCTTTGCGGAGCTCGGCTATGGCGGCCTTGAGTCCCTTCTCGTCGATACCGTTGTCCTTTAGCAGTTGCGAAGCTTTTGACTTGGCAAGAAACACTCCCATCAGCATCGCCTCTACAGAAACGTATTCGTCGCCCGACGATTTAGAGAAATCGATCGCTTTCTGCAGTGCCTCGTTGGATTCCCTGCTCAGAAAGACATCGCCGCCGCTGACTTTCGGCAGAGAGGCTATGGTCTGGTCAACTCCCATCTTGACTCCGTTGAGGTTCGCGCCCATCTTCTGGAATATGAAATTCACGATGGTCTCCCCCTCGGAGATTATGGCTTTCAACAGGTGTACCGGCTCGATCTGCTGCTGACCGGCCTCCTTGGTGTAGTCGATGGCTTTCTGCACCACCTCCTGCGATTTGATTGTAAAGTTGTTGAAATTCATAGTATCCTTGATTATGGACATATATCCGCCTCCTTCCGGAGCGCATGAATATGTCGCTTATTCTGTTTTATTAACAATTGCACGTCCGAATGGTTGATACAGGATCTTATTCCGGTTACCCTTTGTATCGGAGAATTTCGATCCAGTAGTCATCAGGGTCATGGATGAAATATATGCCCATTGCGGGGTTTTCATAGCATACGCATCCGAGTTCCTTATGATAGCGGTAGACCTCGTCATAATTGTCAGTGTCAAGACGGAGCGCGAGGTGGGTCTCGTTTTCACCGAGTTCATACTCCTGCGGATGGTCGCGCAGCCATGTCAGTTCAAGACGGAAGCTGCCTGTCGGAGCTTCCAGATAGTTTATGATGAAGTCTCCGTCGGGGTGGACGATCTCTCCTGTCTTGCGAAGATTGAGAGCTTTCCTGTAGAATTCAAGCGATCTGTCAAGATCGGCGACGTTGATGTTGTAATGGTCAAAGTGGCATTTTATTTCCATGTCTGTACGATTTATTATAAAATAATGTCAGGCGGCAACTGACAACAATCTCGCAGATGCACGAATGCCGTCAGCCGCCGCCTTCTTATTAACAAAATCCTCGCCAGAAATGTCGATGTCAGAATGTGATATAAATGCAGCCTTCGCGGGGGGCGACCACCTGACGGCCCTGCATGTCATAATAGACAGCTCCTTCTTGCGCGGAGGCGTGACGGTATATGACAGTTCGGGGATGGCGCGGAATGTTGGCTTCGCATGCTTCTGTATCCTCAATGCCCGTTGATACCTGAAAGTTGTATTCGGTCGACATTTTTATGTTGTTGGCCGTGTAGCCGATCACCACATTCATCGTAGAAGAAACCGAGACCGCGCCGGGCTTGCTCCACACCCCGTCAGACAGCACGGCATCTGTGCCGTTGATTGTCACCGATGTGATTTTTACCCAATTGAAGAGTGGTGTGACTGCAATTTTCTCTTGTGACGGGTTGACTGCCGAATAACTGAACATCTCGTAAATCCTGTCGCGACACGCGCTCCCATCGGGACAAAGCCCTTTGTAGTGGGACTTAGAGCCTGCGGGAACGTATAGCTCATCAAATTTGGTGAAAAATCGGCCGAATGAGCGTTTGGAGGTATAAATCTTTGGCAGAGCGTCGGCAGGGTACTCGAACATGTCGTGCCAGTCATCCCAGGTCATGGCTGCCGCCATCGATTTGTGGTCAATGTATATCTCTGCAGAAGGTGCGAGGACAAACGCCTTGTAACCGAGCGTCATCGTGCCGTCATGGGCAGGGATGACAACCTTTCGGAGAGTGGCGTCTGTGGCGAATCCGTACATATCGACTTCATTGACGTTGCGAGTGTTGACTGTCTCCAGCGATGTCCCTTTGAAAGTGGATTCCCCGATATTATCCACCCCGTCGGAAAGGGTTACCGAGGTCATTGACGAGCATCCTTTGAACATTCCCTGTGGCAATGAGGCCCACGCTGTGGGAATATTGGCAGAGGTGAGTCCTGACTGCGCGAACTGGCATCCCACCTTAAGGTCGACTGACGGAAAGCGGTATAGGCCACTGAACTCTCTCAGCGATCCGCATCCCGCAAATGCGGATGCGCCGATGGATTTGCAAGAATTGGGTAAGGTCACGGATTCAAGTTTCACGCACCCCATAAACATGAAGTCGCCGATCGACTTTATCGGAGCGGAGATGGTGGCTGTCTTTAGTTCGGGGCAATTGTAAAACAGCCCCTCCGTGTCAGGAAAGTCAGTCACAGTGGAGGGAATTGAAATGCTCTCCAGACTTGTCCCTGTGAATGCATAGCCTCCAATATACTTGACGCTGGCGGGAATTGAAATGCTCTTGGCCCGGTTTCCCGCGAGGGCATACCATCCGATGGTATGTATCGAGGACGGAATGACCAGTTGTTCTCCCATTTTGTAGCGGGGAGCAACTGCTATCAACACTCCGGGATCATTCTTCTCAACAAGGTAGTCTCCGCCTGCATTGGTCTTATAAAGGTAATGGCCGTTAAGCTCAAACCTGGTGATCCCGAGATTGCCATCCAACGCACCTGTCTCCAGTAGCTGCCATTTCGACAGTCGCAGGGTAGTGATGGTATAGTTGTCGGCGAATGCTCCCTCAAGTATGTAACCGGCTTCGTCAGGCAAGGTGAAGCCGGTGGATGTGCGCGCAGGAGGGAAGCGCATCATGTCTACTGAGTCTTCGCTGCGTAAATAGTACAGGACTCCGTCTACTGCCTTAAACGTCTTGCTCTGGCTGCTGACCTTGAACTCTTTCAGCCGTTTGCAACCTCTGAAAGAGTCGACCACTATGTCGTCTATCGTCGAAGGTATATAAATAGATGTAATCTCATCCTGATTCTCGAACACCGGGCGTGGCATGCCGAATTCTGCATCTTCAATATCACCGCGCAGGCTTGTTACCGTGTATTTCACTCCGTCGCGGGTTGATGTATAGCTCCCCGGAATCTGGATGTCGCCCTGAAGCTTCACTCCTTCGCGCACACCGGTTATGGTCACTTCATTTGAGGAATAGTTTATTGAGAAGCGGTAGGTTTTCTCAAAACTTGACTGGGCCGATGCCACAAACGTGGCAGCACCCGCAATCATGAACGGAAGCAGCGGTTTAATGCTTAATCTCATACAGTAGATATTTTATATAGGTATTTTATGCTATGCCATATGGGCAAATTTCACGGCGCAAAGTTAATCACAGATACATGCCGCATCGAAAAATGGCGCGTCTACAAGGCGTCTACAGGCTCGGTTTTTCAACTTTATCTGCAAATGTGTGTTAAGAATGGTAAAAGGATATGTATGGCTATTGGCCATCTGTCCGGATACGTTAACCAAAATCCTGTTATACTATGAAAAAGAGTTTTATCCTTTCTGTTGCACTTCTTGCCGGCTCGCTGTGCGGTGGTGCCCAGACCTATGAATTCAAACCTGTAAAAGGCTTTCAGGATGTGACCAACGACAGACTTGAGGCTTTTCTGGAGTCTACGGTTCCCATGAAGACACGTAAGGTCGCCGTCTTCGACTGCGACGGCACTCTGTTCGGTCAGGCTCCCTACTATCTTGCCGACGAAGCTCTCTATGACTATGCCCGCAGGCATTACGAAGGAAAGACAGATTCTCTCTCTGTAGCGAAGATGAAGGTTGTGGATCAGCTCCTTCACGGCGACAATGTCGGGGTGGACTTTGTCCAGAACCGCGTGCGCTTCCTCAGCGGACTGACAGCCGACGAGATCCAGTCTATCGGAAACACGATGTTCCATCAGAAATATCAGAACAAGATGTATCCCGAGATGAAGGCTCTGATCGCCAATCTCGAGAATTTCGGTTTTGAGGTGTGGATTCTGTCGGCATCTCCCGAACTTCTCTATCAGCGTTTCTGTGCCGAACAACTCGGCCTTCCGGAAGACCGCATCCTCGGTGTCAAGTCGAGAGTTGGTGAAGGGGATGTCGTTACCGACGAACTGGTCTATCCTGTCTCGCAGGATGAAGGTAAGGCCGATGTTGTCAGGACTTTCATAAAGGCTGACCCGCTTTTTGTCGGAGGTAACTCGCGCGGCGACCTCGAGATGATGGAGACCTCTGTAGGTCTTAAGATCATGATCAACCCTGACGACAAGAAGCCGGAGAAAGTGGCCGGTGGCAAAACAATCAAGCAGTACTGGGAGGCAGATCCGAACTGTATAATCGAATACTGCAATGATATTCCGACGGAAGGTCAGACTTACGTCACGCAGGAATGGGGTGTCAAGAACAACGCCACCAATGCGAAGCCCTCTGAGGTTGTCATCAATTACTGACGACCGAAAGCTTATGGCATAAACCGTGTCGTATCGGAATGAAAATCCGGCGGCGATCCTGATCCTGGATGCCGCCGGTTTTCTTGTCTTGCGAAGCGCTATTCCTCTTTTATGATCAGAAGGGTGTCGTCGGGCTGCAGACGCCGCTTGCCGTCGGGCACGATATATCGGTCGCCTCGACGTATCATCATCACCAGACCTTTGTGCGGCAGTGTGATGTCTCTCAGTGTGTCGCCGTTTTCAAGGTCTCTGTCGGTAAGCACCATCGTGTGGAGTGAAGTGGGGATCTCGTCGTCGAATTCCACCCCGAATTCCTCTTTCGTATTCCCGGAATCGTCTACGAGATGGAGTTTCCGTGCTGCCGAGATGACGCTTGTTCCCTGAATGACAAGAGAGAGCAGCGTGACGAAGAACACGATATTGAAGATCTGCGAAGCTCCCGGCACATCGGCCACTACCGGGTATGTCGCGAATATGATCGGCGCGGCTCCGCGAAGTCCGACCCAGGATATGAATGTCTTGGTGCGAAGGTTGATCTTCCGGAACGGAAGCAGGCTCATAAAAACGCTGACCGGACGGCCCACAAGGATCATGAATATTCCGATAAGGAACGATACGGCCGCCACTGAAAGCATCTCGTGCGGATTTACCAGAAGCCCGAGCATAAGGAAAACCACAATCTGTGCGAGCCATGTCAGTCCGTCCATGAATTTGGTGATGCTGCGGCGGTGCGGCAGCGATGAGTTGCCCAGCATCATGCCGCTTATGTAGACGGCAAGATATCCGTTGCCGCCGAGACTCGTTGTGGCTGTATATGTGAGAAATACGGATCCGAGTATAATGATTGATATCATCGCGGTGGCTTGTCCGGCGTCTTCGCGCGACGCACCTCCGCCTATTCGGCGGTAAAACCGGGCCAGCCGGCCCGTGGCCCACCCCATGCCCGCACCCATGGCTCCTCCGACTCCAAACTGAAGCGCGAGCTGCCCGAGAAGCACACCGGCCGACAAATGGCTTTTCATCATTATAGCCTCTATGAGTATGAGTGTCAGCATATAGGCCATCGGGTCGTTTGATCCGCTTTCAAGTTCGAGCAGAGGCCGGATATTGTTGCGAAGTCCAACTTTGTGCGACCCGAGTATGCCGAATACTGAGGCCGAATCTGTCGATGACATGGTGGCCGCAAGCAGCAGAGACGGGATAAGCGCGAAGTGTATGTTGGTCCACGGCATCCCGGAAAGCCAGAAAATGAACAGGCCTGTTATAAGTGCAGTAAGCAGCACTCCGACTGTGGAGAGTGCAAGGCCTGGCACTGCCACCGGGCGTATAGCCGATAGTTTTGTCGACATGCCTCCGGAAAAGAGGATCACACACAGGGCTATCATGCCGATGAACTGGGCGTCGTGCATGTTGTTGAAATGGATTCCGAGGCCGTCGGTGCCGAAGCCCATTCCGACAAGTAGAAACACAAGAAGGAGCGGCAGCCCGGTGCGGTAGCTCGTCTTGCCGATCAGAACGCCGGCGATCAGGAACAGAGATCCGAGAAGAAGGATGTTTTCACTGCTGATTGTCGTCATTGTTGTTGGTCGTTTGTTTGAATGTCTGTAAAGTTAATGCTTTTGTCTGACATGACCAAATTGCTGATATTGACAAAATCAGACAAATTAGGGGTTATCTCTTCTGCAAGTCTCGTAAAAAATTGCTAAATTCGCGGATGATATCAAGGCAGGATTGCGGACTATCTATCCGCACTGCATGCGTCATGTGTTATCTTTCGGTAATTTAAAATATTATGTTGTGCTTCCCCGAAGGGTGCCAACTGCTGATTATATAGTGATTACATATGGATTGGTTACAGACGGTTTTTGTGGATCATTCGCCTGTGCAGGCGGTGGTAGTGCTCTCGATCATAATAGCGGTCGGTCTCGGACTCGGAAAGATCGGCATGAAGGGTATCACGCTCGGTGTGACCTGGGTGTTCTTCGTGGGTATTCTCGCCGGTCACCTCGGTTTTTCCATCGATCCGGCCATGCTCGCTTATGCCGAGAGTTTCGGTCTCGTTCTGTTCGTATATGAACTTGGTCTGAAAGTGGGACCGGGCTTCTTCAGTTCTTTCCGCACCGGTGGTGTCAGGCTGAACCTTCTTGGTTTTGCTACGGTTTTGCTCGGAACCGCCCTTGCAGTGGGACTCTCGTTTGCGGTCGGAGTGCCTATGTCGGACATGGTCGGAATTCTATGCGGAGCCACGACCAACACTCCGGCTCTCGGTGCGGCCCAGCAGGCGCTGCAGCAGATCGGACTGTCGGCAAACGGGGCTGCGCTCAGTTGCGCTGTCACTTATCCTCTCGGCGTCGTGGGGGTGATCCTCGCCATGATAACCGTCCGCAAACTGTTTGTGCGCGCGAAAGACATCTCTGCCGAAGAGCATGAGGGTGAGAACCAGACTTTCATAGCGACTTTTCTTGTGCATAACCCTGCCGTGTTCGGCCTGACGGTCAGGGAGGCCGCGGCTCTTGTGCATCCGAAATTCGTCATTTCTCGCCTTTGGCGCAACGGAGAGGTGTCGGTGCCGACCTCCGATACAATGCTTCAGGAGAATGACCGGATTCTGGTCATTACCACAGGAAAGGATCTGCCGCATCTGACGGTACTGTTCGGTGAACATGAAAGCCGCGACTGGAATACCGGCAATATTGACTGGAACAAGATCGATTCGTCGCTGACATCGCGCGAGATCGTAGTGAGCCGTCCCGAAATCAACGGACGGAAACTTGGTTCGCTTAAACTTCGCAACACTTACGGCATCAATATCACCCGGGTCATGAGAAGCGGAGTGCGCCTCCTCGCCACTCCCGGACTTGTGCTCCAGCTTGGCGATATTCTGACTGTGGTCGGAAAGAAACAACAGATCGAGAAGGTTGGCAAAGTAGTCGGCAATACGGTCTCGAAACTCAATGATCCCAATCTGGCGGCCATTTTCATCGGTATGGTGCTCGGCCTTCTGCTTGGTTCGGTGCCTATCGTGATTCCGGGCATGTCGACACCCGTGAGGCTCGGCCTGGCTGGCGGTCCGATTGTGGTCGGGATTCTTATCGGACGTTTCGGCCCGAGTTTCCACCTTGTCACCTACACCACGCGCAGTGCCAATCTGATGCTCAGGGGAATCGGTCTGTCGCTCTATCTCGCGTGTCTCGGTCTTAGCGCCGGAGCCAACATAATGGAGACTCTGACCGGTGGAGACGGCTGGGTATGGATCGGCCTCGGTTTCCTGATAACGGTTCTGCCGGTTGCAGTCATGGGTGTAGTGGCCATGAGGTGGGGGAGACTCGATTTCGGATCGGCATGCGGAATGCTCTGCGGTGCTATGGCGAATCCTATGGCACTCAATTATGCCAACGATACGCTTCCTGGTGACAATCCCGCCGTCAGCTATGCCACGGTCTATCCTCTTGCCATGTTCTCCCGAGTGGTCATAGCCCAGTTGCTCGTTATGCTGTTGCTTTAAAGCGATTAGAGATACATCAACAATAAATGGAGTCCCGCCGACGGCAGGACTCCATTTATTGTTGATGAGCCTTTTCAGTCGAGAAGAGGAAGCAGGTTGGCTTCGAGATCGGCGAGTTTTACCAATCCTACCGAACGGGCCTGAACTTCTCCGTTCTTGAAGAAGAGTACCGTCGGTATTGAACGGATACGGTTCTCGGCCACGATCTCCGTTTCTTCGTCGATGTTGAGCTTGCCGATCACTGCACGGTCGCCATATTTCTCGGCGAGCTCCTCAACAACGGGACCGAGTTTCATGCAGGGGCCACACCATGTTGCCCAGAAGTCGATCACAACTGTCTTTCCTGATTCGATGGCCTCTTTGGCCGTCTTGTCATCAAATTTGATTGCCATTTTCGTCAAATTTTAAATTATCATTTGTACTTATCACTTATCATTCTTTCGCATCCTGTATGCGGAATCGCACTCCCGATTCCTCAAGCAGACTTACCATCTGGCGGTTGATAGGGAATTTTTTGCGCGACCGAACACGCATGGTCTGTTTGGTCTCGGTGTCGATCAGCTCTATGAACAGATTGCCGGGGCGCGACTGGTCTTCAAGCCGGGTGATCTGGCTGAAGAAATCGGGATTCTTGTAATGCATGTCAAGGAAGACTGTCACTTCATTGGCCATCTTCCCTTTTATGGATTCAAGGGGAGACACCTCGTCGACGGTCAGATCCATGCGCTGCGGGTCGTAGCGCGACGGAGCGAAGGTCAGTTTTATCAAGGTAGGTTCTCCCTGACGGAACTTGTCTTTATGCGCGGCATGGTTCTTTCCGAAAAGAGCGATCTCTGCCTTGCCGGAGAAGTCCTCGACCTCCACGATCGTGAATTCGGTGCCACGGCGAGAGGTGCGGGGGGTCACTTTGGTAATAAGACCTCCCATCACGACTTTTCCGCCGGTGCTTTCCTTCTCCTTGTAGTCCTCGCAGCTTGTGTTGCAGCCGTAGGTCAGTTCCATGTAGTATGGATCGAGCGGATGCGCTGAAAGATACATGGTCACCAGCTCCTTTTCCTTGTCGAGGAGAGCCATGCGGCTCCATGGCACGACTTCCGGCAGAGGCGGCTTGGCGGTCTCGATCGGCTCGAAGTCGCCGAAGAGCGAGAGCTGCAGTGAGTTCTTGTCGTTCTGCAGACGCTGTCCGTATTTGACAAGCATGTCGGCGAACGTGTTGTCGAAAACTTGTGTCACATATGCCTCGCGAGGCCACCCGAAGCAGTCGAAAGCTCCGGCCATGGCAAGGTTTTCGATTGCCGAGCGGTTGCAGGCACTCAGGTTGACACGTTCTACGAAGTCGTAGGGATCCTTGAACGGGCCATTCTGCGTGCGCTCGTGTATTATGGCGGAGACTGCGTTGACTCCGACGCCCTTGACCGCGCCGAGTCCGAAGCGGATCTCACCCTTTTGGTTGACACCGAACTTCTCGCTCGACTCGTTGACGTCGGGACCGAGCACGGTGAGTCCCATGCGTTTGCATTCATCCATCACCTTGCGCAGTTTGTCGTTCATCGACAGGTTACGGCTCATTACTCCGGCCATGTATTCGGCTGGGTAGTGGGCCTTGAGATATGCCGTCTGATAGGCCACCCATGTGTAGCACGTGGCGTGGCTCTTATTGAACGCGTAAGATGCGAATTTTTCCCAGTCCTCCCAGATCTTGTTGAGAGCCGCCTCCGGATGACCGTTGCCCATGCCCTGCTCCATGAATTTCTTCTTGAGCTTCTGCATCTTGTCGATCTGCTTCTTTCCCATGGCTTTGCGGAGCATGTCGCTCTCGCCTCGTGTGAAGTTGGCAAGAAGACGCGACAGGAGCATGACCTGCTCCTGATAGACGGTCACTCCGTAGGTCTCTTCAAGATACTGCTTCATGCAGGGAATGTCGTAGACGATCTCCTCCTCGCCATGCTTGCGGGCGATGAATGTCGGGATGTAATCCATCGGTCCGGGGCGGTATAGCGCGTTCATCGCTATCAGGTCCTCGAACTTCGTCGGCTTGAGGCTGCGGAGCGAGTTCTGCATTCCGGCAGACTCGAACTGGAATGTCGATGTCGTGTTTCCTTTGCAGTATAGGTCGAACGTCTCTTTGTCGTCGAGCGGTATTTTCTCTATATCGAGTTCCTTGCCCGACCGCATCTTGATGTTGTAGAGAGTCTCCTTGATGATCGACAGCGTCTTAAGGCCGAGGAAGTCCATCTTGATCAGTCCGGTGTCTTCGATGATGCTGCCTTCGTATTGTGTGGAGATCACCTTCTCGCCGTCGGCGTCGGTGCCCATCGACACAGGGACCCAGTCGGTTATGTCGTCGCGGCTGATGATGACGCCGCAGGCGTGAACGCCGGTGTTGCGGATGTTGCCCTCAAGCTGTTCGGCATATTTCATCGTCTCCCTGATGTTTTCGTCGGGATTCTGCTTTTCGGCTGCGAACTCGGGCACGTATTTGAGACAGTTCTTGAAGTTGATTTTCGGAGTCTTTCCGTCAACCTCCGGCATGCGGTCGGGAACGAGTCTCGCCAGACGGTTCGATTCCGGCAGTGGCACTTCAAGCACTTTGGCCACATCTTTTATTGCCATCTTCGTGGCCATTGTGCCGAATGTGATGATGTGAGCCACTTTCTCGGCTCCATATTTGCGAGTCACATATTTCAGCACCTCGTATCGTCCGTCGTCGTCGAAGTCGACGTCGATATCGGGCAGAGATATTCGGTCGGGATTGAGAAATCGCTCAAACAGCAGGTCATATTTGATCGGATCGATCTGGGTAATGCCGAGGCAATAGGCGGCGGCCGATCCGGCCGCGGAACCTCGACCGGGCCCGACGCTGACTCCCAGTTCCTTGCGGGCGGTGTTGATGAAGTCCTGCACGATGAGGAAGTAGCCCGGGAATCCCATGGTCTTCATGATGTAGAGCTCGAATTTCAGACGCTCCATGACGTCGGGCGGCACCGGGTCTCCATATTTCTCTTTCGCTCCCTCGATTGTGAGTTTGTCGAGGTAGTCAGCCTCGAACTTGATGCGGTAGAGTTTGTCGTATCCGCCGAGACGTTCAATTTTCTTGTGGGCATCCTCCTCGCTGAGCACCACATTGCCGTTCTCGTCGCGGGTGAATTCGTCAAACAGGTCTTGTTCTGTGAGCCGGGCTCGGTATTCCTCTTCGGTTCCGAATTCTTTCGGTATGTCGAAGAAGGGCATGATGGGGGCGTGGTTGATGGTGTAGAACTCCACCTTGTCGAGTATTTCCTGAGTGTTCTCGATGGCCTCGGGGATGTCTTTGAAGATCTCGTACATCTGTTCCGGCGTCTTCAGCCATTCCTGTTTGGTGTAATGCAGGCGAGGTTCGGAGAATTTTTTCTGCATCGACACGCAGATGAGGCGGTCGTGTGCCTCGGCGTCATCCTCTTCGGTAAAGTGCACGTCGTTTGTGGCCACGAGTTTTATTCCGTGTTTCCGTGCGTACTTTATAAGATGTTCGTTGACCTTGCACTGCTCGACATAGACCTCGCGGTTGGCGTTTTCCTTGAATGTCTGGTGACGCTGCAGTTCAAGATAGTAGTCGTCACCAAACACGCTCTTGTACCAGAGTATCCGCTCCTCGGCTTTGTCGAACTCCTCGTGCATGATGAACTGCGGCACTTCGCCGCCGAGACATGCGGAACAGACAATAAGTCCCTCGCGGTGCTTTTCGAGTTCCTCGCGGTCGGTACGGGGCTTGTAGTAGTATCCCTCTGTCCAGGCTTTGCTGACAAGTTTGACAAGGTTGTGGTAGCCTTTCAGGTTCTTGGCAAGCACGATTAGATGGTAGCCGTTGTCAGACTTGTCTTTCTTGTCGGTCAGCTTCTCGCGGGCCACATACATCTCGCATCCGAGTATAGGCTTGAACTTCTCGCCGTCGGGGAGACCGCCGTTCTTTTTCTCGACGTAATTGAAAAACTCCTTGATGCCGAACATGTTGCCATGATCGGTCAGTGCTATGCCGCGCATTCCGGTGGCAAGGCATTTGTCTACAAGCTCCGGAATCGAGGCTTTGCCGTCAAGCAGACTATACTGCGAATGTACGTGAAGATGCGTGAAAGAGGGCTGACTCATTGATTTATTGCGTATTCCTGTTTTTTGTGGGCTACACTTCCCTGATTCAATTCGGGAAATGTAGGTATCCGAACTGCAAATATAGTCTTTTTTTTGGTAACTTCCATATATAAATTCTCAACCGTAGGGTTGTTCCGTTCGTTAGATTATCGGTAGCTGTTCTGCTTGCGCGACTTGCGGCTCCCTTGTTATCGATGGCCGGTTCGCGTTACGGTTCAACGGCTATCGGTCAGATCAAACATTTGCTTATGGATTTCAAGAAAACTACGTCTGACGCATTGCGCCATTTCTGGCATGAGGTGTCGAATATAAGACCGATCTTCTGGATCACTCTTTATCTCTGCCTTGTGCCGCTTTTCGCACTTTTTTACTGGCTGCTCCCCGATGGTCAGTTCCGTATTCCCGACAACGGGGGCGCAGGTTTCGGCGACTGGGTCTACTACAGTATTGTCACTATCACCACACTCGGTTTCGGCGACTATACCCCATGCGGGGCCGGCGCACAGTGGATTACGGCTGTCGAGGTTTTGTGCGGACTGGTCACTATCGGCTTTTTCCTTAATGCCGTCGGTTCCATGAAGTCGGAAATAGATGTACGGTCTGATCGCGACAGGCAGCGCGAACTGCATGCCATAGCCGAGCGCGACAAGCTGGTAAAGAACACTCCGGTCTTTATCCACAAACTCAACCGTTTTCTTGCCTATTGCTATGCGGTGACAACACCGCGCTCTAAGCGTGGATCCGAAATGATATTTAATGAGGACTTCACGGCAGAAGATATGGCCGACATGCATCTTCCTTCAGGTCTGTCGAGCGACCACTCGTCGCGTGGAGCGGTGGAAAGCCTGATGTTGTGCGCGTCGTCGGTCTGCCTTTATCTTGATTCACTTCAGTCGCGGATCGACATGTCGTTATGGCCTGATCTGCTTGAAGACTGCTTTGCATTTGTGGCAAATTACCAGATGCTCACTCCGGTCAATCCCGACACTGCGCCGGATGAGGAACTGATCCACTTCATCAGAACCAACGCCTCGCTTGCCCGCAGCATCGAGTCACGTCTTACCCGAATCTCCTCTGAAGCGGAATCCGACGAATGATCAATCATTGGTGAATAATCTGTTATCTTTGCCGTAGCGTGCCGTAATCTCGAAAAAAAGTGTTATCTTTGTCTTGTTGACAAAAGACACTCCTAAACAAATCGATTATGAACAATAATAACATCAACGCTACTCCTAAACTTATCAGGGGAGCGGTATGGAGTCTGGCGGGAATCGTGCTGCTTATCGTGGCAATGGCTTTCATCCGTCCCTGGTACAATGTGTGGTCTCAGGAGATGGAGGGAAAGGCTGAGTTCGCGAAGGCCGAACAGAACCGCAAGATCAAGATCGAAGAGGCAAAAGCCAATCTTGAGGCGGAAAAACTTAACGCGCAGGCCGAAATCGAACGCGCCAAAGGCGCAGCCGAGGCTATCCGTATTGAAAACGGCAGCATCACACCGACTTATATCCAGTATCTCTGGGTGCGCCAGCAGTCTGATCTAAGCAACAAGACGGTCATATATGTCCCGACCGAGACCAACCTGCCGATTCTCGAATCCACACGGGCATTGTCATTGCCTAAAGAGTAAAGATCATATTCAAGCAGTTTCCAAATATAAGCAGTTTATGGATAACGACATAATATATCCCGCCGAATGGGAGTGCGACGGCCCGATTCTGCTCGCGCTTCCTCACGAAGATACTGACTGGGCGGACATTCTTCCTGAAGCCCTTGATCAGTTCAAGCGCCTGATAGAGGCTCTCGTGCAGAACGGCGAGAAAGTGATTCTTCTGTCTCCGGGTGAGCAGGAGGCACGCGCTGTGACAGAAGGTTGCCCCGAAGGAACTGTGACAGTCACACTGATTCCGACCAATGACACCTGGACGCGCGATTACGGCCCGATTTCGGTTGTCAGACACGGACGTCTGCGTGCTGTCGATTTCGGCTTCAACGGATGGGGCCTGAAGTTTGCAGCAGACCGCGACAATCTGGTCAATCTTAACATGAAAGAGCGTGGAATTCTGCCTTTTGGACAGTACCGCAACAGACGTGATTTCATTCTCGAAGGTGGATCTGTCGAAACTGATGGCCGCGGGACTCTGCTGACCACCACGAGATGTCTGCTCTCGCCCAACCGCAACGGTGGCGGAACACGCGGCGAGATAGGGGAGATCCTTTCGCGTGAGCTTGGTGTGGATCACATACTCTGGCTCGATTACGGCGCATTGATCGGCGATGACACCGACTCGCATATCGACACCCTCTGTCGTCTGGCTCCGGGCAACATGATTCTTTTCACCGGATGCCGCGACATGGATGATCCGCAGTTCGAGGAACTTCTCCATATGCGCGCGCAGCTTTCGATGTTCCGCAATGCAGAGGGAGAGCCTTACAATCTTCTGGAACTTCCGCTTCCCGATGCGATGTATGACGAAGAAGGCAACAGACTCCCGGCGACATATGCGAATTATCTTGTGACTCCACGTGCCGTCTACATGCCGGTCTACGGTCAGCCGGAAAAGGATGAACTTGCGTGTCAGACCGTGCGGGTGGCATTTCCCGACCACAAGGTGGTGCCGGTAGACTGTGTGACTCTTACCAAACAGCACGGATCTCTGCACTGCTCGACAATGACTCTGCCTGAAAATATAGTAACAGCACTATGAAAATATAATAACAGCACTATGAAAGTAGGAATAGTACAGCACAGTTTTTCCGAGGATGTCGATTCCAACCGCGCCCGCAATCTGACAGCGATCGAGAATCTTGCCGCCGACGGCGCGCGCGTGGTGGTTCTGTCCGAACTTCACGACTCTCTCTATTTCTGTCAGACCGAGGATGTGGAAAACTTCAGGTATGCAGAAGAGATTCCGAGCGAGTTCACGGAATTTTATGGAGCAGCGGCTGCTGCCAACAGTGTGGTCATAGTGACAAGCATGTTCGAGCGCCGGGCTCCGGGACTGTACCACAACACGGCTGTGGTTTTCGATACAGACGGTAGCATATGCGGAAAATACCGCAAGATGCACATTCCCGACGATCCTGGATTCTATGAGAAATTCTACTTCACCCCGGGCGATCTCGGATTTGAGCCTGTGGAGACTTCGCTCGGCCGCATCGGTGTGCTGGTATGCTGGGATCAGTGGTATCCGGAGGCGGCCCGCCTCATGGCGATGCGTGGCGCGCGGATGCTTGTCTATCCGACGGCCATCGGCTGGAATCCCGATGACTCCGACGATGAGAAACAGCGTCAGCTCGACGCGTGGATCACGATACAGAGATCGCATGCAGTGGCCAACGGCATTCCCGTGGTGTCGGTAAACCGTTGCGGCTTTGAGGAGGATCCGTCAGGCCAGACGTCCGGCATCGATTTCTGGGGGGCGAGTTTTGTGGCAGGGCCTCAGGGAGAGCTGCTGTTCCTTGCTCCTGACGATGCACCCTCGGAACAGATCGTTGAAATTGATATGGCCCGCTCCGAGAATGTAAGGCAGTGGTGGCCTTTCCTGCGCGATCGCCGCATAGATGCCTATGACTCCATAACGAAACGGTTTATAGATTAAGACCGTTGGCCGTAATATAATGACAATCCCCGCCGCATGACTGTGACGGGGATTTTTATGTGTGTGTTTCAGTGAAAGGTCACTGCTTTTTCATAATGACATAGAGCACGACCGGCACCCCGGCCAAGGGAGTGAGGGCGTTTATGGGAATTATGTTGCCTTCGGGAAGCACGCTGACAAGATTGCACGCGAGCGCGAGTGCCGCCCCGCAAAGCATTGTTGCAGGCATGAGGATCAGATGGTCGTCGGTGCGGAATATCAGTCGCGCTATATGAGGCATGGCGAGTCCGATGAAACCGATCGGGCCGCAACATGCTGTCACTATGGCCGACAGGAGTCCGGTGGCGGCGAGGAGCATATGCCGGACTCTCTGTATGTTCACGCCTAAATTGGCAGCATAGTTATCGCCGAGAAGAAGGAGATTCAGGGGCTTGGCAAGAAAGATTGCCATAAGCAGCCCGGCCACGGTCAATGCCGAGAACCAGGGCAGTCTGTCGGGCGTTACCCCCGAGAATGTGCCCATGCCCCACATGACGTAACTGTGAAGGCCTTGTGCGGTAGAGACGGATGACAGCAGTGTCACGACAGACGATGCGAGATAACCTGTCATCATGCCGGCTATGAGGAGAGTGAGGTTTCCCCGCACACGGGCTGAAAGGGCGATAAGCACGCCCATAACCGCCAGACTGCCCGCAAGTGCGCCTGCGGTCAGAGCCAGACTCCCGCCTAAACTCTCGCTCCCGATCGAGATCATTCCGCCGAAGAGCAGTATGACCAGAGCCACGCCAAGACTCGCGCCCGAGGTGATGCCGAGCACAGATGGGCCAGCCAATGGATTGCGGAAAACGGTCTGAAGCATCAGACCGGCCGCCGCGAGTCCGGCTCCGGCGAGCAGAGCTGTGATGCCTTGTGGTACGCGGCTGCCGAGCACAATATATTCGATTGCCTCGTTGCTGCATCCATTGCCGGTCAGGATGCTCCATATGTCGGAAGCGGGAATGTGGATCGCTCCGAAAAACACGTTTGCCACAAGCAGAGCGAGTGTGGCTGCTGTCAAGAGGATGAGTCGCATTATGACGGTCAGTTTGCCTTTGTGTAGTATTGCAGAGGGGAAGAATCTTTCTCCGGGTGAATAAGACGTATCATCTCACGCAGAGTCCGGTCAGGGTGGAAGGAGCCGTCTTCAAAAAGTGGACACTCCAGTGTATTGGCAAAGAATACATTTCCTTTACGAAGGGCCTTGAATTTTCCATATATCGGATTGTCTTTTCTCAACTGATCAAGAGTAAGACCGCTGGCCTCGAAGTGGCGTATCAGCCATAGATCGGCGTTCTGCGCTGTGTATAGCACTTCTTCGGGTGTAAGGTGCGCCGCCCCCCCGTCATTTCTGTCGGAAAAAGGGTTTGTGCCTCCGGCGTCCTCAATAAGATGACCGGTCACAGAGCGTGATGTCGGCACATCCCATGTGCCGCTGTAGATTCTGTCGAAGAGCACCGTTGGGCGGCTTACGGACGATGCGGCCTTTTCTTTCATCGCAAGATAGTTTTTCTCAACAGAGTTGAATATGGAATCAGACTCATGGCCTTTGCCATACAGTCTGCCGTAGAAGCGCATCCATTCCGCCCTGCCTAAGGGAGTCTGCTCCATGTAGTCGGCTGTCTCCACTACTGCGATTCCTGTGCTCGCATACATGGAACCTCCGTCAGATTTCTCATATGGCGAGAGGAGCACTGCCTGCGGACGCAGACTTATGATGCGTTCCAGGACCGGCATGCTGTTGTTGCCACAGTCGGTTATCTTTCCGTCGGCAATGGCCTGACGCACCCGCTTGTCGCTGACATATTCGGCGTCACATATTCCGGTCACGGCATCCATAGCTCCGAATTCGTCTATGAGCGAAACATGCACTCCGGAGTAGACTATGCTTCGGTCGAGCGGCACCTCTATGGTCACAGTTCCGGCAGGGAGCTGTGCGGATTGTCTGTGTCCCCGCGGAACGAGCGCGTAGCGGGCCATTGTCCGGGTTGTGTCCCACGGATTGCGCAGAGTCACGAGCGTCAGGCTGTCTCCTTCTTCTGTCATCAGGATGTTGCGTGCATGACGCATCATGTTCTGACCAGCGTCGTCTGAATGCGGAACATTGCCGCCCCTGCATCCGAGCAGGAGCGACAATGTCGTCATTACCAATAATATACTTAAAACGGATATTTTCATTTCTTATGACTGAACATGCAGGCGGGACCGGCAGCTTCCAGATCCGCCTTGAAGAGAAGGTTTTCTCCGGTGGTGTCGTATACATTGACGTATCCGGGGAGGTCATAACTCGGATACATGCCGTTCATCACATATGACGCTATGAAGAGGTTGCCTGACATACTGTCGAAGTAGATAGCGTTGGCGTAATCGGGTTGCTCGATGTTCCAGTCGCTGAGAGCCTTGGTCTCAGGATCATATGTGCGGTATGTTGCCTGGGGGGCTCCCTCCACAAACGGCTCGTCGATTATTGCCACAGACCCGTTGAAAGCGGCTGCGAGGGTTGCGTTGCAGATCGTTGAGGATACGTAGGTCTGATTGTTGTTGTCGTCGGTACCCTCTGTAATCTCATAGAGAGTTGACGGCACATCGGCGTAATTGCCCTTGCAGAGAAGGAACAGGTTGCTGCCGGTTGATATGAACTGTGTGGGATTCAGACCGACGTTGAATTTCTTCTCAACAGTCATCGACTTAGGATCGACTATGCACGCCGTGCGGCCATAATCAGGCCAGTTCATTCCTTCGCTTACAGGAACAAATATCTTGCCATTGTGAAGGGCGATCTGGTCGGGATTCGCACCGACTGCGACACTCTTGTCGATTGTCATAGTCAGTGTGTCGAGACGTGCGAGATAACCGTCATACATGGAGATGTATACATAACCTTTGTCTGCCACCATGGAGTAGGGCGACGTGCCGTTCTGAGGATTTTCAGAGAGGCGGATCTGCTTGTACGACAGGTAAGAGGCGCGGTCGATGATCTCTATAGTGTTCGACTGCGATGTGCCGACATATATCTTTGATCCGTATGCCACTCCGCACTGGGGGGTGTCGCCGAGACTGCGGTTGTTGGCAGATTTGAATACATTGTTGGAAATTGTCTTTTCCTCAAGATCGATCACACTGAGGCCACCTTCGATGGCGTTGTAGAAGTTACCCTGGTTAAGCACATAGACCGGACTTTTCTGTCCTGTCACCGGCACTTCGGGTTCGTTATTGTCATCGCTGCTGCACGATGCAAGTGATGCGGCACAGAGAGCCGCGATTGAAAGGTAAAGATACTTTCTCATTTTCAGTCAGTTTGTTAGTATTGATGTTCTTGTTGATTTGTCAATATGTTGATTTGTTACATTTTCAATGTCAGTGATACAGACCATGACCGTCCCGGCATCGGATATCGCGCTATGATCTCATACCTTTTATCGAAGACATTGAGGAGATCTGCGCGTGCCTCGAGTGTGCAGGCGCGTAGCCTGAAGTCGCGATATGCGGTAATGCCGGTTTCCATGTATCCTCCGATACGGGTGGAGGGTATGTTGGAACTGATGGAGTAGCGGGCCGAACAGCCGGATCCGTGCGCGACTATGTTTACCCATGGATTCTGCCAAGTCAGCGACCATGCGCCTGAGTTGAGCGGCGTGTAGGCCACCTGTTTCATCCAGTCCGCCATTGCCGGATCAGTCCGGGGAGCCGCCCTCTGGTAGCTGTAGTTGCCCGACAGAAGCAGGGAGTGTGTTTCGGCAAGAAGAAACTCGGCGTTAATCGTGGCGTCGAGTCCTGCGATGCGGACGCGTCCGAGATTGGTCATGGTCATCATGAACATGTTGTAGGGCATGGCGACGATCTTGTTGCGCACGTGGTTGAGGTATCCGTCGAGGGTGAGTTCTATCTGCGGAAGCCACGACGATATGGCGCGGCTGAATGTAGTGCCGACGTTTAGCTGCGAGGCTGTCTCAGGATTTAGGTTTACTGATCCGTAATGGTCGAAATATAGCTCGTTGAATGTCGGCATGCGCATTATGTCTTTGTATGACACTCTCAGATGCCAGTCGGCATTCTCAAGAGGTCTGACCGATATTCCGGCGGAAGGGGAGATGCGCTTCTCTGTCTTTCCGTCGGGAACAGTCGCCGATTTGTCGTGTATTATCGACAGCAGCCCCCGTGCGGTCGCGGTCAGTCTCTGCCATTGCCAGCGTGCCGAAAGAGCCTGAAGAAAGGAGTTTCTGAACGGACGGTTTTCTCCCCGTAGATTGCTGTGAAGAGAGTTGTGCCAGAAGTCTGCCGAATATGTCAGTGAAAGTCCGCCGAGGGGGCGACATAATAGTGTGGCTGTAACATACTCTTCCTGTCGGGTGTATTTCTGGTCAAGCTCTCCGCCGGGATAACGGCCGTCGGTGTCACGGTATCGGGTGAAGGCATGGTCATATTTTGCCAGAGCCTTGAGCGAGAACATCTGTCCGAGCTTCATGCTGTAAGACAACTGTCCGAACATGTTGCGCTCCCGAAGCCGTTCGTGGCTCACGCTGTTATAATAGGTGACCGGACCGGGCAGATGACGCGAGTTGTCAAACCAGTATGCCTTGGCCTGAAGCCGGCTTCCGGCTGTCGGTTTCCATATGCCGTTGATTTCTGCGTGACCGAGATTGATCTGTGAGTTGTCGCGCTTCTCGTGAGTCGTGGCAGAACCGTTGCGTATTATGATGGGATAGTTGTTTTTGGCGTGTGTGTATTCACCTGTCAGACTCATGCCGAGGTCATGACCGTTGCTTGCGGCAAACCGTAGTGACGGATTTACCGTGCCGAACGATGCGGCGCGAACACCGGCTGTTAGCGATGGTCGCGACGACATCATGTCGGGATTCTGCAGAGTGCTGACCGACAGTGTCGAGGCCGTTGATACGGCGCGTGCGGGGATGTAGATGTCATCGGCATCTCCGATCGAGAGTGAAAGTGACGACAGATTTTCGAGCGAATAGCGCGACAGGTCGATCTGACCTCCCTGGATGTCTCCGAGCATTGCGCCGTCGTAGATGACTCCTGTATGCTGGGCTCCGAGGCCGCGCACCGAGACTGTTTTCATGCCTCCCGACCCGCCGTAGTCACGAAGGTTGACTCCGGGCATGCGGCGCATTGCGTCGCTTATGTCGGTTATGCCTGACGTCTTGATCTGTGCGGCGTCTATGGTATGAGTCGGCGCAGTCGACTCTAACCCGCTTTGTCCGCGCGTGCCTTTCACCTCCAACTCGTCGAGCGTGGTCGCTGTCGTGTCGGGGGAAGAAAAAAGCGTGGCCGCTCCGGAGTTCAATGCCGGGACAGCCACGAGGATCATGGGTAAGAATAATTCTTTTCGCTTTCTCATCCTCGTGGAAAACTGTGCATTCAGGATATCGTCGATGGTCGGACTTTCACCGTAGCGGGACTGTCGGGGAATTCCACCCCGATTCATCGTGGCGATATTTTTTACAAAAATAATTATTCTTTCTCAATTTTACAACAGCATGTGCGATTATGTGTTGCCTGACGTTATATTATACAGGTCTAAAAGCATGCTGGCTGCATGACCGTTAATTTGTTTACAATGGAACTGATAGGTCTTACCATCGGGCATATAACTCCGCACGGCAACGTGCGTATACAGTCTGATATCTCTGCCGAACTTCGCAGGGGAGAATTCACATGTCTGCTCGGGCCGAATGGCGCGGGCAAGACAACAATGCTTCGCACACTTTCAGGGTTCATCCCTCCGCTTGAGGGTTCGATTCTTATTGACGGACGTAACATCACATCGTACAGGCAGTCTGAACTCGCCTCAAAGATTGGAGTGGTACTTACCGAACGCCCATCAGTCTCGTCGATGACAGTCGTGCAACTGGTATCTCTCGGACGAAGCCCCTACACCGGTTTCTGGGGCAGATTGACCGACCGGGACAGGCAGGTGACGGAGGAGGCCATGGAATTGACTGGCATTGGCGATCTTCGTGACAGGCTTGTGGATACGCTCAGCGACGGTGAGCGCGCACGCGTGATGGTGGCCAAGGCGCTTGCGCAGGAGACACCGGTGATTTTTCTTGATGAGCCGACCGCATTTCTTGATTTTCCGGGGAAGGCCGAGATGATGAGGCTCTTGCGCAGTCTTGCCCATGAGCAGGACAAGACGATATTTCAGTCTACCCATGACCTCAACATGGCTCTTGCGCTCGCCGACCGTATATGGCTCGCCGACCGCAGGCTCGGTGTGCGCGTCGGCACGCCGCGTGAACTGGCTGATGACGGCTCGCTGCAGCGATACTTCTTGCGTCCGGGCATCGCATTTGATCCCGAAGCTCTCGAATTTAGAGTGGAGACTTCATGAACGGCCACACACCGGGGGATGGAGTCTGAGTTGTCATTCAGAATTACGGATAAGCCAGTCCGTACGCACCTTGTCGGGCAGGTGGGTGACTTTGAAATCAGCAAGGTCAATGGGCATACTCTGACATTCACGTGGCTGATGAGTCATGGGTTTCCGGTCCGAGTTCTATTATTTCGCAGTCGCGCATGTCGCTTCCGTCAATTTTAAGTCGGACAAGAGTTCTTTTTTTGTGCCAGCCCTGCTGGCCTGCGGCTCCCGGATTGATATGGAGAAGTCCGAGTTCCGGGTCAAACATTATGCGTAGTATGTGGGAATGCCCGTCTACCATCAGGCGTATGCCTGACTCACGCAGCAGAGTCTTCATCCCTTTCGACCATTTGCCCGGGTAGCCTCCGATATGCGTCAGAAGCACGGGAATGTCCTCACATCTGAATTCGATGATCTCAGGACATTTCCGCCTCACTTCTCCATGATCGACATTGCCAGACACGGCACGCACCACAGGCGCGACCTCCTGCAGGCGCTCGATTATGGTGATGTCACCGATATCGCCTGCATGCCATATCTCGTCGCAACCCGCGAAGTGCGCCGCATAGCGGTCGTCCCAGTATCCGTGCGTGTCACTCAGTATGCCGATCTGTTTCATTCTGTAGCCGTCGGGCCTGTTTCGTCTTTGATGTTTTACAACGTGATCTCCCCCATGGCTTTTTCAAAAGCCTCTGCCATTGAGGCAGCGGCCTTTCTGCCGTCACCCATGGCAAGAATTACTGTGGCCGGCCCGCGCACTATGTCTCCTCCGGCATAGATGGCCGAAGCCGACGATTGCATGGAGGTCTCGTCTACCACGATCTCGCCCTTTCGGTTCATTGTCACCCCCTCAAGACGCTGCGGAGTGTTGGGAAGATAGCCTACGCTTTCCACTACGAGATCCACCTCGATCTCATCGATGGCTCCCTCGACGGGGCGCGGACTGCGGCGTCCGGATTCGTCGGGTTCTCCAAGCTCCATCTTCTGGACACGCATGGCGCGGAGATAGCCGTTTGTGTCGGGCAGATATTCCACCGGATTGCAGAGCATCATGAATTCCACTCCCTCCTCTCGGGCGTGTCTGATCTCTTCCTGACGCGCCGGCATTTCGTCAAGTCCGCGACGGTAGACAAGCATTGCTCTCTCCGCACCCATGCGAACGGCATAGCGCACGGCATCTATCGCAGTGTTGCCTCCTCCTATCACCGCCACACGCTTGCCGTCGAGCGACACTCCGTTCACTCCGAATATGCCGGGACCGAGGCAGTTCAGCCGGATAAGATACTCGTTGGCTGTCATGACGCCCGGCAGATTCTCGCCGGGTATTCCCATAAAACGAGGTTTGCCGGCTCCGGTCGCTATGTATATTCCCTTGAATCCCATGGCAAACAGTTCGTCGTAGGTGTATGTGGCGCCGATGAGCGTGTCTTTGCGGAATTCAACTCCCATCTTACGCAATTTGCCGATCTCATGATCCACTATCTCGTTGGGCAGACAGAATTCAGGAATGCCATATTTCAGCACGCCGCCGAACTGGCTTAGCGCCTCGAAGACTGTCACGCCGTAACCGCGCATTCTCATATCGCCGGCAAATGTCAGTCCTGACGGGCCGCTGCCTATCACGGCAACCTTGATAGGGTAGAAGTGGCGGGGAGCTGCTTCCTCTACCGAGTCTTCCTCCGCTTTGCGTTTCTCTATAGGAATATAGCCGGTGATCTGACGCTCGAAGTCTGCGGCAAATCGTTCGAGATTGCCTATTGCCACGGATGGCTTTTTCATCTTGTTGTAGATGCAAGACGCCTCGCATTGGTTTTCCTGCGGGCAGACACGACCACACACGGCCGGGAGAACGGTGGTATGGTTGAGCACTTTGATCGCTTCCGGATACTCGCGACGCTCGATATTCTTTATGAAGCCGGGTATGTCGTTATGCACTGGGCAGCCCTTGATGCACCCCGGATCAGGGCAGTCGAGACATCTTGTGGCCTCAAGCACCGCCTGTTCGAGACTCAGACCCTCGTTGACCTCGCGGTGTGTCTTTTTGCGGTATTCAGCATCGAGCTCAGGCATCTTCACACGCGGTATGGCCGTGCGCTCTTTCGCACTCATGCGGTTTCTTAGTTCAATTCGCCATTCGGCGTCACGGTCAGTCTTGAATCCGGTCTTCATACAAATAGTCTCTGTCGGTTGAACATCTGGTCGAAATCCACTTTATGCGCATCGAAAACGGGGCCGTCGGTGCATGTCTGCTTGCGCTCTCCATCCACTATGACACGGCATATGCCGCACAGCCCTATGCCGTCGATCATGAGCATATTGAGTACACAGTCTGCAGGTATGCCACGTTTTTTTGTCTCAAGAGCGAGGCGTTTCATGATCAGAGTGGGGCCTGACATGATGACTTTATCGATAGACTCGGTCGAGACAAGATTCATTGCACTTTCAAGAAGATTGTCATCGGAAACTGTAACTACGGCATCGCAGTCGCGCTGTATCTCGCTCATCAGGCATTGCGTTCTCGACGAATGTTCAGACAAGACTGCTTTTACTGAGCAGCCTTTCTCTTTGGCCGACTTTATCAGAGGGAGCAGAGGCACGACTCCGGCACCGTCACCGAAGAAGAGGATCCTTGAATTTTGCGCTATGTCGGCAGGACGTCCGAGTGGCCCGAGCAGGTCGGGCAGAGATTCTCCGGTGCGTATCATGGCAAGGATTTCGTCAAGGCCGTCAGCGCGATGGATTATAATGTCGATAGACCCCTCTTGAGTGTCTGACGATATGATAGAGAAAGGAATGCGGTGACCGTCGCTTTGGAATTTCACTATCACGAAATGTCCGGGTTCAAATTTGTCCGCAATGACAGGATTAAGAATCCGTACCCTTGCGGTCTTTTCCGAATAAGGCTCTATGCTGAGTATTTCATTCATGATCTGATCATTCTGATGATTATAGTAGGCTATCCGACAGAAAGTCATGAGATGAGACTGTCAACAATCCGATTTGCCACACACCGTATTTAGTTTGTCGGATGATACTTATAGCGCCCGAATCATATATAATTCTGACACATATAAATGTCTCGGAATTCAAAATTAGAAAAAAAACTTAGAAAAGCAAAATAATGTTCGGGACGCGAGGACACAAGTTCGGGACACAAGGACCCCAAACGCGCTGCACCGCAGCAGATTGGCAGTAATTAATAATCAGCGCCGGTGCTCATCAATTATAAGCAATAAAAATAGTTAATAGTGACGATTTGTTTGTATAAATAAAAAAAATCAGCTATATTTGCAGTCAGAATGCGCAGAGGCGCAATTATCTACCGGGGCTGACTGGCTTTGACAGCGTGTAGAAGCGGTAGGTAAGCATGCAGAGTTTTGGTGTTCAAACTCTATAATCGCAAGAGCATCGAACTATAATTGGCGAAAATAACAATTACGCTCTCGCTGCGTAACCTGAAGTACAGTAGGGTTCCTTTATTCGCCTCAAAGTGAGGTGAACGAGACATCACTCCATTGCCCCGTCCCGAGACGTTTGGATAAAGTGGTGCTAAGAAATTCGGGAATAGGGGATTGCAAGTTCCGGGCAATTCCCGAGATAAAGGGACTAAGGTTCGGGTTGGATGTCGTGATCCTGCCCGCGCTCGAAAACCAATTCACAGACTAAGCATGTAGAAAGCCTATTGATTCCGCGTTTGGACGAGGGTTCAATCCCCTCCAGCTCCACTTAGCGGGTCGGACAGATTGCCGCAATCGAGTTGCAGCGATTTCCAATTCCGGCCAACAAAAGTCTAAACAAGACTAAACCGCAGAAT
>CAMWRV010000016.1 GCA_947176745.1 uncultured Muribaculaceae bacterium
GCGGCTGGTTCTCGACCAACATCCTCGGCAACCGCGACGGCCTCGTGCTCGACGAGCCCGCCAACTTCCGCACCAAAGAGGTCTCCAAGCTCTCCACTCTCGAGAGCATCCTCGTGCCCGAGGAGCAGCCCGACCTCTACGGCCACGGCAATGACGAAGACACCCAGTACTACCACAAGGTGCGCATCAACTACTATCCTCCCCGCAACGACAACAAGGAGGGCTGGGACAACATCGACATCTTCGGATGGATGGGCTACCCGATGCAGATCAAGATCAACTTCCTCTGCCGCGACTCGATCCTCGCAGCTCCCCTCTGCCTCGACCTCGTGCTTCTGAGCGACCTCGCGCAGCGTGCCGGACGCAGCGGCACTCAGCGCTTCCTCAGCTTCTTCCTTAAGAGCCCGATGCACGACTACACCCAGGGCGAGGTTCCCGTCAACCACCTCTTCCAGCAGTACACAATGCTCAAGAACGCCATCCGCGAGATGGGCGGCTACGAGGCTGACGAGGAGATCGACTGATCTCCCGACACCGCTGCGCGGACACCGCAGAAGTACCCGCGAATGGTAAAAATATCTTAAACAGGCGTTCTTCCCGCACGGGAAGAGCGCCTGTTTGCGTTTAAATGATTAATTTTGCATTCTAATCGCCGGATTTCGTCATCCGGCACAGACCACAGACCGCATCATGAGAATAGACCTGCTCACAGTAGTGCCCGAGATGCTTGAGGCATTTATCGGATGTTCCATTCTGAAGCGTGCCCAGGACAAAGGGCTTGCCGAGATCGTGATCCATAATCTGCGCGACTACACCACGAGCCGCCACCGGAAGGTCGACGACTATCCGTTCGGCGGTGAGGCCGGAATGGTAATGCAGATACAGCCGATCGACGCCTGCATATCGCGTCTGCGCGAAGAAAGAGACTACGACGAAGTGATCTTCATGACTCCCGACGGCGAGACATTCGACCAGCCGATGGCCAACTCCCTGTCGCTTCTCAACAACGTCATAATCCTTTGCGGACATTACAAAGGGGTGGACTGGCGCGTGCGCGAGCATCTTGTGACCCGCGAGATCACGATAGGCGATTATGTGCTGACCGGAGGCGAACTTCCGGCGGCAGTCGTGGCCGACGCGGTGGTCCGTCTTATTCCCGGCGTGATAGGCGACGAGCAGTCGGCCCTCTCCGACTCATTCCAGGACGGGCTTCTCGCTCCGCCGGTCTATTCACGTCCTGCCGAATACAAGGGCTGGCGTGTGCCCGACATACTGCTTTCAGGCCATGAGGCAAAGATTGCAGAATGGCGGTATGAGCAGGCGCTTGAACGCACACGCAGACTCAGGCCGGACCTCCTCGAAAAGAAGTGACATACACAAGGCAAGCCATACAGGCTGGATTTTGCGTACAGGTTAGATAAGGAAACAGAAAAAGATTGGAATTAAGGAATGCAGTCGGGGCCGTCGCGGCCCTGCCCCGTGCGATCACGTCGCGCCGACGTGTGAAATCGCCGCTCAGACGTGAACTCGCGTCGCTCACACTCCCCATACTCATCGAGACCCTGCTGATCATGACACTCGGCGCGGTCGACACGTTCATGCTCTCGCGTCACTCCGACGAAAGCGTGGCCGCTGTCGGACTCGCCAACCAGATGATCAACTTCACATTCATAATATTCGAGGTCATCAACCTCGGCACATCCGTGCTTTGCAGCCAGTATCTGGGCGCGCGTCTTCGCGACCGCATGGAGACTGTGACAGGCGTCTCGCTTGTCGTCAATCTCGTGATGGGCGTCACGGTCAGCGCGCTTCTCTGCATCTTCGCCACCGAGATCCTCACGGCTCTCGGACTCGCCGGGCCTATGCTCGCCGAGGGCGTGGGATACATGGAGATCGTCGGGGCATCGGCCTTCTTCCAGGCCCTGCAGCTCACTCTGTCGGCGGTGCTCAGGTCTAACAACAAGGCCGTCTATCCGATGATGGTCATTCTTGTAGTCAACTGCCTCAACATATTCGGCAATTACACGCTGATCTTCGGCAAGTTCGGGGCTCCGGCACTCGGTGTGCAGGGCGCGGCGATCTCTACCGCCACATGCCGCATGGCCGCGATGGTGATTCTCGCCGTCATTCTGTTCCGCACCACGGTGCGCCGCTTCCCCCTGCATATCTTCCGACGCTGGCCCCGCGAGGAATTCCGCAACCTGATGAAGATCGGACTTCCTTCCGCCGGCGAACAGATGAGCTACAGCTGCTCGCAGCTTGTCATAGCCTACTTCATAACCTCGCTCGGCATGGAGGCCCTCGCCACCAGAACCTACTGCGTCAACATCATCATGTATGTCTATCTCTTCTCCATAGCGATCTCCCACGCCGGAGCCATATGCATAGGCCACCTTGTCGGCGCAGGCCGATGGCAGGGTGCTTATCTGATGGGGAAATACGTCATGAAAGTCGCCCTGACATGGACTCTGATATTCTCTGTAGCCATTGCCGCGTGCGGATCCTCCATAATGTCGGCTCTGACCGAAAACGCCGAGATAATCGCGCTCGGCACGGCGATATTGTGGATAGACGTCATCCTTGAGATCGGGCGGCCTGTCAACATCCTTTTTGTCAACGTGCTCCAGTCGGCGGGCGACGTCAACTACCCCTTCTATGTCGGTCTTGTGTGGATGTGGTCGGTGGCGGTGGTATGCGCCTATCTGGCCGGCATCACGTTCGGATTCGGCATAATCGGCATGTGGTGGATGTTCGCGCTCGACGAGAACATCCGCGGCGTAGTCTTCATACGCCGATGGGAATCACGCCGATGGCAGCACAAGGGCTTCACCATGACCGGCACATGACGCCGCAGCAGCAGGCGTCACGACCCGTCTGTCATGACATGAAACCCTTGGCGCGCAGGTGAGCCAGAAACGCAAGGCTGAAGTCCTCGTTCATGGCACGCGGATACCGCACGTCGGTAAATACCTGCGCCAGAGTCTCCTTGCCGTTTTCTTCTACAAACCTGCGGTTGGGCGCGTATTCATCCTTGGCCTTGAAGAGTTCCATTATCTTTTCATCGGAGTCCTCGCGGTAACGCTCATGGTGCGTTACGGCCTCAAGCGGCAGTCTTTCAGTCTCGACACCCTCTCCGTCGGGCCAGCCGAGAGTGATGCACGCCACCGGCACGCATAGTTCCGGAAGCCCGAGGATCTCCGACACCTTTTCGGCGTTATACGTCACTGTGCCGAGATAGCATGTACCGAGTCCCTCGCCCTCCGCAACCGCCACGATCTGCTGGGCGAATATCGTGGCGTCGGCCACCGCGTTCATGAACGACAGGAAGTTGTCGTAGCCCGGATCGGCGTTGCTCAGACGACACCAGCGCGAGAACCGGTTGAAGTCCGCGCACACCGTAAGCACGACTGGCGCCTCCGTCACCATCGGCTGGTTGAAATGCGCCGGAGCAAGAGCCTTTTTCCCCTCGTCGGAGCGCGTCACTACCACGGAATACAGCTGCATGTTTCCACACGTGGGCGCACGCATGGCGGCCTCGATTATCGAATCGAGCAGACCGGGATCGATATCCCGGTCTGCGTAACGGCGCACGCTGCGGCGCGCCTTGAAATCTTCCATATTCATTACTGTATGTTTTTACGGTCCATCACTCTTCGGGCGCGAACATCGGATCCCATGCCGGAAGCATCACCGGCTTCTGCTTAAGGATCTCAAGCGTCTCGGGAGTGGCGTATTTCTTCTCCACCACAAGGCGGAACATATACTCGTCAAACCATCGGTCGGTCATGATCAGGTGGCCGTCGTTGGCCCCGCTGCCCCAGCTGTTCTCCACCATCCATTTTTTAGGAGTGCCGTCGGCGTCGAGATCAACGGCCACGAGAGTCATGGCGTGCGACGACGCGCTTGCGAACGTGCGGATACGGTCGGCCTTGCCCATTCCGAAAGTCGTGCCCATCAGAGATTCATAGTCGAAATTAGCCGGATCGAGCAGTCCGCGGTCGCGGTCGAGAAATTTGCCGACATCGCATGAGAAATACATCATCGTGCTGTCCTTGATCGACGCGATCGCCATCTTCTTGATCTCCTCGACGGGGAGGTTCACATATGTCCAGTTGGCGCCGTCATAACTGTGGCGGTCGTAATCGATCTCGTACAGACGGTTGTAAGGACGCGTCGGGTCGTTCATCAGCATCACATAGCCGTTGCGCAGGTCGTTGCCGGCATACTCTTTATAGAACTCCTGAGGCGTGTATGTGCGGGTGTCGACCACGTTCCCCTTGCTGTCCTTGCGTGTCCATGTGAATTCGGCAGGCGGTTCGCCGAGGGTCAGGGCCAGCATCCTGTAGATCTCCTCAAGCATGGCCTCCTTTCGCGAGGCAAGCTCGCGGGCGCTTTTACGCGCGGCGTGCATTCTGCGGAGTTCGAGTCCGTCCTCACGCAGCTTGAGCGACAGCAGATTGTTGAGGCGGCTCGTGTTTTCCGCAGAGAAAGTCTCGGCCATCACCTCCGACGGCACCACGCCATACTTCGATATATTGTCGGCCACACCGGTGAACTGACCTCCGTCGCTGAGCGGATTGCGCATAAGCCATTCCACCATCTTGTCGTCTTCCGGCCTGTCGGCATGGTCTATCATCCCCTGCAGGAAGAGGTTGGCTTTCTCAAGCTGATCGTAGAAGAAATTATAGTTGTGCGAGAGCTTAAGTTCCGCAAGATCGTTTTTCGCCATCATCTGGGCGCGGAGCACATTGAGACCTGTAAACAGCCAGCATCTGCCGGAACGCTTCTGGTCGGTAATGCCGCTGCTCTTCACTCTGTGCGAGAAATGAGTGTCGAGTCCGTTGCGGCTGGCGGCGTCGACCGCGAGGATATCGATTGAGTTGCCGGCTATAGCGTTGCGCAGAGCGCGGTGCGAGGGATTCTGCCGGTAGGATGACTGAAGGCGTCCGAGCATTTCAGGCGAGATTCCGGCCGAAGACTCTTTGGCCGACGCGCAGGGACACGACGCCGCGAGAAGAGCGGAAACCACTGCCGTGCCGAACAGGAATTTATGTTTCATGATAATGCAGGTTGTTGTTAAAGATTATTCACTTCCGGCCCAAGGCCGCGCCCCGGAGGCGAAGACCTCCGGAAACGCGCCCTAAAGTTAATTTAAATATTGAATACAACCAAATCAGACGAAAGAAACAGCGTGCCGGAACGCATATTTCCGATAGTGCCGGATAAACAGTGTTAAATTTTTCGGCAATCCGATTTTTTTTATTAACTTTGCATCTGTTGACAAGAGCACATAGGGATCAATCGCCCCGACACGCTCCTCGAGACACGCGTCGCAGCAGACGCATCAGCCGCAATAGCTCAGTTGGTAGAGCATTTCATTCGTAACGAAAAGGTCGTGGGTTCGAGTCCCACTCGCGGCTCAAAAAGAGATCCGACGGAAAATTCCGCCGGATCTCTTTTTGCTTAGCCCCCAATACCCGCTTTTAAGCCCCCTGTATTAACATTTTTTTGGGATGAGGGCTTATCTCTGAGAGCCGAGCATGGCTTCCTCGAATTCGACATAGGGCACTCGCGACGCCGCCCGCAGATGCGAACAGTAGTTGTATATGGTCTGCGGCGTGTAATGAAGCAGACGGGCAATATCTGCCGGTTCGGTCACTCCGGTTTTCATCAGCGCGAGCACACGGACCTTGGCGGGGAGCGAGCGCGAGTCGGGATCAAGCTGTTCTCCGGGATGCACGAGACTGTTGTATGTCGGAATAAAGTCGGGATACAGTTCTACGAACATCGCGTCAAACCGCCTGTACATATCCTTGAGCTCATCTGCTACAATCTTGTTGCTTTCAAGATAGTCAAGCGCCGATCCCGGCTGCGACATCTTCAGCAGTTGCCTCACCTTCTTGCGATATGCGTCTATCCGCTCTATATAATCACTGTATATCGCAAAAAGCCGGCTGATAAACAAGACTTTTCCACGGTTCGCCCTTTCCAGTTCGACATTGGAGGAATGCAGATCGCGGTTCATCTCCTCAAGTCTGAGGCCCATGCGCCTCTTTTTGCGCAGCTCGGAATAAGCCCACAGAAAGCACCCCCCGTTTGCAATGGCAAGCAATATGATGACTGCGGTCATCTTCCAGACTCTGCGGAGACTCTCACGTTCGAGCGACGCATGCGCCTCGCTTATGAGCGGCACGAGCTCCTGGATCTGCGATGTCCTCGACCGCGAGTTGCAGAACGAGGCATCTTCAAGAGCAGCCATGATATAACGGTAAGCGCGCGCAGGATCTCCATTACGGTTCAGAGCATCCGCCAGATCCATCAGCGACGGATAATCTCTCTGTCCACTCCTGATGTAGAGCAGTGATGACCGCGCCAGTGCGTCGATCTCCTCCTGTCGGCGGCCAAGCGCACGATATATCAGTCCTGATTCGTAGAGCATCTTGGGATCTTCAGCCGTATCGGACGACACCCGTCTGGCATTTTCCATCTCCTTGAGGGCTGCAGCCGGATACCCTGCGTCGAGCAGGCTTCGCGCTTTGAGCGAGTGACGGTGTCTGTCGGTCGCCTGATAACTCATCATTGCCGAGTCCCTGTATTGCCGGCAAAGCATTCCGAACCTCAGTTTGTCATTCTCCAGGCCGTCAGAGGCCGCCATCCTCCCGTAAGTATCGCAATATATCTTGAAAAGATATTGTCTCTGATACGGTTCGACGGCACTTGCGCCGACAGTGTCGAGTATGCCGAGAGCCTCCGAATAATGCGCGGCAGCGCTCAGACACTCTGCAAGATTGAGCGATGCCGACACCGCCTTCGACCGGTCGCCGAGTGCCGCTGCCATATCGAGCCTCTGGCGCGCCGTAAGGAGTGCCGAGTCCACTCTGTAGTTCCTGTAGGCAGAGAAAAGAGTGCGGCAGATGTTGTAGGCATCGCTGTCGGTCTTTACTGTGGAGAGCTGACCTTTCGCCTCGCGGATCACAGCCTCGCGTCCGGAGGCGAACTCCTCCCGGTCTGCAAGAGCTGCATCGAGCTCTGCCAGATACGCGCCTGTTGATCCGGCACTCCGCCCCTCGCCCGCGCACCCGGCTGTCAGCATAGAGAATGCCGCCAGCACAACCGCCAGCACACCGCGATGCGCCGGGAGCCTGCTGTCAATATATTTCCATAGAGACCTCGTTACCATAACCGACTGCAAATTTACGAAAAAATATCCGGAACACGGTTTCGCGCATTCCGGACATTATAACTGTCAGACCGTGATCTATCTGACCATTACCTTCGAAGTCCTCGATGTTCCGTCGGCCAGGCGCTCGGTTCTTACATATACGCCTGCCTGCATAGACTCAGGGTTCACCGGAAAACCCGTCAGTGAGTAATAGTTCACCGATTCCACAGGCGCACACATCGTGACATCGGCCGATGTCGGCTGATCGGCAGCTCCTAGTCTGGCGCGTAGAGCAACAAGCTCATCGGGCGTGATGACACTTCTCGACACGAGATTGTCGGCCACTGCTTCGGCCAGATCGGGCACCGCAGTCACATCCTCGACACCGAGCATCTGTTCGAAACCATATCTGAGCAGACCTCCGCCTCTGAATTCCTGGATTCCCATACGGGTAGAGTTCTCATAGTCCTCCTCGATTTCGGACCATGCTGCTCCGCAGAGAGCCGCAAGCGTGGCCGAGAACATGCCTGTGCGGTCTGTTCCTATCCTGCAGTGGATGAGATAGGGAGGCTCCGATCTGTCGGATATGATAAACCGGCATATCTCTTTGACCCATGCCGCAAACTTTGTACCCGCCGAGTTATAATACACCTCATTGTACGACGGAGTCGAGCCATTTTCCGTCCCGACATACAGCACCTGACCCTTCGAGATTATTTCCTGATAGAACGGAGCGATGGTCTCCGTATATTTTGTTCCGCTGATTGTGAACGACAGAAGATTGCGTTCCTCGTTCTCAGAAAGACAGATGTCGCTCTTGATGCCCTCCTCCACTGCAAGCTCAGTAAGATACTGTATGCGCAGAGGCTCGGTCGGATTCGAAGTCTTGGTGTACTTATAGGGATGATATGATCTGAAGAGAGCCGACGTGCCGGGAACTCTCCGGAAGTTGGAGATCTCCTCCTTACCCTCTCTGGTGGTTAGATCGAAATCCGACACGGTCTTTATGACATTGGCGATCTTGCTGTTGGCCTTTATCGTCTCAAAATCGTCGCGGTCAAAAACCACAATATTGTTGCGGTCTCCGTTCATGAACACATATCCCTCGGGCATGAACGAACGACCGTCTCCGCTCAGATAGTTCGACCCGTTGGTGACAAACTTGAATTCCGGCTGCCCGCTGTTTCCCGGCACCTTGACAGCGGAATAGGGCAACGTCACTGTCCATATGTCGTTATCTTTGTCGTAAGAAAGCGCGTAGTCAGACTTGCTTGCCCAGCCGTTGAACGAGCCGCGCACCTCCACTTTGGTCACTGTGCCCGCTTTCCAGAGATTGTTGTCGAATATGAATGTAACGGTCTTATCCTCCGGATTGTCTCTGAATCCGCGGCAGTGGTCCGGATCGGCGGTCTGTCCGGGATCTGACGGCTGTCCGGGCACATAGAGCTGCGCCCAGCTGCCCACCACATCAGGATTCGACGGCTTGGTCCGGTTTCCGATCTCTCCTCCGCTCGCAGATTTCTCCACATATTTCCAGTCGGGGCCGCACACGTATTTATACCCTCCGGCAATCGATGACTCCGACACGTCCGGAAGGTCGACAGAGAACAGATTGTCTGACACGCGCGTGAGTTCGACCGCATTCACCACATCCCATCCATTGAAACTTCCCGACACAAAACAGCAATGTGTCCCTTCAGGAACAGAAACATTCAGCGTCACACCCGATGCGGGCACAACGCCACAACATGCGAGCATGCATGCATAAAACACTTTTTTCTTCAGATTAACATTCATGATTAAAGATTTTGGTTGACGCGGCAAAATTACGGCTCATCTGCTCCTCAGTCAATACCGGTTATGCGTCCGGTTAGACTGTGTTTAAATATATAATTCTGACTGTTAGACTTTTGCTAAAACATAAAATTTAAAATGATTAGACATGCAGTATGCCACTACACACATCCAGACGACGGCTCCGGAGTCAATTTTTTCTCCTGTAACAAAAGATGAAGGGTGCGGTACGATTTTTTTTGCTAAATTTGCATAAAAGATATCTTTCGGCAGCCGGCAACCAATCCGGCCACCCATCATTTCCAGAATATGAGCGACAAATATATAGTCAGCGCGCGGAAATACAGACCGGCGACTTTCCGCAGCGTTGTGGGCCAGCAGAACCTGACCTCAACCCTCAAGGGAGCCATCGCGTCGGGACGCCTCGCCCACGCCTACCTCTTCTGCGGTCCGCGCGGTGTCGGCAAGACTTCGTGCGCCCGCATATTCGCACGGACCATAAACTGCCTCTCACCCACTCCCGAGGGCGAGGCCTGCGGACAATGCGAATCATGCCGCGCCATCGACCGGGGAAACTCCTTCAACCTCATGGAACTCGACGCCGCCTCAAACAACAGCGTCGACGACATCCGCGCCGTGACCGAGCAAGTCAACATCCCGCCTCAGGTGGGCCGCTACCGCGTCTTCATCATCGACGAGGTGCATATGCTCTCTTCACAGGCTTTCAACGCCTTTCTCAAGACTCTTGAGGAACCCCCTTCATATGTAATCTTCATCCTCGCCACCACCGAGAAGCACAAGGTGATCCCCACGATTCTGAGCCGCTGCCAGATCTACGACTTCAAGCGTATCACCATCAACGACATGGTGGACCATCTCGCCTACGTGGCCTCGGAAGAGGGTATCGAGGCCGACCGGCGCGCACTCGGAGTCATAGCCCGCAAGGCCGACGGAGCCATGCGCGACGCCCTCTCGATATTCGACCAGGTCGCCACGTCGTCGGGCGGCAAGCTCACATATGAGGCCGCAGTCGAAAACCTCAACGTTCTCGACTACGACTACTTCTTCCGTCTCATCGACACATTCGCACGCGGAGGCGCACCCGAGGCTCTTCTTCTATATAAGGAGATCCGCGACCGGGGGTTCGACTCTCTTTTCTTCGTCAACAGTCTCGCCCAGCATGTGCGCGATCTGATGGTGGCCGCCGATGCCCGCACGCTGCCTCTGCTCGAAATGCCCGACGATGTCGGCGAGCGGCTCGTCGCCCAGGCCCGCACTCTGCCGCTCCAGTGGTACTATGCGGCGATGCGCCTGCTCAACGAGTGTGACCTCAACTACCGCACCTCGTCAAACAAGCAGCTCCTCGTCGAACTCACCCTCATCAGGCTCTGCCAGCTTCTCTCGCCCGCGCAGCCCCCTTTTGACGCTCCCGACCGCCCTGTGGCCCTGCGGAATCCATCGGAGCCTCCACGGGCCACCGCCTCTTCTGCCGCCGCAACTCCGGTCTCTGCGCCGAAAGACTCCGCTCCCGCACCGTCTGCCGCACCGATAGCCACACAACCGCAGCCCGCACCTGCCGCATCCGCCAGAGTCGCGCCCGCTCCGGCGTCCGCTCCAGTTGCAGCGTCGCAGACGGCGCCTGCACCACAGCCAAGACCGGCATCGGTCAGACCCCGGCCTCTGCACTCATTCCAGATGAACGCCGGAGCAGACACCACTGTCTCGTCGCTCGAAAGAAAAAAAGAGGCATTCACCGACGCGCAGTTCATCGCCGCTTGGAACGAATATATCGCATCCGTCCCCGACCAGAAGATTCTCGTCAGCGCGATGCGCAACGCTTCGCCGACACGCCGCGACAATCTCGAATTCGATGTCCTCGTGGACCATCCCGCCCAGCAACAGGCATTCGAACTCGCCATGCCGAAGCTGCTCCGGTTCCTGCGCGAAAGACTGCGCAACGATTTCCTGACAGTCAAAGCCATGATCAATCCTGAAAAAGAGGTGGTCCGGCAGCTGTCTCCTCAGGATTTTCTCCGCAAGGCCGTTACAGAAAATGCCGCTCTCGGCGAATTTCTTAAGGAAATAGAGATTGAATTATGTTAAATAATATTAAATATATTTAAATTTCAAAGTTTTTAGAGTCATTTAAGACTTGCAACATACGAATGGTTAGACAAAGAGACAATTATTTTGTATCTTTGCAAAAGATTTCCGGAGGGGACATGCGTCCTCTCCGACTTTTTTAATATATATGACAGACAAGACAGCACTTCGTGAATTTATCGAGAAACGCCTTGAAGGCACTCCCTACTTTCTGGTCGACATCACAGTGAGCGGTGACAACGAGATCCGCATCGAGATCGATTCCAGAGAGGGAGTCGACATCGACTATTGCATAGAGTTATCGAGGGCAATCGAGGAAGCGTTTCCCCGCGATGAAGAAGACTACGAGCTTGAGGTCGGCTCGGCCGGACTGACCTCTCCGTTCAAGGTTCCGGCGCAATATGAGAAAAACATCGGCAACAAGGTCGAGGTGCTGACCCGCGACGGGCGCAAGCTACACGGCGTTCTTGCCTCGGCAGGTCCGGAGGAGTTCACGGTCGACACAGTTGTCAAGGTGCGTCCGGAGGGAGCCAAGCGTCCGGTCGAGACCGTAGTGCCGGAGACATTCGCCTACGGCGACGTGAAGTCGGTGAGATACGAACTTGAGTTCTGATCACGCTGAGGCCGGGGTTCCGCTGCCCCGACAGATGAAAACAGAAATATTCTAACAGATACAGATAATTAGTCTTATGGCAAAGAAAGCAGAGACAGTAAATATGGTCGACAGGTTCGCCGAGTTCAAGGAACTCAAGAACATCGACAAGACAACCATGATCTCGGTGCTTGAGGAATCATTCCGCAACGTGCTGGCCAAACAGTTCGGTTCGGACGAGAACTTCGACGTCATCATGAACCCCGACAAGGGTGACTGCGAGATCTACCAGAACCTCGAGGTAGTGCCCGACGGCGAGGTGGAGAACAAAGACATGCAGATCGGCCTGACCGAGGCGCGCGAGATCGACCCCGAGTGCGAGATCGGCGAGGAGGTGGCCAAGCAGATCTTCTTCGAGAAGTTCGGACGCCGCGCCATCCTCAATCTGCGCCAGACCCTCCAGTCGAAGATCCTCGACCTGCAGAAAGACGCGATCTACTCCAAGTTCAAGGAGATAGAGGGAGAGGTCGTGACCGCCGAGGTGCATCAGATCTGGAAACGCGAGATGCTTCTGATCGACGAGGACCAGAACGAGCTCATTCTCCCGAAAGAGGAGCAGATCCCCGGCGACTTCTTCCATAAGGGCGACACAGTCCGCGCCATCGTGAAGCGCGTCGACAACCCCAACAACAACCCCAAGGTCATCATCTCGCGCACCGACCCGCGCTTCCTGCGCCGCCTGTTCGAGCTTGAGGTGCCCGAGATCCACGACGGCCTCATCACCATCAAGGATGTGGCCCGCAAACCGGGCGAGCGCGCCAAGATCGCAGTAGAGAGCTACGACGAGCGCATCGACCCCGTCGGCGCATGCGTCGGCATAAAGGGAAGCCGCATTCATGGCATCGTACGCGAGCTCCGCAACGAAAACATCGACGTCATATCCTACACCTCCAACCCCCAGCTCTACATACAGCGCGCGCTCTCGCCCGCCAAGATCTCATCGATGCGCCTCAACGAAGAGGAGAAAAAAGCAGAGGTGTTCCTCCACCCCGACGAGGTCAGCCTCGCCATCGGAAAGGGAGGTCTCAACATTTTCCTCGCACAGAAACTCACGGGATACACCATCGACGTCTACCGTGACATCGAGGAGGGAGAGGAAGACATCTACCTCGACGAGTTCCGCGACGAGATCGACGGCTGGGTGATCGAGGCTCTCAAGGATCTGGGTCTCGGAACCGCCAAGGCCGTGCTCAACGCTCCCCGCGAGACTCTTGACCAGGCCGACCTCGAGGTCGAGACCATCGACCACGTACTCTCCGTGCTCCGCGCCGAGTTCGAGGACTGACAGTCCGCCCCCGGGGAACCAGTATTGTATAATTTAACAACAGCATATGCGCACAAAAATCAGTAAAGTAGCCAAAGACCTGAATGTAGGAGTGAACACTGCGGTGGAATTCCTGCGCAAACACAACATCGAGGTCGACGAAGGCAATCCAAACGCCCGGATCGACTCCGACGCCGTTGACCTGCTTATGCGGGAATTCAGCAACGACAAGACCGCAAAAGCCGCGGCTGAAGGCTTCAGCAAACGCCGTGAGCACAAAAAAGAGAAAAACGACCGCACTCCTTCGGCGGCATCCGCTCCGGCTGCCAAGACCGGCCCCGTCATTTTAGGCAAGATAGACCTCGACAACCTCAAGTCGGGAATGAAGGCCGCAACTGAGCATGCTGTTGAAAAAGAAAAGGTTTCCGCACAGGATAGCAAGCCTGTACGTAAGGAAGAACCGGCTGTGAAGGATGACGCTCCGAAGCAGGAAGCAGCTCCGAAGCAGGAAGCAGCCCCCAAACCGGAAACAGCCGCAAAACAGGAACCTGCAGCTGCGGTAACTACTGCTCCCGCTCCGAAGAAAACGGAAACCGCTCCGGCATCAAAACCTGAGACCGCACCGCAGTCACGACAGGAAGCGAAAGCCGAACCCGCGCCCGAATCCGCTCCTGCCCCCAGACAGGAACAGGAATCCGTAAAACCGGCTCCGGCCCCCGTCAGAGAATCTGGCGATGCAGCCCCCGCAAAGACTCCCGAGACAGTCAAGAAGACTGCTCCCGCCACTGCCCCGGCTCAGGAAACTGCCGCCAAGAGCGCCGAGACCGAGGAGAACAAGCCTTTCCGGCTTGCCGGCGCAACACCGGGTCCCGAACTTAAGGTGCTCGGCAAGATCGACCTCTCTGCAATCAACCAGAGCACCCGCCCCAAGAAAAAGGGAAAGAACGAGCGCCGCGCCGAAAACGCCGACCGCAAGAAGCGCAAACGCATCGGCAAAGAGAAGGTTGATATCGACAAGGCAGCACAGCAGCCCGGATTCGGCTCCGACTCTCGCAAAAAACCGGGCGACGGTCAGAACCGCCAGGGCGGTGCCGGACAGAGTGGAGGCCAGGCCCGCGGCGACCGCGACCGCAACCGCCGCCGTGGCGACCGCCGTCAGGCCAAGCCGGAGATCAGCAGCGAAGACGTACAGAAGCAGGTGAAGGAGACTCTCGCACGTCTCACCAACAAGCAGACCAAGAAATCCGTGAAGTTCCGCAAGGAGAAACGCGAGGAGATGCACCGCCACGAGCTGGAGAACGCCGAGAGAGCCGCAGCCGAAAGCAAGATCCTGAAGATCACGGAATTTGTGACTGCCAACGACCTCGCAAGCCTAATGGATGCGCCGGTCAACAATGTGATCGCCACATGCATGAACCTCGGCGTGATGGTATCGATCAACCAGCGTCTCGACGCCGAGACAATCAACATCGTGGCCGAAGAATTCGGCTTCGAGACCGAGTTTGTCAGCGCTGACGTGACCGAGGCGATCGAGAATCCCGAAGACCGCGAGGAGGATCTGCAGCCCCGTCCGCCGATCGTGACCGTCATGGGCCACGTAGACCACGGCAAGACGTCGCTTCTCGACTATATCCGCAAAGCCAACGTGATCGCCGGCGAGGCCGGAGGCATCACGCAGCATATCGGAGCATATAACGTGACTCTGCCCAACGGACGTCACATCACGTTCCTCGACACTCCCGGTCACGAGGCGTTCACCGCCATGCGTGCGCGCGGAGCCAAGGTCACCGACCTCGCCATCATCATCGTGGCGGCCGACGACGACGTGATGCCCCAGACGATCGAGGCAATCAACCATGCCTCGGCAGCCGGCGTACCCATGGTGTTCGCGGTCAACAAGATCGACAAGCCCGCAGCCAACCCCGACAAGATCAAGGAGCAGCTCGCCGCCATGAACTATCTCGTCGAGGAGTGGGGTGGCAAATACCAGTCGCAGGATATATCGGCCAAGAAAGGTATCGGAGTCGAGGAACTCATGGAGAAAGTCCTTCTTGAGGCCGAAATGCTCGACCTCAAGGCAAACCCTGACCGCGCGGCCATCGGATCTGTAATCGAGTCTTCGCTCGACAAGGGCCGCGGCTACGTAGCTACCGTGCTTGTGCAGAACGGCACGCTCCGTGTGGGCGACGTGATACTTGCCGGAACAAACTACGGCAAGGTCAAGGCGATGTTCAACGAGCGCAACCAGCGTGTCAAGGAGGCCGGCCCCGCAACACCGGTTCTGATCCTCGGACTCAACGGTGCGCCGCAGGCAGGCGACACATTCAATGTGCTCCCCACCGAACAGGAGGCACGCGAGATCGCTTCAAAACGCGAGCAGCTGCAGCGCGAGCTCAGCATGCGCACCACCAAGCGCCTCGGTCTCGAGGAACTCGGACGCCGCCGCGCGCTCAACGACTTCCACGAGCTCAACCTTGTGGTCAAGGGAGATGTCGACGGCTCTGTCGAGGCTCTGTCAGACTCTCTGCTCAAGCTCTCGACTCCCGAGATCCAGGTCAACGTGCTGCACAAAGGCGTGGGTGCGATCTCCGAGTCTGACGTGACACTCGCGGCAGCATCCGACGCCATCATCATCGGCTTCCAGGTGCGCCCGTCGGCCGCAGCCCGAAGGGAAGCCGACAAGGAGGGTGTCGAGATCCGTCTCTACTCTGTCATCTATAAGGCCATCGAGGAGGTGAAAGACGCCATGGAGGGTCTGCTCTCGCCCGAAATCCGCGAGGAGATCACCGGTACTGCAGAAGTGCTCCAGACCTACAAGATCTCGAAAGTCGGAACCATCGCCGGTGCCATCGTGCGCGACGGCAAGATCAAACGCGCGTCCAAGATTCGCGTGATCCGCGACGGCATCGTGATCTACTCCGGAGAACTCGGATCGCTCAAACGATTCAAGGACGACGTCAAGGAAGTGCTCAGCGGTTATGACTGCGGTCTCTCCGTACAGGGTTACAACGACATCCGCGAAGGCGATCTGATCGAGGCCTACGAGGAGGTAGAGGTAAAGAAAACTCTCTGACCAATTCATTCCGGCTCTTCCGGAATATCCCGCAAACCAATCACAATCGGGTCGCGCCTGCACAGGCGCGACCCGATTTTATTTTGTCGACAGTCTGAGCCCCGACCTGACGGAGCATGACCGGATGCAAAGACGGTAAGCGGCCATACTGCGGGGAAGCCTGACATGGGGCTTAGTTAACAAAAGTTAAAACAAAAGCCGGAATTTCTAAAAAAATCTTTGAATAGACTTTGATTTTTTGGGGCAGAAAAAGCAGGAATTAGAGTGAAGAAGCAATCCGGTTCAAATCCGGTTCAAAGGCATATTTGAACCGGATTTGAACCGAATCGCACAAAAACCGAACTAAAACCGAACTGAATCGCACATAAACCGAACCGAAACCGAACCGGATCGCACAAAAATCGAACTGAAACCGAACTGAAACCGAACCGACCGAACTAAAACCGAACCGCCTCAAGATCTCTCCATTATATCTTGTTCACCCTTGGTCTGAAATGCAAGACTATCGATCGCACTACGAGAGCTTACCTGAAATCTCCGTCAGGATCATAAACCTATCCGTTAAGGTCAGGTAAATTATATTACTCGTAACATATTGATTTTCAAAGTTGATTATTCATGAATGGTAAGGTTTGTGATAACGAAGGCAAGATTTCTGAAAAATCCACGCGTGGCATTTGTGCGATTACTGTGCGCGTTTTGTGCGCGTTTTGTGCGCTTCGGAAGCTCTCCATTTTCAATTTGCGCTGAAACCGTGCTGAAATCGTGCTGAAATCGTGCTGAAAATACAGGGGGTGCTGAAATCGTGCTGAAGAGAAAGGAACTACCTTGATTTTTGTTTTGATTTTTGCCCATCCTCCTGACCTCAGGCCCTCCGGCCAAAACTTGACATATATCAATTTTTCGCTTATATTTGCAATGAATAATGATTGTCAAGGATAGTCTGCGATTATCCGTTCTTGTGAGGCCATGTCGCCATGCACGCTTCCTGAATTTCTCCGGTATTAGATTGACTGCACAAGTCAGCAAATTCAGGAAGCGGGCAAAGAGACATGGCTTCATATTTTTCTGCCGTGACCAAGAGCGTGTTTTGACACCTTCTGGTTTTGAAGTGCGGCATTTTTAGATTATTTTTGCATGCGACTTCATTCTTCACTGACCATAGAAGAGCGCACTGAATCATACACGACAAAAACATACAACCATGCACTACTTCCTCAACATAGGCTCCAACTTAGGCAACACCAAACTCAACATCAGCCGTGCTCTCCGCGCTCTCGAAGAGAAATTCGGATATTTCGAGACCTCGAAGATCATGGAATCAAAGCCCTGGGGATTTGTCTCGTCCCACACCTTCGCCAATCTTGCGGTAATGATCGTGACTGACCGCACTCCTAAGGAAGTTCTCGCCGACATAAAGGAAATCGAGAGCCGGCTTAACCCCACACCCCACCGCACCCCCGAAGGAGAATACGCCGACCGGATCCTCGACATCGACATCATGGCTGCCGACGATATAATAATTGAATCGAAAGAACTGACCATTCCGCACCGGCATCTTGCCGAACGCAGGTTCTTTCTTGAGCCGTTAGATGAACTCGCCCCTCTGTGGCGACACCCCGTCACCGGACAGACGTGTACTGAAATGCTCGCGGACCTCATTGACGAAAAAGAGGAAAAAGACATAGAGGAATCTTAGAGCTTGTTTATAAGCTTGTTTATAAGCTTGTTTAAGAGCCTGTTTAATAATTTCGAATAATTGTTTGATAATTTCAGAAAATTTTAAACAGATATTTGGCATTTTTAAACAAAAATAGTATTTTTGCCAAACGTAGAACTACCTGAATACAATACAGATTTATGAAACGCGGTGCAAATAAACGAATGAATCCCGTCTCTGTCGAAACGGGAAGCCGCGTTTTACCCCCCCCGGATATCGCAAATCACTAATAATAAAGAAGATAGCAATCCGGCGCCAAAATCACGCCTGATTTTTCTGAAAGCATTCGCCGTGACTTTGTCGGCGTTGTCGCTTTCATTCCTGCTTGCATCTCCGATGACCGCGTCGCTTTCAGGCATTTTCTCACAGCCTGAGCGAGGAGATTTCCGGACCACCGACCTGTACGCTCAAGTTGCCGACAGCAGACCGGTCCGTCAGTTTGACGACAGAATAGTGCTTGTCGACATAGGTCTCTCCGGACGGGAAGAGATAGCGGAATGCCTTGAGATTCTTACACTCTGCGATCCGAAAGTTGTCGGTGTCGACATAAACTTCGCCGAGCCGGGCGAGAATGACTCGCTTCTGCTTAATGCAATCTCTCTACTGCCGGATGCAGTTTTCCCGCTGGGAGTGGAGCAAAACACCGACGGAGATTTCACAATCTCCGACAAGCCTTTCTTTTACGAAAAAATCAAAAAACCGGTTTACGGAGTCATAAATCTTCCGGCAGAAAACGAATATGCGTCAATCCGCGAATATGCCATAGACTACTCCCTGTCATCAGGAGAGCGACTCCCGTCATTTGTGACAGCAATGGCTTCTCTGGGAGACCGCGCCATCACCGATGAAGCAAGAAAGAGGGGCAACCAGCATGAAACCATAGATTACCCGTCAAGAGAATTCAGAACAATACCGATCGGCGACGTAGCTGAACATGCCGAAGAGCTGTCAGGACGATACGTCATCGTCGGAGCCACCGGGGAAGCCTCCGACATGCATTCCACCCCCGTCAATTCATACATGTCGGGCATGGAGATACATGCCCATGCCCTATCCTCTCTGCTCGACAGAAAATGGTATTCCGTCATGCCCCGGTGGACGGACTGCCTGATAGCCCTCATACTCGGTTTCTCGGTCATAGCCACAGCCTTGACTCTCTCGGGGAAAACACGCGGACTGACGCTCAGAATCCTTCAGGTGGCGCTTCTTGTCGCGACAGTTCTTGCCGGCTATGTGCTCTATCTCGATATGAATCTGATCTGTAATTTCACACACACCATTCTGATACTTTCGTTCGGACTCTTCGCGCTTGACATCTGGAACGGCGCAGAAGGTATCGTCGCGTGGTGTGCGACAAAATACAAACTATTAAAACAACAGCTATGTGCATCCGAATCCTGACACTGCTACTCTCCGTCGTCATCACCTCGGCATCATACGCCCAGCATTATTCGATCCACAGCGCGACAAAAGGCGTCACCATCGAAAGTGCCGGACGCACCGTCACCGCGACCGAGGGGATGAGTCTCAATGCCACCGACTGCCTCAACATCCCTGAAAACGGGAAAGCAGAAGTGTTCAACTCGCTCGACAAGAGGATATACAGTTCCATACGCCCCGGCAAAATATCTGTCACAAAACTGATAATAGAGGCACGCCAGTCGGCCACCGACAAGCTCGCCGGCATAGGCGACAAGATAAAGCTCGGGCGAAGCCAGACCCCCTCGGGCAAGCGGGTATATGTCGAAAAAGGCATGGTCAGACGCACCCTGGGCGTGGCCGGCGACGGAGATGCCCTGCCCGACAGTCTTGATTCGACGCCCGGATGCCCGCACACCGGGATACAATCCGACACAATTCCTCATAAATCTGAATCACTCAACGAATAAATTTTATATCATGACAAGAATTTCACTCGCCACTAATCTGATCATTACAGGATTAATCACTGCGACTGCCGTCACCACCGCACCGCCGGCAAAGGGACAGGAAAACGAGACGAAACAGAAAGTGTACCGCATGTCTCATAAAAACACGCCCGAACACCTGAGACCCTACAGCAACACGGTCTATTCATCCGACAGATTCAACGTCCGCACCATGAGCGGAGACCTGATTCACAATTCGGGCAAAGACTCCATCATAAGTTTTGAAGTAAACCCGGCGGGATTCAACCTGATAGTTGTCGGCAAAAACAAGAAAAAACAGATCGCTGAAATCTACTCAACCACTGAAAGCGAACGACGCAGCTCGAAATTCGACATCAAGAAATATGGATTCCCCTATTCGGCTGCCTACACTCCCGATGCCCGCAGCATCATAATCGCAACCGACAAGGCGATATATGTCTGCAATGCACGGACCCTGACCCCCGAACGCCGTCTGGCCAACACCGAAGTCGCACCTGAATACATGTTGGTCAGCGGCAACGGATACTATCTGGCGGCCATAAGAGGTGAACGCTGCACAATCCATAACCTTGAGAACGGCACGGTCCGGAAGACCATTGACGCCGGCGCGGTCATAACAGACGCGGCTTTCTCTCCCGACAATTCCGATTTCGCCCTGCTGACCGACGACGGAGTTCTCACCATCTACAGCACCCGAACGTTCGACATGCGCAAGATGATCGACGAACTCGGCGACGGTCTCGCCATGGCCTATAACTTCGACGGCAAATATGTGGCCGTCGCAGAGGCCCCCGACAGAATAGAGATCATCAACATACTTGACGACAAGGACCGCGAGGCATTCCATGCCGAGGCAGGGGGAGGCGTCAATGACCTCACATTCATCAGCGATGCCGACGGACACACACTCCTTGCCTACACCGCCACCAACTCCATCGAAGCCACACGCATGCTCCACATGAAGCCTTACTTCAACAGGCTCATCAACGACGAGGCTGACGCCATGATGGCCGACTGGCTCAAGATGATGCCGGGCGAGACCATTGAGGAATATCGCGCGCGCGTCAACGACGAAAGCCGCGCCCGTCAGCGGCGAATGTTCGAATACGAGATATCCACCCGCCTCGCCGGCAATCTGATCGGAGGCGCCGCCGTAAGCCTCGGTTCTTACGACCGCGCCAACGGCGTGCTTGCCATAAACTTCGACACCATGCCGACGATATTCCTGCCGGTGCCTGAGAATGAAGTCACAGCTTTCAGGTCAGGTTCGGATGTCGTGCTTGACGACGTGCTCTACGGAATCAATCCTGACGACTCTTTCGAGATAGTCTACGCGAAAATATCCAACCGCAACAACGGCAAGACCTATGTGTTTGACAATCTCGGACGCGCCACCATGGACTACATGAGAAGTGACGACGCGATCTCGCTCGAGACCCTCCAGCAGCAGCAGATGGAGGAACTCCGGCTTCAGGAACTCCGTCAGAAAGTCATGGAGGAAGCCAAACGCCACAACGTCATATCCGATCACACCAACATAACCGTCGATTCCCGCATAGTGCCCGAATACGACGCTGACGGCAACAAGATACTCAACTATCTTGTCAGCTTCACCTACGATGTCTCGCCCGGCTTCTCGGCTGAAGAAGACTTCGGTCCGGGCAAGTATCACGTGGAGGAATCGGGGGCTGCCACATCGATGCTCAGAATCGTAAAAGAGGCCTTCGAAGGCGACCTCGGCCAATATCTCGCCAAGTGCAAGAAACTTCGCGTGTCGCTGACCGGCACAGCCGACGCCACACCCATCGTGCGCGGTCTTCCATATGACGGCTGCTACGGAGACTTCGACAATGAGCCGGTATATGTCGACGGCCAGCTCAACGCCATAAGCGTAGACTCTAAAAACCTCGTCAAAGAAAACCGGCAGCTCGCGTTCCTCCGCGCCATGGGAGTAAAGGATTTCCTTGAAAAGAATGTCGACGCATACCGCAACATCGACAAAGATTACCGATACGAGGTCAATGTCAGCAACGACAAAGGAAGCGAATTCCGCCGCATCACGGCCGCTTTCACTTTTGTCGACGCATTTTGAATAGTCCGAGAACCCCAACACATCACAAAAAGTGAATAGAAAAACTTTCATACTGACAACTGCCGCTGCCGCGCTTGCCGCTGTCCTCCTGCATGCGGGAGGACAGCAGCCGGCCGCCACAACCTTGCCTGATGAAACCGGCTCCACCGCGGCCGACTCGCTTGCCCGCCTCGACTCTATTGCCATCGCGCGTTCCGAAGCTCTCGTCGGCAAGGCGTCGGAATCTTACAAGCATCTGAAGTTCATACAGTATGACGGCACCACCGAAAGCGCGCTCTTCCCCGTAGTGGCGGAAGTTCATTCCGATGTCTGCGCCGCGCTTGCCGACAGTCTCGTCTCCGACAGCGAACAGACCCGGCTCCGTGGAATCCTTCTTGACCTTGACCCTCTGCTGATACGCGGTGCCGTCTACTACTCATCGGAGGGAAACCGCGGGGAAATGAACCGCTTCGCGACAGCCTGCGTCGATACGCGACTCCGCAGAGACATGAAGAACATGCCTTTCGGCAATCTCAACGCGTCGCTTTATCCATCGATAGTCTACTGTGCTGCCTCGAATGCCTATAACAGCGGTGACTACACGCGAGCCATAGATTATTTCGAGGAATATCTCGACGGCGACGGCATCGATCAGCGGGAGCAGATAGCGATGTTTCTCGGTCAGGCGGCCATCAACACTGGCAACCAGGCCCGCGTCACCGACAGGCTCACGGCCGCCTCAAACCGCTATCCTACCAACTACAACCTGCTGATGGTGACGCTTCAGAACTGCCTCGACGCCGGAGAGCATGAAAAGATGCAGCCGCTCATGGAGCGGGCATTGCTGATGCGTCCCGACGACGAGCGCCTAATCAATGTCCAGGCCTCTCTTATGGAGGAGACCGGCAACTACAACGGAGCGCTTGAGATGTATACCCGCCTCTATGAGCTGCATCCGGAGAGTCTGACCATAAACAGGCATCTGGCGCTATGCTACTACAATCTCGGCGCCGATTACTACAACCGCTCCCTGATGGACGACGACGACAAGACGGCCAAAAAGAAGATGCGGCAGTCGAAAGCATACTTCCAGAGCGCGGCGTCGAAACTCGGGGCGGTGGTGGAGAGTGATCCGACTGATGCCAAATATCTCAAGGCTCTCGCCATGACATACGGTTGTCTCGGAGAGACAGTGCCGCTCGCAGAGATCAATGCCCGGCTGTCGGCCCTCGGCATAAAGCCGGTCACTGTGAACGGCATGCCTGAGTCTGTGACTTATGATGACAATGCGTCTGCCACGGGCGGAAAGGCCGCCATACCGAGTTTTCAGGACTTCGCGCGTGGATATGTCGAGTCTAACCTCGCGGAGTTCTCCAAAAGACGCGAGTTCGAGAAAACCGAAGACTTCGAGAAGCGTGTCACCCGCGACAATGTCATGGATGAATACCGCAGACTCTGCCGCGCCGCCGAAGATGAATATCTGCGCAAATATGCCGGACGCCTGCGCATCACCGATCTTACGCTCGAACCTTACGATGTCGACAACGAAAGCTATATGATCAGTTCGGACATGGGTCCGATCGTGATCAAAGTCCCGCTCGGCAACAAGGAGGCCGAAGCCTTCAAGTCAGGCTGGAACGGCGTCAGGATCCGCAATCCGAAATATTACATACAGCATGACAGGGTAGCCATAGCCTCTGTCGATCTTGTCACTCCCGCCGGCAAGACATATTCATATTGCGCGGAGAATGCCGCCGATTATGACTACACCGAAGTATTCACGGATCCGACACAATATATCGAGTCAGCAGGCCGGACAGACGAAACTTCCCGCCCGTCAGGGCAGCCGTCCTCACGACAGCTTCAGGCCAAAAGCGACGTAGACCGCGACATACCCGTCACATCGCGTCGCGCCGACAAGACTGTCGCGCTCGTATGGGCCAACGAGATCTACAAGAACGTGACCCCGGTTGCCGGAGCCCTTAACGACGGAGAGACCTTTGCCGAATATTGCCGCAAAACGCTCGGCATACCCGAAGCTCAGGTGATCGAGATGAAGAATCTCACTTATGCCGAGATGCTGACTTCGATCCGGACATTACGTCAGTTGTCAGACGCACTGGGCGACGGCGTCGACATAATCTTCTATTACGCCGGGCACGGTCTGCCCGATGAAGCGACCAAAGACGCATTCCTGATGCCTGTCGACGGTGACGGCGTGACTACTGCCGCCACATATCCGCTCAGGCAGCTCTACAGCGACATGGCGTCAATGCGGGCCGACAATGTCATGGTTTTCCTCGACGCATGCTTCAGCGGATCGACTCGCGACGGAGGCATGCTGGCCGAAGCCCGCGGCGTCGCGCTCAAGCCCCGTCAGGCCGATCCGGAGGGAAGCATGTTCGTGCTCAGTGCAGCGTCCGGCCAGGAGACTGCTCTCCCCTATCGTGAGAAAAACCACGGCCTTTTCACCTATTTCCTGCTCAAGAAACTTCAGGATACAAAAGGGAATGTCACTCTCAAGGACTTGAGCGAATATGTGACAGACAACGTCAAGAAGAACTCGCTGACCATCAACCGCAAGATACAGACCCCCACGGTCAAGGTGTCGGGACGGATGGCCGACGCGTGGAAAACAAAAAAGATGAGACCCTGAAAACGTGAATATCAGAACTTACATATCATGCATGATGACGGTCGCGGCAGTTCTTATCGCGGCGGCAGCCTCGGGAGCGACAAAGGCAAAAAACGTCACCGGCGAGACCACATATTACGACAACGGTCATCACTCGCGGGTGGAATGCATGCGCCTTGCCGCCGAACAGGCGCGGATCGACGCCCTCGCGAAAGAATTCGGAACGATTGTCACTCAAGACATAGTGCAGACCGACCGGATCAGCTCCGGGCGGGAGACCAACGACCTGTTCGCGCTCTCCATGACCGAAGTGAAGGGGGAATGGCTCGGCGACACCGCTGAACCGGAATATGATTTCAGCATCGGCACAGACGGCAATCTGGTGGTCAGATGCCGCGTCAGAGGCTCAGCCCGCGCCATAACGAACGAGGCGATCGCTTTCGAGACAAAAGTGCTCCGCAACGGCACCAGGGCGGCCAATGCCGACACCCGCTTCCGCGACGGCGATGAGATGTATCTATATTTTCTCGGATCTTCCGACGGCTATCTTTCCGTATGGCTCGAAGATGAATCACGGACTGTCTACAATCTGCTGCCCTATCCGCGCGATCCTAAAAACGAAGTCAAGGTAAAGAGATATGCCGAATACACATTCTTCAACCCCTCTCTTGGCAAAGGGGAGTTCGGACCCGAAGAGGAGCTCGTGCTGACCGCACCCGACCATCCGGAATACAACCGGCTGTACGTAGTGTTCTCTCCGGCTCCATATTCACGCCCGGCCATGAGCGCGACAGGAGGACTCCCATCGCTGACAACTGAAGATTTCACCCGGTGGCTGATGAAAGTGCGCCGGAATGACCCGAAACTCGGAGTCAAGTCCATCAACATCGAGATCGAACCAAAATAACATAAAAACCAACAGAGATGAAAAAGATTATCGCAGCCCTTGTGGCACTCGTAATGCTCGTTCCGGCATACGCCGTGGCAGCCAACAAAGCTCTTGAAAAGGCCCGTAAAAAGGAACTCAAGACCAAACTGACGGAATACAAGAGAGGTAAATGGGAGATCATGGGCAGCCGCACGCTCGAATACTCTCTCGCCAAGCACTACGACCGCCTTAACGAACTTGGAGATGACGGCCACGAGGTGGAGGGAATCTCGACCAAAACCAAATCCAAGAACACCGGCAAGCAGATGGCCATAAACAACGCGGCAATCACATACGCCCAGGAGGCCGGCAGCTCGCTGCAGGGGCGTGTCGTTGCCGACATGAACGCCAACGGCGTCGATCCGAGTGCGGAATTCGAGAACTTCTATGCCGCATACGAACGCCTTGTGGAAAAAGAGATCCGCAACGAGCTTGAGCCCTCCTACACCATAATCCGCTCAAACTCCGACGGGTCATATGAGATCCGCGCATACTTCATCGTGGCGGAAAGCGCTGCGTCAAAGGCACGCCAGCGCGCTCTCGAGACTGCAATGAAAGAGAGCGAGGCCGCTCAGAAACATGCAGGGAAGATCTCGGATTTTGTCAAAGAAGGATTTCAGGATTAACCTTTACAAGGATGTGCCTTTTGCAGGCACATCCTTTCACATAGAGCTTGTTTAATAATACAATGGCAATGAACAGAAAGGTCAGAGCGATGCTGCTCGGCGCATTGACAATTTCAATATCCGGAACGCAGGCCTATGCGCAAACACCCCCGAAAGCCTCCGGATCAGGCAGGAAATCGTTTGAGGAATTCCGCAAGGGCATTCTGTCGGACTACAAGGATTTCCGGCAGACCCTTCTCGACCGTTACGCCGATTTTCTTAACGGCGAGTGGCACGAATATGAAAGCTTCAACGGCGTCAGACGCGACAGCAAGCCGAAACCGCAGACTGTTCCCCGGGCCGAGCCGTCGGGCAGCCGGATAAAACCGGAGACTGACACCGCTCCTGTGATCTCCGAACCGGCGTCGCCAGCATCAAAAACATCGCCGCTCCCTGAGACCGCCCGGAAAAACGGCGGCAGGATCACACCGCGGCCTGACGGAAAAGATGAATTCTCGTTCTACGGTCTGCCTGTGCAGATGCCCCGTGTCGATTTCAACATTACCCGCAAACTATACTCCAGCGCCGACTATGCCGGTCAATGGCGCGATCTGCAGAAAGCCGACGTCGCCGCCCGCCTCCTTCCCCACATCAAGAGCCTCGCTTCTGAAATGGGGCTTAACGATTACCTTACCTACCGGCTCATAAACAGTTATATCGACAGCCGGTTCAACGACGCCGACGCCACCTCGCGCATGTCGGCGGTCCACTATCTGCTTGCCAGTCTCGGCTATGACGTGCGCATTGCGATAACCGGACAAGGCGTGCCTCTTCTGCTGATTCCGTTCCGCCAGACCATATATGCACGCACCTACATGATGGTCGAGGGAGAGAAATACTACGTGTTCGAACCTGAAGGGTTCAGTCTGGCCAAAGCCGGGCCCCAGAATATCATGACCTGCCGTCTTCCCGACAATCTTGATCGTGGCAGAAAGATGGATCTCATACTCGGCGAACTTCATCTTCCCTACAGTCCGAAAGCTTTTGAATTCGAGTGCGGTCCCATCCACCTCAAAGGTGAGGTAAACGAAAACCTTATGCCGGTGCTCTACAATTATCCGCAGATGCCTGTCAGCGATTTTGCGGCTTCCAATCTGCAGCCGGAGCTCCGCCACAGACTCGTCAGTCAGATGCGCTCGCAGCTCGACGGTCTGGAAGGCGATGAGAAAGTGGCGAGACTGCTCACGTTCATGCATTCCGTGTTCAGCTACGCCACCGATGAGGAATTCCACGGATTCGAGAAGCCATATTTTCTCGAGGAGACCCTGTACTATCCGAAAAACGACTGCGAGGACCGCGCGATATTCTACACCTGGTTTCTGTGGCACGCCCTCGGCCGCGAGGCCCAGCTCGTATCCTTTCCCGGACACGAAGCCGCCACAGTCCGCCTCGACAATCCGGTGGAAGGCACCGGCTACGACTATCAGGGCACGAGATACTACATATCCGATCCGACATTCATAGGCTCGAAGACGGGTATGATCATGCCTGTCTACAAAGACACTCCACCCAACATAGACTGCACATTCAAATAAAAACTGACAAATAAAAAGATGGCTGTCGGGAGATAATCTACAATAAAAATGCTATATTTGCGGCAGAAACTGATTTCATAACCACTTATAGCATGAAACACATCCTGATCTGCGCCGCAATCGCGGCAGCCGCCGCCTCGGGATCGGCCGAAAGCCCGCGCTGGCTTCGCAACACGGCCATCTCGCCCGACGGCTCGACAATCGCCTTCACCTACAGAGGCGACATCTTTACCGTACCCTCCACAGGCGGGAACGCGACACAGCTCACCTCCGGACCGGCCTACGACACCGCGCCCGTATGGAGTCCGGACTCGAAGACCATCGTATTCTCGTCCGACCGCGAGGGAAGCTCCGACATTTATGCCGTATGCGCCAAAGGGGGCACACCGCGACGCGTCACCACATCATCGGGAAGCGAGTCGCCGCTGGCATTCATCGACGGCAGCACCATCCTCTACCAGACATCCGAGGGCCCGTCGCGCGAGACTTCACGCCACCCGACACGCCTGACACGCACCTACGCGGTCGATATCACCGAACCCGGCGCACGTCCGCGCCTCTTCGCGTCGCTTCCGATGGGAGCGGTGAGCGTGGCCGCCGACGGACGCATTCTCTATCAGGACAAGAAAGGTCTTGAAGACGTCTACCGCAAGCATGAGCGCTCGTCGGGCACATCCGACATCTGGCTGCTTGAGAACGGACGATACACCAAGCTCACCGACTTCAACGGCCACGACCTCAGCCCCGTCTGGGCTCCCGACGGCAAGTCATATTACTATCTGAGCGAGGAGAACGGCACACTCAATGTCTATGCCGCAGGCACGCAGGGCGCGAAGAGACGCCTCACTTCGTTCGAGAAGCACCCCGTGAGAACGCTCTCCGCCTCTCGCGACGGCCTTATGGCCTTCAGCTGGGACGGCGATATCTACACGCTCCGCGACGGGGCCGAACCCCGCCGTCTTGACATAACGATCAACGCCGACCAGTATGTAAGCGACGTCGTGAAATCGTTCGAGAACGGCAACGCCTCCAGCATGGCCGTCTCTCCCGACGGCAAGGAAGTGGCTTTCGTGCTCCGGGGCGAGGTATACGTGACCGACACAAAATACAAGACCACTCGCCGCATCACCGACACTCCGGCGCAGGAGCGCGTGGTGTCTTTCTCGCCCGACGGACGCACGCTCGTCTACGATTCCGAGCGCGACGGCCAGTGGCAGCTCTTTACCGCCGAGATAAAGAATCCGGCCGAGAAGCGGTTCGCCTATGCCACCGAAATCGTCGAGAAACCTCTCTACAAGGGGGAGGGAGTAGCCCAGCAGCCGGCATTCAGCCCCGACGGCAAGAAAGTGGCTTTTCTTGAAGACCGCACCGCGCTGCGCGTCATCGACGTCAAGACAAAAGCCGTCAACACGGCTCTCGACGGCAAGTTCAACTACTCATACACCGACGGCGACGTGCCCTTCGAATGGAGTCCCGACAGCGAATGGCTGCTGATAAGCTATATCGGCATCGGAGGCTGGAACAACACCGACATAGCAGCCGTAAAGGCCGACGGATCGCAGATCGTCGACCTGACGGAAAGCGGATATACCGACGTAAACCCGAAATGGGCGCTCGGTGGCCGCGCGGTCACCTACCAGACCGGCAGATACGGCATGAAGAGCCATGGATCGTGGGGCAACCAGTGGGATGTCGTGCTTATGGCTCTTGACAGCGACGCCTGGGATGAGCTCAACGCCACCGAAGAGGAGGCAGCCCTGCTCGCCGAGGCCGAGAAAGAGAAGAAAGATGCCGCCGGCGACGACAAGGATAAGAAAGATAAGAAGAAGAAAGAGAAGAAAGCCGACAAGGAGACCGTCGCACCCGTCGACCTCGACTTCGACAGCCGCCGCCACCGCATGCGCCGCCTGACAGGCAGCAGTGCCTCGGTAGGCGACTACTGGCTCTCGCCCAAGGGTGACAAGCTATACTACACGGCCTCGGCCACCGAGGGTGGCGCCAACCTATATGTCCGTGATCTACGCAAGGATGAGTCGAAGATGCTCCTCAAGGGTGTTTCGGGCGCGCTTGTGGCCGACGAGAAGGGCGACAACCTGTTTGTGATCAGCGGCAAAGGAATGCAGAAAGTCGATCTCGCCAAGGGAAGCGCCGATCCGATCGAATTCGACGCGCCTTACGACCGCAGCACTGCGGCAGAACGCGAGTACATATTCGACCACATGGCCCGCCAGGTCAAAGACAAGTTCTACGACGCCTCGCTCCACGGCGTTGACTGGGACTACTACACATCGCACTACCGCGACTTCCTCCCCTACATAAGCAACGGAAACGACTTCGCCATCCTGCTGAGCGAGATACTCGGCGAGCTGAACGCCTCGCACACCGGAGGCCGCTATTACGGACGCGGAGCGAAGATGCAGACCGCGAGCCTGGGAGCGTTCTACGATCAGGACTTTGATGGAGACGGCCTCAAAGTGACGGAAGTCGTAGGCGGTTCGCCGCTCGGTTCAAAGAAAGCCGGCGTCAAGGCGGGCGACATCATCCTCTCGATCGACGGCAAGAAGATTCTCGCAGGCAAGGACTATTATCCTCTCCTCGAGGGGAAAGCCGGACGCAACACCCGTCTTGAGATCAGAAGGGCGTCGGGCAAACTCGACACAGTGACCGTGAAACCGATCAGCACCGGCAAGTTCAACTCTCTGCTCTACAACCGCTGGATCGAGCGCAACGAGGCGTATGTAGACTCAATCTCGGGAGGCCGCATCGCCTATGTGCATGTGGAGGGCATGAACTCTCCGAGCTTCCGCGCCGTCTACGACCGTCTTCTCGGCAAATACCGCAACGCCGAGGCCGTGGTGGTCGATACCCGCTGGAACGGCGGCGGCTGGCTTCACAACGACCTCGCTCAGCTTCTGAGCGGACGCCGCTATGTGGACTACAAGCCCCGCGGACACTATATCGGTTCCGACCCCTTCTCGCAGTGGACCAAACCCTCGGTGATGCTCACCAATGAGGGCAACTACAGCGACGCCCACGGCTCGCCGTTCACCTACAAGTCTCTCGGCATCGGCAAGCTCGTAGGCGCGCCCGTGCCGGGCACCATGACCGCCGTGTGGTGGGAGACTCAGATCGATCCGGACCTCGTGTTCGGCATCCCGCAGGTGACAAGCGTCGACATGCAGGGCAACGTTCTTGAGAACCGTCAGCTCAACCCCGATATCGAGGTCTACAACAATCCTGCCGACGAACTCGCCGGCCGTGACGCCCAGCTTGAAGCCGCCGTCAAGGCTCTGCTTGGCAATTGACACCTGACAACACGACCATCTGACGCAGTGCTTTTGCCTGACAGGCTGCACCGTCATGAACTGACAAGAAGCGCGGTTCCCTCCGGAGGAAACCGCGCTTTCTGTCAGTTATCTGCCATGACATCGTCGGCCGGGGTGAATGCGCCGGGTTCGACACTCAGGATCAGTATGTAACGCCCCGATCCGCTTTCATTCCTCTCGTCGAGCAGCCGGATATCGACAAAACTGCCCTTGTAGTCACCTACGGCCTCGAAAAGATCATCAGACTCAGTGTTGAGATCCATCGGGAGTCCGATGTCGGTCATCTCCTGAAGCAGCGAGCTGCAGAAGTCGGTCTGCTCGCGAATGCCGCTCTGTCGGTCGCCGGCATTGTAAGGGAACAGGAAGAAATAGCCGAAGTCGCTCACCTTTTCGTCGCCGAAGCGAGCCATGGCACTGACGTCGGGAATCATGCCGTAATAATTCACGCCATATCCCCCGGCCGTCTCCAGCCACAGCGCACCGCTGTCATCCTCGGGCGTAAGCCTCAGCAGTTCGCGCGACTTCCTGACGCATTCATCTTTCGAGACACACGGATCGACCACACCATAGACCTTCGTGACCAGATCTTCGGCTGTCAGCTCGACCGGCAGAAGCACGACGGCACCCGCACTGCCGGCGGTATCCTTCGCGGATACGGACGCGTGTCCGGCTGCCTGTCCGGCTTGAGAAAGAAGTGCTGAAACCTCCTCCACGGTCATCGCGGAGAACGATACGGCCGCTGAAGTCAGACAGAAGCCCGCCAGCAGCGCGAGGGTCAATAAGTGTCTTCCAAAGTGTCTCATCTTAGAATAGCTTTACAATTTATTGTCTGTATCAGAATAACCCGCCGCCTCGCGATTTTGTTTATAGGCCGCAACATAAAATGTTTCATAACATAATTTTAACACTCGCAACGCTCTCTGTGTCCCGGATTGACAAAGACGTCTGTTGTCGGAGCATATGCCGCGACAACAGACGTCGTTTACATCATTATGCGGCGTCGGTATACGCCGTCAGATAATCAGATTGTCATAGATTCGTGATCTGTCCCACAAATATTATCGCATTTGTGGTTGTCTCGGAGATGACGAACATGAACGGACGATCCACTTTCATTTCTCCCGCATTGTAACCCGGGGAGATTATTCCGTCAGGAACAACACTCGAAGCCGAGCCTTCGCTGCCATCTTCATCGACCTTGACACTTACAGAATGCCTGAACATTCCAGCAAAGAAATTACCTGAAGAATATATGGAATTCATGCCTGCCGATGCATCAAACAGGCGGTTCACACCCAGATGCTGCAGATATGACATGATATCTTCATTTGAGCTGCATTCGAATTTCGGAAGATAAAGCGAGACTGTGGCATACGAGGCCTGTTCTTCAAGATCGGCAATGGTCCGGCTGCTTATTGACGATGCAAGACTGCGGAGATCGTTGCCACCTTCAGGAAGAATTACTGTCATCTTGAAATTTCCATTGCCATAAGGAAGGCTTATCGCTCTCATGTCCTCAAGCGGAGTGTAGGAATATTCACCCTCGCGAACCATGAACATCACATCCGACTCGCTTCCGTCAATATTGCGGAAAGCTGCGGAAGTTGTCAGCGACCTGTCAAATTTTTCTCTCCACATGCCCTTGAAATACACTGCGTCAAGCAAAGCAGCCTGAGTGTTCTCGTCAAGGGGTGTATCGAGGATTTGAGACATGGTCCCTCCGGTTTTTGATTTCACCCAGTCGTTGACTGCCGACATTCCCTCTGTACCTCCAACCGGCTTATTGATAAATTCTGTAGAGAACTGCCCGGAAAGAATTTCGGTAAATGCTGCGTCAAGAGTCACGCCTGGCGAATACCAGAATGAGTTGGCGAAACGCAGGTCGGTCGATCGATCCACTTCAGGAAGCTGAGAGAAAAGCGAGTTGCAGTAGGCTGTGAGATTGTTCATATCGGCATCGCTTGTCTCTCTGCCGAGCACACGCAGAATCTCGTTGCGCGACTCTCCGTTGTCTCCATTGGCGAGCATTGCGAGAGTCGACATTACGTTTAGAGGAGAGATCACTACATTCGATGCACCGGAAACGGCATACTCGCGGAAGAGTCTGAATGAGAAATCATTCGCAGACTCGGTTATGGCACGTGTCCCTTCAGGAAGTTGCACGACTACTGGAGCGGACGCATTTGAAGCATCGCCGCCGACATTGTCATCCTTATCGCAAGAAGCGAGCGAAAGAGACATGACTGCGCACGCCGCAAATGTCAGATTCTTAAATGTTTTCATGTTGGTTAGTTTTAATTGTTGTATTATTCTGGAGTTATCTCAAGATCGCACTGCTATGACGGAAATACTTTGGTCAGCAACTTCGACATTTATCCGAAACAATACATGTTTCAACATAATACCAACGTGCCATCCGAATACTTCTACCGGTTCGGATGCAAATAAACTAAAATAAACTTATTATTGCAACTATTTTATTTTTTTTAACATTTTGCAACCAATCGTCGAGTTATTGCATACGAGTTATTGTATATCTGCAATCACAGGCAGCGCGATCTCATAAGCAAATACTACTTATTAGGCCTGTATCCGTACGAAACTTTCAGATTTCCGTACTCTCCAGCAGACACTATATATCCTTCATCACCTTTCTGGAGATCTCTGCCAAGAGTTGTCGAATATAAATAGTATCCGTTTGAGACTCCATTCGATCCCCAGACACAATGATAGTACGTCTTATAGACTTGCCTTATCTCGTCATCGGGGGTGACAGGATATTCCAAAGAACCTTGTGTATAGCCTCCATCTATAACCCATGCATGGCCTGAACCGGCATTTATACCCACACATATGACAGGATAACCGGCTTCAAGTTCTGTGTTTACGGTAGACGAACTGAAATCCTGAGTATTGCCTCCCTTGTAATTTGCTTTGGCAAAAGCCTGGGCAAAAGCCTGAGGTACACGATCCCAAGACACTCCGGAGCCAGTGCTCGCACCAACAACACCATATGTGACATTAGTATACTGTGGGCCTCCGAGGATCTTGAAAAGTCGTGCCCATCTTGAGTCTGCTGAAGAAGAATACATAGCCCCCCAGTCAAAGACATATCCGTCAAGACTTTGCGGCCATTTATGATACCCCATGACAGTACCCGCGGCCAGAGGCACACATCCCACATATTGCTGACGGTAGTCTGGAGCTCCCGTATTGCAGTATGCATTATAGGGATAAGTCTGATGGAATTTAGCCATAAATCCGCTAAGCAGTGGCTCTGAATGTTTTTTGAAATAAGACCACCCCGGATCGATAGGCATTATAGTGTCGATAGGCAGATAAGGATAACGAATATCCCCGATTCCCTCGAATGACAGTACCGGAAGAATCTCGTTCACATATATGCCGAGGCCGGGATTCTCTACTGTATCCCCGAGATGAAATGCTCCTTCATTCGATATGGCATACACTCGGTTGACGTCTCGTTTGTCGGCTGAAAGGAGAGAAAATCCTCCATCGTTATAATTAACGATATAGAATCCCTCCGAGTCCTTTGCAGAGTTTGCTCTTGTCTGTTTGTTTCTGAAGCGGATGACACTTGCTGCTTTTCTGTCTGAACGTGTCTGTCCATAGACTTGACGGAACATCTCATCAGCATTAGACAAGGCATCATCGATGCTGACAAGATTTGAGTTTTCATTGTTCATCTCCAGATGAACCGGCTGTTCGTTGCTGCAACTCATGAAAGCGAACACGCACATGAGTGTAGAAAACAACAAGATTGCTCGTTTTTTCATAATTTAAGGTTATTAAGTTAAAATAAATTCACTTAACTGACATGTAATTCAAAGAACAACATATCCTGAATAAGTGACATAAACAGTGCTAAGGCAGATGCGGTATTCGCCGGTAAGAGAGAAGAGCGCGTCGATAAACGCTGCTTCGTCTCCATACGCGCCAACGCACATGTTTCCGCTGTCGTAGATCTCATACAGTATGAAATCCGGCGTCTCCTGACCGATGAAACTGATTCCCGAATCCGGATCGATCGTACACGCCAGCGGGCGCGTTGGTTTGCGTTCGCCGTATTCATCTTTTTCCGGATATTCCGGCTGGGGATTGGTTTGAGTTCCGGTCAGCACAGGTTTTCCTGCAACCTGGAAAGTCAAAGTTCTGCCTCCGGCAAAAGAGAAGCAGCCAAATGTCAGCGTTACACATACCGCAATTAACATTTTTCTGAAAGAGCTGTTCATGATATGAAAATTTGTTTGCCGCAAAAATAGAGGCATTCCCTTATTGTCTCCAAAAAAATGAGTTCGGTTTTAGTTCGGTTTTGCATTTTCTGCCGACCCGAACTAAAACCGAACTTAGATTTTTCAATCCGCGTTAAATTTACAACCAACTTATAATAACCATATTACACAGTCAAGAACTTCATTATCGTTTAGATTTTCAAAGATCTTTGACCTCAGCACCTGTCGTCTGGATGAAATACTCGTTTTGGCTCTTCCCAATAATGTGGAAATCTCTTTTGGGGTAAAATGACATCTGATAAGCATTGCAATCTCCATGGAATTTTTACTGAGGGGAGCATCAGCCAACGCATTCAGTGTGTTTATGAAATCGGGACTTGCTTCGGTTATGGCTTTCTCCAACTGTACCCAGATGTATTGCTCATCATCCTTTGAAAGACATCTGTTTTCAGAAAGAAGCTTTCTAAGTCTTAAATATACTTCGGATTGAGATATCTCCTTGTCAAGGACAGGCATGTCGTGTTTCTGTTGTTCATATTTTGAGATGACCTTTTCTCTAAGGCTGTCTCTCAGGACTACAGTACCTGTGTCTTCTGTCGGGTTGTCCTTTATTATTTCTTTATATAGATAGTGATTCTTGATTTTTTCGAATTCGACAAGTGACGCGTTTAAACTGATCAGTTCCTTTTGTTTTCTGTTGCGGACAACGAAAGCAAGAGCCACGAAAGCAAAAAACAATGTCGAGATAATCCACAGCATTTTTTCTCTGGCTGTTTTTTCTTTCTCAGCTTTGATTCTTGCTTCATCATGTTTCTGATAATTGAATTTGGAATTCTGGATAGCTGCGAACTCATTGGAATTGCGTTGCAGATACTCTTCTGTGAGACTCACATAATTCTGAATACGTTTATATAAGGAGTCTTCTGACAATGTACGTATCAGTTCCGGTTTGAATATGATATTGTATCCATTTCTTACCAATCCCCGTGGCCCCCTCTCCTGTATAATCCGGTTAGCGAAAACAGTAGCTGAATCATATTTCTCTGCATTATAGTAAATCTCTGAGGCCACAGAGAGAGCCAGGGGTCTGAATTTTGGAACTATATTGTCCGGGATGTCACGAATCAGATTCAATGCGGAGTCTACAAGCTGCCTGTCAAGGTAGGTCTTGGCGATATACAGTTTCTCACGGTTTACGTAATCCGGATTACAGTACATTGCAATCTTCAATGATTCACGGAAAAGACTGTCTGCCGTAATATAATCATGTTTATGCGCATAGACCATTCCTAACAACTCAAGATTGTACATTACATTTACCGAGTCTTTCATGGCATATTCAATGTCAAGGAGTTGTTTTATATAGATCGCAGCTTCGTCATAAAGCCTCAGGTCATCAAGCAGGCGCCCTGTCTGACTGAGTATATGACAGCGAAGCTTTCGGCTTTCTTCATTATTAGGAACAGCGTCGAGGGCTGTCTGGAAATAGCGGAGGGCCGTGGGCGAGTCGCCAAGGTCGGAGTAGACGCGGCCTCCGTAATACAACGCTTCGGGGTAGTGATCCGAGCCGGTGTGGTTTTCGTAATATGCGAGTGCGGTGCGAATCAGCGAGTCGGATGTGTGGCGAACGTATGCCTTGTCGGCGGCTTTGACGCGGAGAAGGGTAAAACGCGCACGGTCAGATTCCCGCATATCTTTCGTCCATGCGGTGTCGGCGGCGAGGCTGTCGAGGTATGCCACTGTCGTGGAGTCGGGATATTCGGAGATACGCTTCTCTGCTTCGGCGAAAACATCACCGTAGCTACCCCCTGAGCCGCAGGAGAATGCTACCACGGCAAGGAGCATGGCGATCAGCGGATGTGTATGGAGAGACTTCATTGTGTTCGTTTCAGATGTTTACACCGCAAATATAACACAAATTCCGCTAACTGCCAACCGCTGCGTCCGGCCCGGGAGCAGCGCCTCTCCGAGGCGTTGACAAAAGCCACCTCTCAATTTCCCCCCACACATTTTTCAACGGCTCGGAGAGCCGCAGCTCCCAGTCCGTTCGCGTGCTCAATATCCTCGCGAAGCCCTCTGCGCCTCTGCGCCCTCCGCGTGAGGCCACAGAGTCGAAAACACGCACACCGTCAACGGCTCGGAGAGCCGCTGCTCCCGGGCCGGTCGCGCGATCAGACATCACCGCAAGCCTCGCGCAAAACCTCTCGTGTGAAAACGCCGGTTTGAGCGTGCGGGATTATGCAACGGAGGGGATGCCCTTGCGGACATCCCCTCTGTTGCTGAGTGTATGTACTATTATATTATACCGTATTATTTGAAGCGGCGGTTGCCTTCGAGCACGGGCTTGCCGTCGGCCGAGGCAACGTTCTTCTTCGTGTTGCGGCGGATGATGTTGTAGGCGATCGGTGCCGCGCAGTAGAGCGAGCAGAAAGTTCCGACAACCACACCGAAGATCATCGCGAATGTGAACGAACGGATCGTGTCGCCACCGAGGAAGAAGATGCAGAGAAGCACGAGCAGAGTCGAGAACGATGTCATCACCGTACGGCTCAGTGTCGTGTTGAGCGACTTGTTGAAGGTCAGGAAGCGATCCTCTTTCGGATAGTCTTTCATCATCTCGCGGACACGGTCGAACACTACCACGGTGTCGTTGATCTGATAACCGATTATGGTCAGCACGGCTGCGATAAACGACTGGTCGATCTCCATCGAGAAGGGAAGGAAGCCCCAGCAGACGGAGTAGAAGCCGATGATGAGGAATGCTGTCAGGGCAACAGCCGCGAGCGCGCCCACAGAGAAGGCGACGTTGCGGAAGCGGAGCAGGATGTAAAGGAACATGCAGACAAGCGCGATTCCGACAGCCCAGTATGCGTCACGCTTCATGTCGTCGGCCACCGAGGGACCCACTTTCTGGATCGAGAGGATACCGCGGCTCTCGTCGGCGATTGTGAACGCAGTCTTGTCCATCAGCTTGCCGCCGGTGGTAAGCTCGTTCTGCAGACCCTGATAGAGGAGGTCGGTGATCTCGTTCTCGATGCCTTCCGACTCGTCGTTGATCTTGTAGCTCGTCGAGATACGGAGCTTCGAGGGGTTGTCGATGGTGATGACCTGCACAGACACGGTCGGGTCGTTGGCTTTCTCCTGAAGAAGCTTCGTGAGATTCTGCTGCACGGCCTCACGGTCAACATCCTTCTCGAACTGCACCACATAGTTGCGGCCACCCGAGAAGTCGATACCCTGGTTCATGCCGCGGATGGCGAGCGACGCTATGCCGACAACAACGAGGGCGAGCCATACGACCGACGCAGTCTTCCACTGGCCGAGGAAGTTGACCTTCGGGCTTGTGAGGAAGTTGCGGCTGATGCCGGTGGTGAATGTCATGCCTGCGTTGCGGCCGTTCTTGGTGATGAGGTCAAACGCTATGCGTGTCAGGAAGACTGCAGTGAAGAATGAGCAGACGATACCGATGATGAGCGTGGTGGCGAAGCCCTTGATCGGGCCTGAGCCGAAGATGAGAAGGATCACGCCGGTGATGACCGAAGTGAGGTTCGAGTCGAAGATGGCCGAGAAGGCGTTGCTGTAGCCCTCGGAGATGGCCTGACGGAGCTTCTTGCCGTTCTTGAGTTCCTCTTTGGTGCGCTCGAAGATAAGCACGTTGGCGTCGACCGCCATACCGAGCGCGAGCACGATACCGGCGATACCCGACAGTGTCAGCACGGCCTGGAGCGATGCGAGGATACCGAGCGTGAAGTAGAGGTTGAGGATCAGACCCACATTGGCCACCAGACCGGGAATCCAGCCGTAATAGAGCACCATGAGGATCATCAGCAGGGCGATCGCCACGATAAACGACACGAAGCCCATCTGGATTGCCTCGGCACCGAGGCTCGGGCCGATCACGTTGTTGCTGACCACATCGACGCGAGCCGACATCTTGCCCGACTTGAGCACGTTGGCGAGGTCATTGGCCTCTTCGGGAGTGAAGTTGCCGGTGATCTGCGAGCTGCCGCCGGTGATCTCGTTGTTGACGTTGGGGAAAGAGTATACGTTGTTGTCGAGCACGATGGCGATCGAGCGGCCGATGTTGTTGCGGGTGATGGTGGCCCACTCCTGCGCGCCGCGGTCGGTCATCTTCATATTGACCATGTTGCCCTGCATGTTGTCGTATTCGGAAGAGGCCGAGGTCACGGCGTCACCTTCGAGAGCTGCGTCACCCTTGAGGGCCACAAGCTCCCAGTATGAGTCGGTGAGGTTCTCGCCGTTGGCTTTCTTGAGCACATTCCCTTTCTCGTCGGTGCGGGGGAACTCGGCAGGCTTCACGCTCCAGGCCAGAGTCAGGTCGGAGGGAAGAATTCTCTTGGCGAGCTCACTGCTCATGATCGAGTCAACAAGAGCCTTGTTCGACGGGGTCACCATGCCGACAACCGGGCTGCCGTTGCGCTGCACTCCGCCGAGAAGAGCGAAGAGGTTGACACGGTTCACTGTGTCTTGTGCGGCATACTGTGTGGCGAAGTTCTGGAGGTCGCCGAGAATCTCATTATAGTTGTAGACCTCGAAGAACTCAAGGTTTGCGCTCGATTTGAGAAGGTCGGTCACACGTTCGGGCTCCTTCACGCCGGGAAGTTCAAGAAGGATCTGGCCCTTCTTGTCCTGAAGCTTCTGGATGTTGGGAGCCACGACACCGAACTGGTCGATACGGGTGCGGAATATGTTGAACGCCGCGTCGACCTGGCTGTCGACCTGCTTGTTGAGCGCGTCGATCACCTCGGCGTTCGAGGCATTGCTCTTGAGCTGACCCATATATTCACCCTCGCGGATGAAAAGACCCGACATGACGCCCGGCTGGATATAGCTGCCCACCTTTGCGATGAAATCGGCGTCGCTCGGCTTCACACCGGCCTCCTGAGCCTTCTTGATGGCGACGTTGATCTGGGCGAGCTGCGCGTCGCCCGACGCGTACTGGCGGAGCATGTCGGGAACCGACACCTCAAGCACCACGTTCATACCACCCTTGAGGTCAAGGCCGAGACCCACCTCCATCTTGCGCACCTGGTTGTAGGTGTAACCAAGATACACTTTCTCTTTGTCGATCGAATCGTTGAATTGCTTCAGACTCTGTTTGTAGGCATCATTGGTCTCGTCTGTAGTCTTCGACATTTTGGCCGCGAACTCACGCGCCTCGTTCTCGTAGTGACGGGTCACGAACGAGAATGAGATGTAGAATCCGCATATCAAAACCAACAGAATTGCAATGGTGCTGATAAACCCTTTGTTCTGCATTTTGTTTTGTTGTTATTTTATTTATTAATTTTCATGTAGGTCAGTCGGCCCGGGAGCTGTTTCCGCCGCCGGAAAGCAGACGCCCGGCAACGCCGGAAGCAACCGTCGGGGAGGCGGTATACTCTTTCAGCTTGCAAATATACCTCTTTTTTTTGATGTTTCTACAAAAGAACATTACATTTTTAGTTTTTGAGAGCGAAATTATGGATTATTTTGCTTATTTTTGGTGATTATTTATGAGCAGTGAGTCATAATGCAGTATAAAAAAAGATTTACCGGCGCGGCGGCACGCCGCGTGTCATACGTTCTGACAGCCGTAGCGGCCATGCTTTGGGCCGCCTCCTGCGCCAACATCGGCACTCCCTCGGGAGGCCCGCGCGACGAGGACCCTCCGCGGTTTCTTTCGGCCAATCCCCCGTCGGGCTCGCTCAATGTGACGCGCGAGAGGATGACCCTGAACTTCGACGAGCTTATAAACGTGAAAGACGCCTTCCAGAAGGTGGTGGTCTCTCCCGTATCCGGTTCCACGCCACGTGTGACCTCGCAGGGACGCCGTGTCAACATCGAGTTCGACTCGCTCGCGCCCAATACCACCTATACGGTCGATTTCGCCGACGCCATCGAAGACAACAACGAGGGGAACAAGCTGCAGGGCTTCACCTACACCTTCTCGACAGGCCCGGTGCTCGACTCGCTGCGCGTGTCGGGCCGTGTGCTCGCCGCCCGCAATCTTGAGCCGCAGCAGAGCATGCTTGTCGGCGTACACTCCGACATGGCCGACTCCGCCTTCACGAGCAAGCGGTTTCTGCGCGTGGCCAAGACCGACGACCGCGGGCGGTTCACGATCCGGGGACTCGCCCCCGGCAAGTACCGCGTCTTCGCGCTCGGCGACATGGACAACGACTACGCCTATTCGTCGCCCGAGGAGGATCTGGCTTTCTGCGATTTCACCGTTGAGCCTTATTCGGAGAGGGTGACAGCCCTCGATTCGGTCTACGATCCTCTGACAGGCCGGCTCGACACCGTCAGGGAGCGGACACGCACCATGTTTCTTCCCAACGACATCGTGCTCCGATCCTTCAATTCGGGCGTGCGCCAGCAGTATCTGTCGAAATATGAACGCATCGACTCCACGCGCGTGTTCATTAAGTTCAACACGCGTGCCGACTCGCTGCCGGAACTGTCGGTGATCGGGCATCCCGATATCGGCCGCATCGGCACACTGGAGGCATCTGCCTCGCTCGACTCGCTTGTGTGGTGGCTCACTCCGGAGCTTATGCGCGAGGACTCCCTGCGCATCGTGGCGCGATACACCCGTTCGGACCAGAATCTTGTGAAATCACACGTGGCCGACACTCTGTCGTTCTTCACAAGAAAGCTGCCGGCCCCGAAAAAGAAAGCCAAGAAAGTCCGCATATCATATGCCGACTCGATCGCCGCGATCACCGCTGCCTTCAAGATGCTCGGTTCGTCGACGCAGGATGTACACCTGCCTCTCCTGTTCGAGACTCCGGCTCCGCTCGCCACGTTCGACACCCGGGCCGTCAGGCTGTCGGTCATGGCGGATTCGGTCTATGTGCCTGTGTCAGGCGAGTTCTCGCTCGAACGGCCTGACTCGCTCCAGCCCCGCCGGTTCTCGCTCGACTATCCGTGGGAATACGGCGGAAAATACCGTCTTGAGATCGACTCGCTTGCCGCCGCCGACATCTACGGCAAACCGACCCTGCCTCTGCGCCATGACTTCACGGTGAAGCAGACGGGCGACTATTGCTCGGTTCTTTTCCACGTGACAGGGCTCGACAGCGCGATTCCGGCATTTGTCGAACTGCTCAACAGCAGCGACGCCGTGCAGCGCACGTCGCGGCTCGACAGCGGCGACGCATTCTTTCCTTTCCTGACGCCGGGCAAATATTATGCCCGCATCGTGCTCGACCTTAACGGCAACGGCGAGTACGACACGGGCAATTACGCTCTCGGGCTTCAGCCCGAACCTGTGTATTATTATCCCAAGGCGATCAATGTGAAGAAGAACTGGGACAAGGAGGAGAACTGGGCGCTTTTCGACACCCCGCTCGACATGATGAAGCCGGCGGCCATCACCAAAAACAAGCCTGCGACCGACAAGCGCAACCGCAATCAGAAGAACCAGACGGAAGAGGAGGATGATGAGGAGATCTTCGATCCGACCCGCAATCCGTTCGATCCCAACGACCGGGGCACGCGCCGTTCCACGGCGGGAAGCTACTGATCGGATATACGTCAGAGGGTCACTTTCTTTCCGTTTCTGATATAGACGGCACCCTTGCGCGGCTCGCGGATCTCAATGCCGTTGAGATCGTATGTGCGACCGTCGCCCGGCTCGTCATCGCTCACAACCGTGCCGACTCCTGCATGCTCGAATGTCTCGCCGTCGAATCTGTAAAGACCGCCGTAAGCAAGAGTCACCCAGACGGTGTCGCCGTCGGGAAGTATCGTCGTGATATAGTCAGAATCGAAACCGGTGTCGCATCTGAACGAACGGTAAGCATTTCCGGTTCCGCTCACAAGTGTATTGCCGCCGGCAAACCACACATTGCCGTCGGCTGCCGCCACGGCTGTGCACTTGCGGGGCAACGCGCTTATCGGGTGTTCGAGAAACGACACAACGCCGTTGTCGCAACGGAACATGCCGCTCTCCGTTGCCAGAAGAAGTGTCCCCTCGCCGGTGCAGCACATGTCGTATACGTTTTCTGTGAAATCCGCCACATAGCTGAGAGTTCCCCCGGTCGACACATAGCCGAGCCTTCCGCCGGCGACATTTGTGTCGACTCCGAACCAGAGAGTGCCTGTCGCGCCATCGAACGCCAGCGCGTCAAACTGATAGTAAGAGGCCAGCGGATATGCGCTCTCATACGTTTCCCAACTGCTGCCGTCGTAGGCATACAGGCACTGCGAGGCTCCGGTCCAGAGGCGGTCGGCGCAGATCATTCTTGACACATTCTGCATTTCGACTCCTGAAAGCGGAGTGAACGAACTCCCGTCGAACGTGGCGGTTTCCGCACCGGCCGCGCCGCCGACATAGACAGACCCGTCGGAAGAAACCGCAACGGCGGTCAGATTCGCATACCGGTCGGATGAGAACGCCAGTTCCTCTCCCGATTTCTTGTCATGGCGCACAAGCCCCTCGCCAGTAGCCATCCACACATAATCCGAATCGAGCGCGGCATTACGGAACATGACCTGCCCGGCGTCATCGGCCACTGCATCTGCGACACCGGCACCCGCCAGCACCGCCACAAACATCATTTTGATAAGTTTCTCTTTCATATCGCTAAATTTTGTCATCTTTTGCAAATGTAATTAAAATTAATCGTTATGCAAAAAACGACATAAAATCAACAAAACAGACAGTTTGCAAATATTTGCCTATTGCAGTTCATCAAGGATCTCCGCGACGCTTTGTCAGACATTATAGGCACACACCATCTTGAAGAATCGAATGATGTAGACGGCAAGTAGACAGCGGCGCGGCTACGGGATACGATAAAAACAACTATTTTTGCAGGAGTATCCGAAGCATACACCATGAACAAATGGAAAATGTGACGCATTTCGGATAGCGCGACTTTACTGATATGAAGAAAAACAAGATATATCTCTTTACGGCGATCGGCATGACTGCCGCGCCCCTGATTGTCGGAGCGGCAGCGCTACTGACCGGATGCAGTCATGACAACCCCACCGTCGCTCCGACCGGATGGGACAGGATCGGAGAACCGTTCGATTCATTGAGCCGTAGACTCGAACTCGCGCTCATCGGTGACGCCGGCGCGGATTCCATCGCGCGTCTTGCAGGACGTTTTGCCGCTGCGGCAAAACATGACGCTCCGGAAGAGGCGCGCCGCCGGGCACATTACTGGCTCGGGCGTGCCGCCGCACGGCAGGGCGACAGCGCGAGGAGTGCCCGTGAGTTCGGGGCTGCGCTTGACGGTCCTGACAACAGCGAAGGGGAATATCTGCGTCACCGCATCGCATGGCTCCGCGAGGAGATGGAAGACTATACCAGGCCGGAATGGTACAGGCATCTGCGCGAGGACGTGGATTATTACAGCAGGCGACATGACGCCATCATGCTTTATGACCGCTATATTGCCCTGATGAACCTGATGCGCGATGTGGGTTATCGCGCCAGGGCCATCGGCTATCTGGCGTCGGCCGACTCGTGTGCCGCTGAAATCAGAAGACATATGCCGTTTCCCGGTGCGGTCATAAACAATGCATGCGTTCTTCATGATCTCGGCAAAAAAGATGAGGCCGCCAAGATATTCTCCCGTCTGCGCGGGGACCCGGCAGCCATGTCAGATCCCGACATCGAGGCCCTGGTATATTACAACCTTTATGCACTCCTCAATGACACTGCCGCGCTGCGTCTTGCCTACGACAATCTGTCTACCGATCCGGGAAACCTCTCGCTTATGCCTCTTGTCGCGGCGCAGCGCGCCCGGCTCGCCCTCGACTGCGGCGACACTGCCGGGGCGGCAGATTATGCGGCAGTCGCAGCGGAGGGTGCCGACGAACTCGGCCAGAGCGACCACAGGCTTATGGCTCTCCGCACGGTGGCAGAGGTGCGTGCCGCATGCGGCGACAGCGACGGAGCCACAGGTGCATACCGCAGATATGCCGAGGCCGCCGATTCGGTGCTGTCGGCGATGCGCGACAACGAAGTTGTCAATCTTGAGGCCATGTCGCAGATCGAGGCCGCCGACGCCGAATTCGCAAAACGGGAGGCCGACCGCCGGCGTCGCTCGCTGATCATGATAATCGCCGGTGCGGTCATTGCCGTGGCGGGAGTGGCGGCAGGAATCGCACGGCTGCGCCGTGCCGACCGCATGCGCCGCGAGGCCGAACATCGGCAGATGGCATTGCAGATTGCCGGCGACAGGAGGCAGGAAGTCATGGCCGAAGCGATCGGCACACTCGAATCCATCAGCAACGAAGGTGCGATCGACGCCGGAGAGAGCCGCCGTCTGCTCAGACTCCTGCGCGAAGGGGAGTCAAAAGGGATAGCGTCGGCCACATTCAACGAGCTGATCTCGCAAATACGCCCGGAATTCATCAGCCGGCTGCGCCGTCACGCCCCGGCTCTCAGCGACGCCGCGGTGAGACTCGCTTGCTACACTGCGATCGGACTCGACACAAAGGAGATAGCCGAGGCCATGAATGTCAGGCCGGAAAGCGTCAAGCAGGCCCGCTGGCGTCTTCGCCGACAGCTCGCGCTCCCGGCGGGAACGGATCTTGCCGATTTCCTGCGCGGCCTGATGTGACATCATATAACCCGCGCGCAACCCGCGCGCAAAATGAAAAAGCCCGCTCTCGCGGGCTTTTTCTATCTGGAATGCGTAGGGATCATTTGCGGAACTCGGCGGCGATGAACTCGCGGTTCATGCGCGCGATGTTGGCCATCTTGATGTTCTTGGGGCACTCTGCGGAACATGCACCTGTGTTGGTGCAGTTACCGAAACCGAGCTCATCCATCTTCGACACCATGGCGAGGGCACGGCGGTCACGCTCCACTGCTCCCTGCGGGAGGCGCGAGAGCTGGTTGATCTTCGCCGAGACGAAGAGCATTGCCGAACCGTTCTTGCAGGCAGCCACACATGCGCCGCAGCCGATGCAGCTCGCGGAGTCCATGGCCTCGTCGGCCTGAACCTTCGAGATCGGAAGGTCGTTGGCATCCTGGGCTCCACCGCAGTTGAACGACACGTAGCCGCCGGCCTGCTGGATCTTGTCGAACGCGTTGCGGTCTACCATGAGGTCCTTGATCACGGGGAACGCAGCCGAACGCCAGGGCTCGACAGTGATGGTCTCGCCGTTGGCGAAGCGACGCATGTAGAGCTGGCAGGTGGTGGCGCCTGTGGCAGGGCCGTGCGGATGACCGTTGATATAGAGCGAGCACATGCCGCAGATACCCTCGCGGCAGTCGTGATCGAATACTACAGGCTCCTCGCCCTTCTCGACGAGAGTCTCGTTGAGAATGTCGAGAGTCTCGAGAAATGATGTGTCGGGCGTGGTCTCGACTCCCTGATAAGTCACAAATTCGCCCTTGGCCTTAGGACCGGCCTGACGCCAGACCCTAAGATTGACTTTCATTATTTTTTCTTCCATAGTTGACTTTACTTATGACTTATAGTTACGGGTCTGTACCTTGATGGCCTCATAGTGGAGGGGTTCCTTGATAAGCTCGGGGGCTTTTGTGTCCGAACCCTCGTACTCCCAGCAGCTCACGTAGAAGTAGTTCTCGTCATCGCGCTTGGCCTCGCCTTCCTCGGTCTGGTACTCGGTGCGGAAGTGTCCGCCGCAAGACTCGTTGCGGTTGAGCGCGTCGTATGCCACGAGCTCGCCCATGGTGATGAAGTCGCGGAGACGGAAAGCCTTGTCAAGCTCGACGTTCATGCCGTCGCCCACATTGCCGGGTACGAAGAGGTTGGTCTCGAACTCCTTGCGGAGCTTGCCGAGCGCGTCGATGGCGTGCTCCAGACCCTCTTTGTCGCGGGCCATGCCGACATACTCCCACATGATGTGGCCGAGCTCCTTGTGGATCGAGTCGACAGAGCGCGTGCCCTTGATGGCCATAAGCTCGTTCTCGAGATCCTGACAACGCTTTTCAGCCTCGTCAAACTCGGGGGTGTCGGTCTTGAAGTGGGGAACTGTGATCTGGTCGCTCAGGTAGTTCTGGATAGTGTAGGGAAGCACGAAGTAACCGTCGGCGAGACCCTGCATGAGAGCCGACGCGCCGAGACGGTTGGCGCCGTGGTCGGAGAAGTTGCACTCGCCGATTGCGAAGAGACCCTTGACAGAAGTCTGGAGCTCATAGTCAACCCAGATACCGCCCATTGTGTAGTGGATGGCCGGGAAGATCATCATCGGGTTGTAGTATTTCTCACCGTCCACCTCGTTGGCGAGCTCGCCGGGGTTGACGTCGGTGATCTCCTCATACATGTCGAAGAGGTTGCCGTAGCGCTGGCGGACCACGTCGATGCCGAGACGGTTGATCGCCTCTGAGAAGTCGAGGAACACGGCGAGACCGGTGTTGTTGACACCGAAGCCTGCGTCGCAGCGCTCCTTGGCGGCGCGAGAAGCCACGTCGCGGGGCACGAGGTTACCGAATGCCGGATAGCGGCGCTCCAGATAGTAGTCGCGGTCCTGCTCGGGGATGTCGCTGCCCTTGATCTCACCACTCTGCAGACGCTTCGCGTCTTCGATCTTCTTCGGCACCCAGATGCGGCCGTCGTTACGCAGAGACTCCGACATAAGGGTCAGCTTCGACTGCTTGTCGCCGTGAACGGGGATACATGTGGGGTGGATCTGCACGTAAGCCGGGTTTGCGAAATATGCACCCTTGCGGTAGCAGGCCATGGCGGCCGAACAGTTGCAGCCCATGGCGTTGGTCGAGAGGAAGTATGCGTTGCCGTAACCGCCGGTGGCGATAACCACTGCGTGAGCGGCGAAGCGCTCGAACTTGCCGGTCACAAGGTTCTTGGCGATGATGCCGCGTGCGCGCTCCACACCGTCTTTGTCCTTGATGAGCACGAGGTCGTGCATCTCATAGCGGTTGTAGCTCTTCACCTTGCCGGCCTGGATCTGACGGTTGAGCGAAGAGTATGCGCCGAGCAGAAGCTGCTGGCCGGTCTGGCCCTTGGCGTAGAACGTACGGCTCACCTGCGCGCCGCCGAAAGAACGGTTGGCAAGAAGGCCGCCATACTCGCGTGCGAAAGGCACACCCTGCGCCACACACTGGTCGATGATGTTGTTAGACACCTCGGCGAGACGGTATACGTTAGCCTCGCGTGCGCGGTAGTCGCCACCCTTTACGGTGTCGTAGAAAAGACGATACACGGAGTCACCGTCGTTCTGATAATTCTTCGCAGCGTTGATACCGCCCTGAGCGGCGATCGAGTGGGCGCGGCGGGGGCTGTCCTGGATGCAGAAGTTGAGCACGTTGAAGCCCATCTCGGCGAGAGTCGATGCAGCCGACGCGCCGGCGAGACCTGTGCCGACCACGATGATGTCGAGGCGGCGCTTGTTGGCGGGGTTTACAAGTTTCTGGTGGGCCTTGTAGTTGGTCCATTTCTCAGCGACAGGACCCTCCGGGATCTTCGAGTCCGCCGGATTCATTATTCGTATTTTGTTGTTTGTAGTTTCCATATCGCTAATTAGTTGTGGTGACCTGCGCTGAGAGGCAGTTCTGAATTGGGTTCGTTGTCGGCCGACTCAAGATAGTCGAAGAGTCTGACTGCGTTCTCAAGCGCGCCGGTCTGCTTCTTCATCTGCTCGATCTGCTCGGCCATCTCGGGACGCTCCTTGAGCATGTTCTGGCCTTCGGGCGACTCGATCTGCTCGAGCTGCGCCTTCATCTGGGCTGCCATCTGGCGGAGACCCATCGACACGTTGCCGTAGGGGCTCATCTTGATCTGCTGGCCGAGCTGTGCGGCGTCGGGACCGAAGTCCTTCTCGATCATGGGCACAACCATGTCCTTATACTGCTCGCGGAGAGTCTCGTTGGTGAGATAGAACTTCTCGTGAGCCTTCACGGTGAAGACGATACCCTCGGCAAAGAAGAGAGCGATAACGATAGTTGTCCACCAGAGGCCGATCTTCTTGAGACGGGGCATCCAGTTGGTGTTGTTCCAACCGATTGACTGGAACATCGACCAGAAACCGTGGTTGAGGTGGAACCAGAGGGCGATGAAGCCGACACCATAAACGATCAGAGTCCAGGGAAGCTCGAAAGCAGCCTGCAGGAAGAGAGTTCCCGCTGCGGGGGGCAGAGCCTCATGGCAGCCGCGGATCTCCTGGAGCTGCATCTTTGCCCAGAACTGGATGAGGTGAACCACGAGGAACGCGAGGATCACGATACCGAGCACGAGCATGTTCTGCGAAGACCATTCCACAGAAGCGGGCTTATGGCTGATGGAGTAGCGTTTCATGCCGCGGGCCTTACGGTTCTGAAGCGTAAGCATCACGGCATAGATGATGTGAATCAGAACGAACAGCGCAAGAACAGCCGACGCAGCCAGGGCATACCAGTTGGCGCCCAGGAACTCGCACACCGAATTATAGGCGGCGGGCCAGCAGATTGCAACCGCGTTCATCAAACAGTGAAAAGTCACGAAGAGGACGAGGAACGCGCCCGTGAGGGCCATTACCATCTTACGTCCTACGGATGAGTTTGATAACCACATAGTTGTTAAGAATTATTTGTATTAAATTTATTTGTTCAGTCAATTGGATCCGTTGTGTTCATGGTCTGGGTCAAGGAAACCCCGCGCACCCGACGCCGCCCTGCAAGGACGGCGCATCAGGGCGCAAAGCCTCCAATTCTGCAAATTTAACATTCTTTCGTCAAAGCAAAAAATTTAATCGAAAAAAAAGCTGCGATTTCATGTGAAACCGCAGCTTTTACGTGATCCGGCCGCGATTCGAACGCGGGACCGTCTGCTTAGAAGGCAGATGCTCTA
>CAMWRV010000017.1 GCA_947176745.1 uncultured Muribaculaceae bacterium
GGTCGTACCCCCGAACTCCACGGTAAGAGCGTCAATTGATACCATAAAAAAACGTAGTATAGATCAGAGTGCAAAGGTAGCGTTTTTTTTCGTCCATTCCAACCGGAAGCACCACACAGCTGTGTGCTCAGCTCTATGCCGTCATGACGGGCAAGTTGATTTGCGCGGATAGCTGATATTGTGTAATTTTACGGTGAATTATGAACAATCCTTTTGACTATGCTCCCGATGAGGCATGTATGGAGGCTTTCCGTCAGCTCGAAGTCAGGATCGGAGCTCTCAGGAAGAGTGCGGATCCGGCCGATATCGACTTCTGCCGCGAACTCGACGCCGGCAAAATGCTCGGAGTCCTTGTCGCGGATGATCCGTGCGGCCATCGGCATACGCTCTATGCCTTTTCCGGACAGATCGGTGCCCGGGGATTCTGCTATCCCGGTTTTGTCGGTCCGGTGTTCGATTATCTGCAGCCCGACGGATATTTCAAGACGCATGAAGCCGACATTTCCCGCCAGAGCGACAGGATAGCGGCCTTCCGGAATGAGGTGTTGTCTGTGGCAAGAAGTGAATATGAGTCAGAGAAAGCGAGTCTTGATGCCGAGGTGGCCGATTATAGAGAGAAATGCCGCCTGTCGAAAATGGAGAGGAAGGCACGCAGGGAGGCCGGAGTTGCCGACAGTGCGGAACTCGATGCCATGATCCGCCGTAGCCAGTTCGAGAAGGCGGAGCTTCACCGTCTCAGAAAGCGGGCGGAAGCACTTGTCGCGCCATATGCATCGCGTCTTCAAGACGCCCTCTCCCGTCTTGAAGAGATGAAGGAGCGTCGCCGTGCGGATTCGGAAGCTCTGCAGCAGTGGCTGTTCTCAAACTTCAGAGTGCTCAACGCTCTCGGTGAAAGCCGGAGCCTGCACGAGATCTTCGCCGATACGCCCATGAGAATCCCTCCTTCGGGAGCGGGGGAATGCTGTGCCCCGAAACTTCTTCAGGCCGCTTTCTCGCGCGGCTGGAAGCCTGTGTCCATGGCCGAGTACTGGTATGGCCGCCCGCGTGGCGGAGAATTGCGTATACACGGTTCACATTATCCGGCGTGCCGTGGGAAATGTTTACCGGTGCTCGGATGGATGCTGCGGGGCCTCGATGTCGAACCTCCCCTTGACAATGACTGTGACGCCGGTGTGGCTTTCAGTCCGGAAATCATTTACGAGAACCGATGGTTCTGCGTTGTCGTCAAGCCTTCGGGCATGCTGTCGGTTCCGGGCAAGGGGGCGGCCGTGTCGGTCGAGCAATGGCTCGCGGAAAGATACGGCGCCGACAGGATGGTGAAAGTGGCGCACCGTCTTGACCGCGATACCTCGGGACTGCTCCTGGCCACCTTCGGGCCGGAATCTTTGAAGGTCATGCAGTCTCTGTTTGCCACCCGCCGCGTAAAAAAGAGATACGTGGCCATGCTGGAAGGGAATTACGAATCACTCAACGTGCCGCGTGCGGGGCGGATCGACCTGCCGCTTGCTCCCGACTGGCTCGACCGTCCGCGTCAGCGCGTCGATCCGGAGGGTAAGGAGGCTGCCACTGAGTATGAGTTTGTCGGAGTCATCGGCGGTCGCAGCCGGATAGTGTTCACCCCGCTTACGGGCCGCACTCACCAGCTCCGCGTTCACGCGGCTTCGGAGCAGGGACTCGGCATGCCCATAGCGGGCGATCCGCTATACGGCAGAAATGCCGGCGCCGACGCCCGGAGGCTGATGCTGCACGCGTGCAGACTTGAATTCACTTTTCCTGTCGACGGGCGGCACTATCGCTTCGAGTCGGCAGATCCGTTCGAACGCCCCGAGAAGCATGATCAAGAGCCGTGAAAGACTATTATTACGGAATGTCGGATAAAATTGTTAACTTTGAACCCGATTGCGGGTCTGCCGGTGCGGATCCGGCCATAAACAAGCTCCAATAGAAAATGGTAAGTTATCTGCAGATTGAAAAACTGACAAAGTCGTTTGGCGACAGAGTGCTGTTCGAAGATGTAACCTTCGGTGTATATGAAGGCGACAAGATCGGAATAGTGGCCCGCAACGGCGACGGCAAGAGCACATTTCTCAACATCCTGACAGGACGTGAAGATTACGATTCAGGCAATGTGGTCTACCGCAACGGACTGCGTGTAGGCTATCTTGAACAGCTCCCGCCATTCTCGCCCGACATGACCGCGCTCGAATATGCCACTCCCGCGGCGCGCCATGAGAATGACCCCGCATGGAACGGCGCCGACCTTGCCCGGCAGATGCTTACACAATTCCGGATCGGCGACCCGTCGATGCCGATGGGGCAACTGTCGGGAGGCCAGGCCAAACGGGTCGCGCTTGCCAGAGTCCTTCTCTCCGAGCCCGACATGCTGATTCTCGACGAGCCGACCAACCACCTCGACATCGATATGATCGAGTGGCTTGAGAACTATCTTTCCCGCCAGCGGGTCACTTTGCTGATGGTGACGCACGACCGCTATTTCCTCGACAAGATCTGCTCCCGCATCATAGAGATCGACCGCCGGCAGATATTCTCTTACGCCGGCAATTACGATTACTATCTCCGCCGCCGCTCGGAACGCATGGAGGCCATGGGGGCCGAACTGGCAAAAGTCAGGAATCTGCTGCGCACCGAGCTCGAATGGATGCGGCGTCAGCCGCAGGCCCGCGGATCGAAGGCCAAATACCGCATCGACAACTTCCATCAGCTCGAAGACCGCAGCCGCGTCGATCTCTCGTCGCGCGATGTCGCGCTCGACGTGAAGTCGAGCTATATCGGCTCGAAGATCTTCGAGGCTCACGGTGTGAGCAAGGCGTTTGGCGACAAGGTGATACTCCGCGACTGGAACTATACGTTCGCACGCTATGAGAAAGTCGGTATAGTGGGCGACAACGGAGCCGGCAAATCGACCTTCATCAAACTCCTTCTCGGACTCATGCAGCCGGATTCGGGGCATTTCGACGTCGGCCAGACCGTGCGGTGGGGATACTACAGCCAGGAGGGTATGACCGGATTCGACGAGTCAAAGAAGGTCATAGACGCGGTGCGCGAGATAGCGGAAGTGGTGAAGATCGACGACAAGACAACCGTGACGGCCTCCGCCTTCCTTTCACGCTTTCTGTTCACTCCCGAGACTCAGCAGAAATACATAGCGCGCCTTAGCGGCGGCGAGCGTCGACGCCTTTATCTGGCCACGGTGCTGATGCGCAGTCCAAATTTCCTTGTGCTCGACGAGCCGACCAACGACCTCGACATAATGACCCTCGCGGTGCTTGAGGATTATCTCGCGTCGTTCCGGGGCTGTGTGATCGTGGTCAGCCACGACCGCTTCTTTCTCGACCGGATAGTCGACCACCTTTTTGTCTTCAGGGGTGATGGCGAAGTGAAAGATTTCCCCGGCGACTACTCCACCTACCGGCACTGTGTGGCCATGGAGGAGAAGGAGCGCAAGGCGACTGAAAAGTCGGCTTCTGCCGCAGAGAACCGTGACGCGGCTTCCGGCAATACGTGGCGTAAGAAAGATGAGCGCCGGCGGCTGTCGTTCAAGGAGCGCCGCGAGATGGAGGAACTCGAAAAAAGAATCGAGTCGCTCACCTCCGAGAGGCAGCGACTCGAGACAGATCTTTCATCGGGCAGTCTTGACAGCGACGCCATCGTGGCGGCCGGCACAAGGGTGGGCGAGGTGATCGCCGAACTCGACGAGGCCGAACTTCGCTATCTCGAGCTTCTTGAGATCGAGGATCAGAATTCGTAGTCCACACATGCACGGGCCTCTTTGTGGCCCGCTATGAGGGCAGCCGCGGCCACATGGGCCGGATGCGAGGCGTAAACCGCCACATCCGCCATCGTCGGCACTACGGCTGTCAGCACTATGTCCCAGTCTTCCGACGGATTCTCGTTGATACCCGTTTCCATCGACTGCAGAACGTCGATCTTGCCGGGAAGCGCCATGAGTGCTTCCGCGAATCTTCCGGCCACCTCGCGGCGTTCGGCCGGAGTGCCTTTGAGCTTGAAACAAACGATATGCTTTACCATATGTCAGGTGTTGTTATTGGTTCGTGGCGGGATACAGACGTTCGCGGGCGGCGGCCACCTTCTCGTCGCACACATAGTCGTCATAGTCCATCATCTTGTCGATGATGCCGTTGGGCGTAAGCTCGATGATGCGATTGCAGACGGTCTGTATGAACTCGTGGTCGTGGCTCGACATCAGGATCACGCCCTTGAAGTTCTGAAGCGTGTTGTTGAACGCCTGGATCGATTCGAGGTCGAGGTGGTTGGTGGGGGAGTCGAGCACCATGGTGTTGGCGTCGGCAAGCATCATGCGTGCGATCATGCATCTGATCTTCTCTCCTCCAGAAAGTACCGAAGCCTTCTTCAGCACTTCCTCGCCGCTGAAGAGCATCTTGCCGAGGAATCCCTTCAGATATATTTCCGACGAATCCGAACTGTACTGGCAGAGCCAGTCGACAAGATTCATGTCAGTGTCGAAAAACGCGCTGTTGTCGAGCGGCAGATATGCCGTCGTGATGGTCTGTCCCCATTCGTAATCGCCGGCGTCGGCCTTGCGGTTGCCCATCACAATCTCGAACAGTGCTGTCATCGCACGCGGGTCGCGGCTGAGGAAAGCCACCTTGTCACCCTTCTCGATCTGGAAGTTGACATCGTCGAAGAGCACTTCGCCGTCGACCGATGCCTTCAGTCCCTTCACCTCCAGGATCTTGTTGCCTACCTCGCGGTTAGGGGTGAAGATAATGCCCGGATAGCGGCGCGACGAGGGCTGGATCTCCTCCACATTGAGCTTTTCGAGCATCTTCTTGCGGCTTGTGGTCTGCTTGCTCTTGGCCACGTTGGCCGAGAACCTCTGTATGAACTCAAGCAGCTCCTTGCGCTTCTCCTCGGCCTTCTTGTTGGCGGCCTGCTGCTGGCGCAGGGCGAGCTGCGACGACTGATACCAGAAGTCGTAGTTGCCGGCGAAGATCGAGATCTTGTTGAAGTCGATGTCGAGCGTGTGCGTGCTGACCGCGTTGAGGAAGTGGCGGTCATGGCTCACCACAAGCACGGTGTTCTCGAAGTTGGCGAGATAGTTCTCAAGCCATGCCACGGTCTCGAGGTCGAGGTCGTTGGTGGGCTCGTCGAGCAGCAGGTTGTCGGGGTTGCCGAACAGGGCCTTTGCGAGCAGCACACGCACCTTCTCGTTGGCACTCATGTCTTTCATGAGCATGTAGTGGCGGTCCTCCTTGATGCCGAGGCCGCTGAGCAGAGCGGCGGCGTCGCTTTCGGCGTTCCAGCCCTCGAGTTCGGCAAATTTCTCCTCAAGCTCGGCGGCAAGAATGCCGTCCTCGTCAGAGAAATCGGGTTTTGCGTATATGGCGTCCTTGCGCTGCATTATGTCCCACAGCACGGTGTGGCCGCGGAGCACGGTCTCGATCACCGTGCACTCGTCAAACTCGAAGTGGTCCTGCGAGAGGACGGAGAGGCGTTCGCCCGGGCCGAAAGTCACAGTGCCCTGTGTGGGGGATAGCTCACCCGACAGAATTTTCATCAGAGTTGACTTTCCCGCGCCGTTGGCGCCGATTATGCCGTAGCAGTTGCCGTGGTTGAACGTCAGGTTGACGTCCTGAAAGAGCACGCGCTTGCCGAACTGCATGCCCAGATTGTTTACCTGTATCAAGACTTTAAAAGAAGTTTAAATTTTGGTTTGCCGGTTGGTTTGGGTTGATGGTCAGCGTCGGAACTTGCCTGGGTTCTGGCGCATCTGTTTCATCATTTTCATCGGGTTCTTCATGTTTGTCGCCATCTGCATCATCTTGCGGGTGTCTTCGAACTGCTTCAGAAGCCTGTTGACATCCTGGAGCGAGGTGCCTGAGCCTTTGGCTATGCGCTGGCGGCGCGTGCCCTTTATTATGTCGGGATTGTGCCGCTCGTAGGGGGTCATCGAGTTGATGATCGCCTCGATTCCCTTGAAGGCGTTGTCGTCTATGTCGATATCCTTGATCGCCTTGCCCACACCCGGTATCATCGATGCGAGATCCTTCAGGTTACCCATCTTCTTGATCTGCTGGATCTGGTTCATGAAGTCCTCGAAGTCGAACTTGTTTCGCTTCAGCTTCTCGGCCAGCTTCTCGGCCTCCTTCTGGTCATAGACCTCCATGGCGCGGTTGGCCAGCTCCACGATGTCGCCCATGCCGAGTATTCGGTTGGCCATGCCGTCGGGATTGAATTCCTGCAGGTCCTCGAGCTTCTCGCCCGTGCCGACGAGCTTTATAGGTTTCTCGACCACGGCCCTGATCGAGAGCGCGGCTCCGCCTCGGGTGTCGCCGTCGAGCTTTGTCAGCACGACGCCGTCGAAGTCTATGCGGTCGTTGAACGCCTTGGCCGTGTTGACTGCGTCCTGACCCGTCATCGAGTCCACCACGAAGAGTGTCTCCTGAGGCTTGACCGCGTTCTTGATGCGCTCGATCTCATCCATCATCTCCTCGTCGACGGCGAGACGTCCCGCCGTGTCTATGATCACAAGGTCAAGATGATTCTCGCGTGCGTGGGCGATGGCGTTGAGGGAGATGGCCACCGGGTCGCGGCTGTCCTCTTCAGTATATACGGGCACGCCGATGCTTTCGGCAAGCACCCTGAGCTGTTCGCGGGCGGCGGGACGATACACGTCGGCGCCTACAAGCAGAGGACGTTTTCCTTTCGACGACTTGAGCTTGCGCGCGAGCTTGCCTGACAGAGTGGTCTTTCCGGCACCCTGCAGACCCGACATCAGGATCACGGCCGGATGCCCCTCGGTGTTGAGGGGAGCGGCGTCACCGCCCATCAGTTCGGCGAGCTCGTCATGCACGATCTTCACCATCAGTTCCTTGGGCTTGAGAGCGTTGATCACGTTCTGACCCAGGGCTTTCTGCTTCACCGTCTTGATGAAGTTGTTGGCTACCTTATAGTTGACGTCGGCGTCCATCAGGGCCTTGCGGACATCCTTCAGGGTCTCGGCGATATTTATTTCAGATATGCGGCCTTCGCCTTTGAGAATCTTGAATGAGCGTTCAAGCCGCTCGGATAGGCTTTCAAACATAGTGTTTCAGTTTTTTTGATTCAGGAAGGGAGACGGTTTGTGCGGGTGTCGGGGAAGATCACGACCGGATGCACGTCGCGGGCCTCTTCGGGAGTCACGAGCGCGTAGGTCATGATGATCACCACATCTCCGGGCTGGGCCTTTCTGGCCGCGGCCCCGTTGAGACAGATCACGCCCGATCCCGGCTCGCCCTCGATGACGTAGGTGTCAAACCTCTCGCCGTTGTTGTTGTTGACGATCCATACGCGCTGTCCCGGCAATATTTCGGCAGCCCGGAGCAGGTCGGAGTCAATGGTGATGCTGCCGACATAGTTCAGATTCGCCTCCGTCACGGTGACGCGGTGAATCTTCGATTTCATCATTTCTATCAGCATAAGAAACTGTGTTGCGACCGCGGATCAATCCGTGATGCCGGTCAGATATTCTTTTTGTAACAGATATTGTCGATAAGTCTTGTCTTGCCGCAATAGACGGTGATGCATCCCACCACCCAGGGCGATTCATCCCACTCTTCGAGCGGAAGCAGAGTCCGGCCGTCGACGATCTCGAAATATTCCACTTGCAGATGCGGCACGGCGTCGATCCGCTCCACCACGCTGTCGTGTGTGGCGCGGATGGAGTGTGTGCGGGCATACTCAAGCGAATCCGCAAGGGCGCGGTGTATCTCGGGAGCGTATCTGCGCTGTTCGGCTGTCAGCAGGGCGTTGCGGCTCGACAGCGCGAGGCCGTCGTCGGCCCTTTTGATGGGGCAGGGCACGATCTTGACATCAAGTCCCTCGGTCTCGACCATGTTGCGGATCACGGCTATCTGCTGGAAATCCTTCTCTCCGAAATATGCGCGTGTAGGGCGCACTATGCGGAAAAGGCGAGAGACGATCTCCGCCACTCCCTGGAAATGTCCGGGACGGTATTTCCCCTCCATCACCACGGCGGCCATGCCGAGAGAGAATTCATGACGGGCGCGGCCTTCCACGCCGCCGGGATACATTTCTTCGACTGTCGGGGCGAAAGCCACCGACACCCCTTCGCCCGCGAGCAGACGGAAATCAGACTCCTCGTTGCGGGGATAGGTGGCCAGATCGTCGGGGTTGTTGAACTGTGTCGGGTTCACGAATACGCTTGCCACTGTCACGTCGTTCTCTCTGACGGCCCGTTCCACAAGCGAGAGATGCCCCTCGTGAAGCGCGCCCATCGTGGGCACGAACCCTATGCTATGTCCTTTCTGCCGCTCGTTGGCGACGAAAGTCTCCAGCTCGGCTACCGATCGTATAATCAGCATAATTGTTGATAACAGATTTATAAAGAATGAGGAGTGAGCGAATATCTCGGCAAAATTACAATAAAATCAGCAAACAATATAATTTTTCGCGATAAAACGTTCCAAATCCGATTCAAGGTCTGCTGTCAGTCGTTAAAATTTGATAAAAGCGGGAGGTTGCGGCGAGGCGGGACGGCGCATTTGGAAAAAAATTATTAATTTTGCATGTTGAAAGACGCGCATACGCGGGTTTGCGTGAGCCGGCATTCCGGTCACGGCCTCCGCAGGCGCATAATATATCGAAATGGCAGCACACAAGATCATTTTCGTCTCTCAGGAGATCTCTCCCTATCTATCAGTGACGGACAACGCCCGCTGGGGCCGTTCGCTTCCGCAGTCTATTCAGTCGCGCAAGTACGAGGTCAGGACTTTCATGCCCGATTTCGGCGAGGTCAACGAGCGGCGCAACCAGCTCCATGAAGTCATCCGCCTGAGCGGCATGAACATTCCGATCGGCGACAACGACCATCCTCTTGTGGTGAAGGTGGCATCAATGCAGCCTTCGCGCATTCAGGTCTACTTCATCGACAATGACGATTATTTCCAGAAACTCGACACTGACTCCGACGCTTTCGGCACGAACCGCCCCGACAATGACGAGCGGCTCATATTCTTTGCCCGGGGCACCATGGAGACCGCGCGCAAGCTGCGCTGGGACCCGGAGGTGATGCAGGTGTCGGGATGGATGTCGGCGCTTGTGCCTCTTTATCTGAAGCGTCTTTTCAACGACGGACCCTCTTTCCATAAGACGAAGATCGTATACACGGTTCTGCCCGGAGAGGAAATCGGCGAAATCGACCCTGCTTTCTTCGACAAGCTCAAGGCAGAAGGTGTCAAGCCGTCTGACATAAAGAAATTCGTGGATTGCGAGCGTAACCACAATCTGCTTCACAAGATGGCCATCGCATATTCCGATGCAGTAGTGTTTCAGGACTGCGAGCCCGACGCCGCACTCACAGCCATCTGCGAGGAAGCCGGCAAGCCGTGGAAGCATTTCACCGGCGAGGGCGACCATGCCGACGAATATGACGAGCTTTATAAATCATTAATGCCTAAATCCTGATGAATATCAAATATCTTCTTGGCGCAGCAGTCGTGTCGGCTGCAACTCTCCTGTCATGTCAGGACGAGGTGAGCGGCATCGGTGGCTCGCTCACTTCGGGTGAGGTTACAATCACCGTCGACTCCATAGAGACCGCGCTTGAGTCTTCGAGTGTCTATTATGACCGTTTCGACGGACGCAACACCACGAAGTTGCTCGGCCGTATCAGCGTGCCCGAATACGGCAGCCTCGACTGTTCGTTTGTCTCGCAGATGATGTGCGCCACGAAGATGAATATACCCGACTCGATACCGGTGGAGGATGTCGACTCGATGAGGCTGGTTCTTTCCGTGCCCCGTGGGTCGCTTACAGGCGACTCGCTCGCTCCCCAGCAGCTCCGCGTCTATCGTCTCGACCGTCAGTTGCCGACTGACATATCGACCGCTTTCGATCCTGACGGTTATTACGATCCCTCCTCGCCTCTGGGCACGGCAAGCTATACGCTGTCGAACATAGCGAAGGGCGATTCCGCTCTCAAGAACGAGAGCTATGTGCGCATACCTGTCAATATGCCTCTGTCGTTTGCCCGCGAGCTTTTCGAGAAATACAGGTCGGACGACCCGATTTTCCAATGGCCGTCGACTTTCAACAGCTATTTCCCCGGCATATATGTAGAGCAGAATTTCGGCAATGGCTGTGTGGCAAACATATCGCGTGCTGAATTCTTCACATACTGGCACAGGATCAACCGCACCTACGACAAGCAGGATGATGACACCTATGCCTATGTAGACCACATCGTGCGCGACTCCGTGTGTCTCATGGCCTCGCAGCCCGAGGTGCTGTCGAGCAATGTCATCGGCTACAAGGTATCCGATTATATCAAGGGTCTCGCCGAGTCCGGAAGGTCGGTGATAACCACTCCCGGAGGATACATGGTCGATTTCAAGTTTCCAATCCGCCGTCTTCTCGACGCGTATCGCACGCACGGCGACGCCTTGTCGTCAGTCTCTTCGCTGCGCATGTATATACCCGCAACCCAGATCGAGAATGACTACGGACTGACCGTCGCGCCCTATCTGCTTATGGTGAAGAAATCGGAGCGCGAGGCGTTTTTCAACGAGAACAAGATTCCTGACGGCATCAACTCGTTCTATGCGTCATACGACAGCGAGAACGGCAATTATCAGTTCTCTTCCATGCGCTCCTATTTCCTTAAGGTTCTTGAGGCCGAGCAGAAGGGAGAACTCGATTACGACGAAGACTCCGAATTTACGCTTGTCCCTGTCGATATAACCACTGAGACCGTGACTACCTATAACACGACTACGGTCTATGTCACCAAGTGTCAGCCATATCTGACGCGTCCCACCATGACCGACCTGAAAATGGACAAGGCTGTGATCTGCTTCACTTATTCATCGCAGCAGATAGACTGACGGTTATGAAACTCCTGCTGTTCAGCCTGCTTTCATTCATAACCGGTGCTGCCTCCCCCGGTGCTCCGCAGGGCGCGGATCTGCTGTTTGTCGGCGACGCCATGCAGCATCAGGCTCAGCTTGACGCCGCGAAGACGGCGGCCGGGGGCAAAGGATATGACTATTCCGACTGTTTCACATATATCGCCCCCGAGATAACGGCGGCCGATTATGCCGTGTGCAATCTCGAGGTGCCCCTCGGAGGCGGCCCGGACTATACAGGCTATCCCTGCTTCTCGGCTCCCGATTCATATGCCGTCGCGCTTAAAGACGCCGGCTTCGATATGTTTCTGACGGCCAACAATCACTGCCTCGACCGTCGTGACCGCGCTGCACGCCGCACCTTCACCGCCCTCGACTCGATCGGCGTGGATCATGTCGGCACATATCATGACGCCGCCGACCGCGAGCGCAAGGTGCCTTTCATAAAGGATATAAACGGGATCAAGGTCGGTTTTCTGAATTATACCTACGGCACAAACGGCATAGAGCCGCGCGACGGTGTCGAGGTCTCGCTCATCGACCGCGACAGGATGGCACGCGAGATAGCCCGCACCCGTGAGGCAGGGGCTGAGATCGTGACTGTAGCCATCCACTGGGGGGTGGAGTATGTCTTGCTCCAGAACCGTAATCAGGAGGAGATCGCCGATTTTCTTGTTGATCAGGGTGTGGATTTGATCATCGGAGGTCATCCGCATGTCATACAGCCTATGAAGGTGGTTCGCAACGAGAAGGAAGACAAGGATGTTCTTGTGGTCTACTCGCTCGGAAACTTCATATCCAACATGAAGACGGCCGACACGCGCGGCGGAGCTTTGGTCAGAGCACGAATCGAGCGTGATGAAGATGGCAAGGCCAGATTTGTAAGTGCTGACTACGACACGTTTCTCAGCGCGAAACCGACATCCCCGGGCACTAATTTCATGGTCATTCCCTCATGGATGCCCGAAAAGATTCCCGCCGGGCAGAAAGCGCACTGGGAACTCTTCGACCGCGGGGCGCAGCGGGTCTTCGACAGATATAATGTCAGCGTTCCGCGCCGCCACCGCTGACGCGTGCCGCTATTATCAGTAAAACGCGATTGCGTATCGGTTGAATGTCGCGACGCAAAGAATTGCTCCGCACAGTATGATTATTGTAAATGCAGTGATTATGAACTGCGTGCATTTCTGTCTGAAAGCGAACCGCAGAATGTAGGAGCACCAGGCTGCACCAAACAGATATGCAGTCCAGTCAATCCACAGACAGTTGTGTTTTACAATGCTTGCAGTAACCAATATGCCGAAAACGATAGCTGCGGCATAAAATCCACGGCCTTTGTCAAATTCAGGTGTTTTCATAATCCTGGTTTCGTAAATGTTTCTAAGACCCAGTCCCGCCTTAATGCAGGGGCCTAAATGCCGGTCTGCGGGTATTTGATTTCTATGATCAGAAATGAAACAAGCATCAGCACAATACCCGCGTAAAATATAAGCCACTGTATGTCGGCTTTCATTTTATTTCGCGGATTGCTGTCATCTTCTTTAGAATTCAAAGCAAATACCCGCTTTAAGATAAAGCTGACGGTAATCAGAACAAATCCGAGAACGATCAGACTGTAAAGAATCATTTTGGCATCCATAGCGTCAGGTATCGTTATTACCGGTAAATGGAATATTCATAGGCCGATATTTTACAGGTATAACGAATGTGAATGCTAAATGTTTGTAAAATAAGCAGTGACGCGTTTTGCGCGATTGGCGCGGCGGGTCTTCGAATAATGTCAGCGTTCCGCGCCGCCACCGCTGACGCGAAACGCTGACATATATCGGAGCGTGTTGTATCGATTTTTCTGTTAAGTTTGGGCGGTTCAGCGCACGGCTACTTTATACGATAGGCCGCCTGAGGAGACAATGTAGATGCCGGGAGCCACTCCGATCCGTATCTCTCCATTGATTTCCCCTTTCCAGACAATTCGTCCGTCAGTTGCCGCAACATATGCGTTTCCGCAGCCGGACATGACAATGTAGCCTGATGCGACAATTACTGTCAGTGCGCTTTCTTCAGTCACCGAACCGACGGATGTCAGCGGAACTCCCTCGATTCTTAGATCATCGACTGTCAGGGTAGATTTGTCAACACCGCTGCATGCGTGTATTCCCACATAGCCTCTGACAGGCTCTTCGACCTGAAAAGACCCGGAGTAGTCGGTCGCCTGGGTCGGAACTTCCTCCTCAGGATAGATTATGACGTTTGTCATCCCTTCGGCGGCAGGTTCATTGCCCCATGCCAGACCGATACGCTCCTTATATGACGCGCTCTGCGATTTGGCATTGACCGAGACGGTGTAGATGTAATTCGGCACGAACTGGATCGGAGGCGTGATAAGCCAGTCATCTTTTGTGTACTCACGGTCATATCCGATCGTGACATTCTTTCCGGTCGTATTGTAGACCCAGGTCTTCGACTTCGGCTCGACATTGACGCATGTCATAGTCCTGAAATCATCGACCGTGTCGAAACCGTTTTCATACGGCAGAGCGAGTGTGCCGAGTGTAAGAGACGGAGACGTGACTGTTTCCGACATCATGTCGCCGTTGACGGCTGTCACACTGTAGGTATAAGAGGCGAGTCCGCTTTCAGGTTCTTCGATTTCCTCCTCGAAAGATGTGCCTGACACGTTGTCGGCAACCGTTTCGGATGTTCCCCCTGAGATTCGTGCGACGGAGTATTTCACGTCGCCGAGATACCCCTCGTTGTCGCGTACCGCTTCCACAGGATTCCATGTGAGGCGCATCATTCCGTCGGCAAAGCTGACCGCCAGGCCCGACGGATTTTCCGGTATGCCATATCCGACATATCCCTCGTGGGTTGCGACGGGACTTCTCCCGACATTGTTCTCAAGATATATCTTTGTCTCGACAGTTCCCGATGCGGCTACAGAGAAGGGCACAGAGATGCCGGTGTCGCCGAAAGATGCACTTCCCGATATACTCTCTCCGTCGTCGATCGTGACATGGTAATTCACAGATCCGGTAGCCGGAGTGTCATCGAAAGTGAAGGCGGGAATGTCGAAGAGAAGGCTTCCCGAGAGGGATCCGTTCTCAAATGAATACCTTATATTTGCAGGCGAGGCCGGTGCGCCGTCCTCGGCGGCAGGCTCCGGTATGTATATTCCCGTCATCTGCGTGTTGTCGGGTACATCCATGACCTTTGTGGGCGCGGCGGTTGCCGTGTCTACCTCATAAATGTGACTTCCCGAGGAGTTCTTGACAGCCCAGTATAGTTTGCCGGTCCGCATGTCGAAAGCCGCCGAGCCGTTCACATCCGGCTTTATGCCGGTGTCTCCGACAGGAGTCATGGCTCCGGTCTCCTTGTCAACCTTGTTCAGTACGCCACCGAATGTGATTACCCAAAGCTGGTTGGCGGAGTCGAACGCCAGACTGTGCCACCGGTTGTCGGGATCGGCGCAGTCGATCGTCACGTCGACCATGTCAGGACCCTTTTTCACCTGCACGAGCTTGCGGCTCCATGTGGAACCCGGAGTGATCTTGCCGATCACATAGCGTGTGCCGCTCTGCTTGTGGAAGCCGTAGATCACATCTGCCTCCCTGTCGTAGGCATAATCGGTGGAAAGGATGGTGCTGCTTCCGTCGCCGTCGACCGTCACCGTAGTCCAGGGGTCGGAGCCGGTGTCGAACACGTAAGTCTGCGCGCTGTATCCGCTCATCCATATCTTCGACATGTAGTATCTCCCCTCATTGTAGGTTCCGCCGCCGCTCGCCGCATAGCTTGTGGCATATGCCGGATTGGTCAGCAGGGTCTTGCCGCCGTCGGAAGTTATCTCGTAGACCGCTCCCGAGGTGTCGGATGTCATGAGATTGCCTCTCACCGTCACCGGACGCCCGTGAGCCGCCGCCACGACTGTGAATGCCACAGTTGCGGCGATCGCTGTTCTGATCAGTCTGTTCATGATAGATGCGTGTTATTTGGTGCAGACTGCGCGGACCGGAAATCCCATGTATCGTCCCTTGAAGTCGACTGCCAGATATTTATTGGCGCCGTAGCCCTTTTCGGTCAGAGCGTTGGCATAAAGACAGCTCGGCGTGTAGAGTGACGATGTCCAGTAGTTGAACTCCTTGCCGCTGTTGTAGACGTCAAGCAGGTAGCGGTATCCCGCCATAGGCATGAATATGCTGTTGCCGTTCGGCCCGGTGAAAAGGAATCCGGCCGCACCGAACTCATCGTTCCCCTCCTCGAACTGTTCGGCGTTGCACATTTCGAGCAGTTCGTTCATCTCGTCGGCTGTAGGCATTCGCCAGTCCTCGCCGAATGCTGCGGTGGCGGCGTCGTCTACGGGTTCGAGAGTATTGAGATAGTCTGGCATTCCGGCATCAGTGTTGTTGCAGTATTTCAGGAAGTAATCGATGAAATAGTCGGGGTCGGCGAAGTCGGGATCCTGATAGGGGCATGTCAGCTTGTTGTATTTGCACCCCGGATCATCGACCGTGCTCGCCCACATGAAGTAGCTGCCGTTCTCCTCGGGAGAAGTCGCGCCGACGTTGAACGATGCCCACTTCACGCTGAGTCCGAGATCAACTGCCTCCGGCTTGCCGTCGTAGACAGTCACTTTGTCGAGATTCTCATAAGGAATCAGAGTCGATTTCCCGTCTTTGGTCATTATCTTGAGTCCCTGTGCGGATGCGCCGGCCGGTGCGAGAGATATTGCAGCTATAGCTGCAGAGCTTATGAGTGTGCTGATTTTCATTTCTTTATGATTTTAAAGGTTGTTTTGCCTGAATTGATTACATATATGCCCCCTTTGCGCATCGGGACGGATACGGAAGCATTGCCGCCGGCATCAAGTGTGGCAGTCGCCATTGTAGTGCCGTCAATGCCAGCCACTGTGAGCAATGCGCCCGGCGTGCCTCCGCTGAAAATGATTTTTTCTCCGGAGATCGTGGCTGTTGCCTTCATGTCGTCTGTGATCATGGGCGCGTCGCCACCTTGCGACTTTTCGGTCGAGATCGTGAAGTGGTCGAGAGTCCCTTCGGGATACTCCAACTCCATTGTGGAAGATACAAGAACGAGTGTCGTTCCGGAGCAAGTCAGTGCCGGACGCTCGGCAAACGGTACGCACACCTCGCTTCCGTCCGTGTGGACTACTTTGAGATGAAAAACCGTCTCCGCTCCGGAATCCGGGTCTTCGGCATAAGATGCCGAAGGCATGCAGATCATCATGGCCGTTCCTGCGAGAAGACTGGCGAGTAGCTTGTGTTTCATGATGGTTTCAGGCGAGAGCCTGTTGTGTGTATTATTGGTTTCTGCATCCGAAGGCTCTCATTAATCGGAATGCCAGATACTGTGTTTGCCGTTTTGCTCGCGACAAATTTAAAAACAAAAATTGTATATTTTAAAGAAATAATAGTTAAAAAGTGTTAATTGGGGGGGTAAAATACAGATATTCAATTAGTTGACAATTGTTAAATTTTAATTGTATAATTTTGGAATATTGAAAAACTCAATTTTAGTGAAATATTTTTTAAACAGCACAGTGTCAGTGGTATATGTGTAAGAAAGTAGGTTTGTGTTAAAGTTTGCGAAAGACGGTTGTCAAGAAATATTTTTTTATTCCTATCGAAATGTTTATTTTTGCTTCCGGGAGTTAATGAATAATTGCCTTTTTAATCTAATTATTATGAAATATAAAACACTCTTTGCTTTGTTGGCGGGTGCCACGGTCTGCATTCATGCCGCGGAATCCGCGTATCGTTATGATGACTATTCCGCAGGGCGGTCTTTCTTTTCTGACGGACAGGAGTGGGTGTTTATCCGCAACTCATCCGATGGCGGTGAGGGATTCAGGATAAAGGCCACTGTGACCGGCGACACTGTCATCTCGTCATACATGGACTATTACGGACAGACCGTGCGGGTCGACCAGCCATGCAAGGCGATATCGGTTGTCTCAGACGATCCGTCGCGAGCGAGGCGGAGTTTCGCAGCCTATGAGTGGGATGCGGAGATTTATGTCTACAGCGACAAGGCGCGCGAGTTTGTTATGATGGCGGCGTTCAACCGTCCGGAGAATGTGAAGTTTCTTGACTGCGGTGAGAAATGGAGTGTCGGCAGAGTCGATTATGTGGCCCCGAAGGGGAGGATGCTGAAACGGTACACCTGCAGCGCGGTGGTCGGCGACAGGTCATCGGTTTGGGTCTACAGGGCGGGAGCGGATCGGGTGTGGATCAATGAAAGCAAGTGGGATGAGGGCGGCTCTCTCAGCCTTGTGTCGTATAGCGATCCGGCTGACGGCTCGGTCTGGACGCCTGACGATTATATGGTAGATACATGTGTTCCTGACAATCGTTTTTATTCCGAAGGGAAAGAGTGGGTCTATAAGTCGGCGGCTGCTGAACGCCGGGGAGATCCAGACAAACTTGTGCATATGGAGGTCGGAGAGGAGGTGCTGAGCGAGCATATGCCATGCCGCATGGCTGCATATCATGCCGAGGGTGAGTCGGTCGGACATGAGTCGACCGTGTGTTCGCTCGGCGATGTGATGTATGAGCGCGGTTATATGGGCATGCTTGTTCCCCGCTTCGATTTCGGTATCGGCCAGGGAGAAAGAGCGGATTCCGGCGATCTCTCGTCGGAGGTGGCGGGCATCGATTATATCGAGATCAACGGTGTGAGCCGTAAAAGAATACTGTTCAAGGGGGAGAACGCGGGTTCGGTCTGGAGCTATTGGGTCGAGGGCATAGGCGCGCCGTCGGGCGACGGACTGCTTCGCCGCGATGACTTCGACGATATGCCCGACGTCTATGTTCCCGGCTCTTTTGTCAGATGCGTCGAAGGTGGACACACTGTCTTCGAGGCTGCCGATTTCAGTGTCGGGCGCTCCTCGGTCGGAGAACTGAATGAAGACTCGCCTCATCAGGAAAAAGAGATGTATACGGCAGGCGGAATGAGATGCTCGGGCGCGACTCTCGGCTCAATAGTGATATGCCGGGGCAAAAAATACGTTTCCGAATGAATTGACCGCATCGCATACGCGTATAGGGAAAATGACTGTCCCGGCAACATTCGGAAGGTTGCCGGGACAGTGGTTCGCGTGCAGGTTTCTGTTATCGCGCCGGGATCATTCGGAGAGACGGCATTGCCAGGCCCATGCGTGGCGCATGGTGTCGTCGATGTCTGCCTCGGCTTTCCAGCCGAGAACTTCGTTGGCGAGACGGGGGTCGGCCCAGATCTTCACGATGTCGCCTTCGCGGCGGTCTCCGATCCTGTAAGGCACTTTGACACCGGTGGCCCGTTCGAACGACGCTATCAGTTCGAGCACGGAGAGGCCGCGGCCTGTGCCGAGATTGAAGATTTCGACAGCGTCGGTGTCATCATTCTCAAGCATGCGGCGCATTGCCGTGACGTGGGCTCTGGCGAGATCGACCACATCGATATAGTCGCGTATGCACGAGCCGTCGGGCGTGTCGTAGTCATCGCCGAACACGGTCAGCTCCTTGCGTATTCCGGCGGCCGTCTGCGTCAGATAGGGCACAAGGTTCTGCGGCACACCCACCGGCAGTTCGCCGATCAGAGCCGATGGATGCGCGCCTATCGGGTTGAAATAGCGCAGGATGATGCTCTTTATGGGAGCACCGGACCGCACATAGTCCTGTATTATCTCTTCCGAGATCTGCTTGGTGTTGCCGTAGGGAGATGTGGCTGGCTTGATCGGGGCTGTCTCGTCGATTGGATTGCGGTCCGGTTCGCCGTAGACCGTGCAGCTCGAAGAGAATACTATTCCCTTGACGCCGTTAGACGGCATCAGCTCAAGCAGGTTTGTCAGCGTGTTGAGGTTGTTGCGGTAATAGAGGAGCGGTTTCTGCACAGATTCGCCGACGGCCTTCGATGCGGCGAAGTTTATTATGCCTTTGATGCCGGGGTTTTCGGCAAACAGACGGCTCAGTGTATCGAGATCGGTGCAGTCGCCCTCCACGAATGTCGGACGCTGACCGGTGATCGCCTCTATGCCGTCGAGCACCCCGCGGTTCGAATTGGAGAGGTTATCGATGATTACGACCTCGTATCCGGCGTTCTGAAGCTCGACGGTTGTGTGCGATCCGATGTAGCCGGTTCCGCCCGTCACAAGAATCTTCTCTTTCATATCGGTTGACTTTGTGTTAGAAAAGGGGAGTGGGGTATACACCCTCCTCCACGAGAGTCTTGAACTGAGCCACCGTAGCATCGCGGTCGGCGGCGAATGTCACTCCGAACCATCTGGAGTGCGTCGGCTCCACCTTGAGAGTCACGGTTCCGGAATTGATGAGATCGTTGACGACGGTCGGTATGTAGAACTCCGATTTCATCTCGTCGCCATGGGCGGATAGAAAATCCACAAACGCCTTTTCGCTGTAGCCGAAATAGTCGGGGGTGAATCCCCACATGTTCATCGACACGCTGGCATCTTCGGGGAACGGGATTTCCGAGCCGTCTTCGGCGGTCTGCACTATGCGGTCTCCCTTGCGTTCGATGCCGTGGCATTCGCGGACGCCGGTCAGGTAGCCCTCGTCGTTGACGAAGCAGAGGCCGCGCGACACGCCGCCGTTCTCGCTCAGAGTGTTGCCGATGTTGAAGCCGACCATGCAGTATTCGCCGCTCTTTCCTTCGAGTGCGCGGAGCGAGTCTGCCAGCACCTTGAAGGAGTCATTGCCGTAATAGTCGTCGGCGTTGATCACGCCGAATGGTTCGCGGATGGCGTCCTTGCCCATCAGCACGGCGTGGCCGGTGCCCCAGGGTTTGGTGCGCCCCTCGCAGGGTCGGAAGCCCTCGGGAAGGCGGTCGAGCTCCTGAAACACAACCTCCACAGGCACGTGTCCTTCATATCGTGAAATGATCTTCTCGCGGAATTCCTGCTCGAAATCATGCCGGATCACGAACACGATCTTGCCGAATCCGGCGCGCAGAGCGTCGTAGACGGAATAATCCATGATGGTCTCGCCCGACGGGCCGAGGCCGTCAAGCTGCTTGAGTCCGCCGTAACGGCTTCCCATTCCGGCGGCGAGTATGAAAAGTGTAGGTTTCATATGTAGATCTGATATTTACTTGTGGTTGATTATGGTTACTTTGTCTTGCGGTGAAGAAGAATGATGGTCAACAGGAAATAGTCGAACATCACGACCTTTGCGTTGGCGTTGCGTTCCACATCGCGCCGGGCGCGGTCGGTCTCGGCGAGGAAGTCTTCTACGTTGGCATGGTTGACAAAGGGGGAGAAGCGGGTGGAGAATGCCTCCTCCTCGGGGGTGAGGGCCGTGAGCTGAGGCATGCGCATGTTGTAGATGAAGTTCTCGCGGATCATGCGGGCCATGTAATTGAGAAAACGGCTGATCTTCTCGCGCCCGAAAGCCGCAGCGCGGTCGGCCGCCTTCCTGAGAACCCCCACTTTCTTTGCATAGGCGGCGCGCATCACCTCCTGATAGAAAGCGAGAAACTCTTCGTTTTCGTCGGAATGCGAGCCTAATTCGCAGGCGCGTATCAGACTCCCTTCGCAAAGCGGGGCGTAGCGCATGGCCTTCTCGTCGGAGAAGCCGAAACGGCGTCTCAGATAATCTCTTGTCTCGGCCTCCGAGAGACGTCCGGCATGGATGCGGCGCACACGCGAGAAGATGGTGGGAAGCACCTGCAGCTCGTTGTCGCTGACCATGATGAAAACCGTGCCCTCTGACGGCTCCTCGATGACTTTCAGAAGTTTGTTGGCCGCCTCGACGCGCATGCGCTCCGGAAGCCATATGATGAATATTTTGTACTGCGAGGTGTAGGGAGGAAAGGAGTCGGCGCGCACTATGTCGTCAGCCTCCTCTACGTGTATGCCGATCCTGGAGTTGCCGGCTTCGAGAATCTCAAGCCATTTTTCCTCCGGCATCTCTGGATACCTGTCGAGCATTGTCTGCCATAGGTCGGCCACATCGGCCGATACAAGCCGTTTGAGAGACTTGTTTTTTACGATCGGATAGACGAAATGCAGGTCGGGATGGCTGTTTTCGGCGTGCAGACGGCATGAGGCGCATGTTCCGCAGGGTTCTCCGTCGCGGGGAGAAGAGCAATGCAGCAGGGCGGCGAATGCCCGCGCAAGCAGCATCTTGCCGGTGCCGGAGGGGCCCGACAGCATAAGGGCGTGGGGAATTCTGCCGGAACTTACGGTAGAACGCAGATCATGTTTTACGGACTCGTGTCCCGGAATATCTTTGAATTTCATGCAGTGAATCAGTTAGACCCCATCCCATAAAAATCAGGCAGGACCGGAATGTCTTTGATGGCTTCCGGTGCAAAATTACTGCTTTTTATCGGTAATCGCAATTTTTTGAGTACATTTGCAATATGAAAACCGAAGAAGAATCCAGAGAGAAGAGGCGGCTGACATTTCTTGAATCGGTGGCGGCCGCCTATGCGTCGCGTTATGACGAGATGTCTGACATGTGTTTCCTGTTTCCCAACAAGCGTGCGGGTACATTCTTTCTCAAGGCTCTTGCCGGCAATCTTGGCGAGCGCCCCATGCTCGCGCCCGAAGTGACAGGCGTGTCGGAGTTCATGGCCCGGGTGTCGGGGCGCGAGGTGGCCTCGCGCATCGATATAATTTTCAGACTCTACAAGGTCTACCGTGAGCTTCTTGGCCGCGACGGAAATCTCCGCACCGACGAGGATCTTCTTGACTTCGACCGCTTCGCTCCCTGGGCGGAGACGCTTGCGGGTGATTTCAGCGAGGTCGACAAGTATGACGTCGATGCCCCGGCCCTGTTCCGCAATGTGCGTGACTACCGCGAGATTCAGTCGAACTTCCTGACCGAGGAGCAGTGTGATGTGATAGAGCGTTATTTCGGCTATCGTCCGGCATCTGAGAATGTCGAGCGGTTCTGGAACAGCGTCGGTCCCGAGGAGGAGCGTTCGGCCCTGAAGAGAAAGTTTGTAGAGCTGTGGCGTCTGCTTCCGGAGCTTTACGAGGGGCTTCTTGAGAATCTTGAGGCTGACGGCCTCGCTCTGCCTGGCTCGACATTCCGTCAGTCCATGCGGCTTGTGCGTGAGTCGGGGCGTGCCGCTCTCCCCTGGAGCCGGGTCGTTGTGGTCGGATTCAACATGCTTTCGACCTCCGAGGCGCGCCTTTTTGCCGAAATGCGCGACATGAAAGGCGATGACGGCGAGGCGTATGCCGAGTTCTTCTGGGATGCCACGGGTCCGGTGCTTGGCGCTGCCGGCGGAGAGACCGTCAGTCCTGCCGCTGCCACCATGCGGCGCAATATCCGCAACTTCCCTATGCCAGGATGGGCGGCCCCGTATCTGGCTATGAGCGATACAGACGCCATGCCCGGGCGCATCACGGTGGCGGCATCTCCGTCGAATGCCGCGCAGGTCAAGATCGCCTCCGCGCGGGTCGCGGAGTGGCTTGCCGAGATCGGTGAGGATGAGATAGCCGACGCAAGGGCCGCAGTGGTGATTCCCGACGAAAATCTTCTTCTTCCGCTCATTCACTCGCTGCCCCCGGGTCTGAAGGCGATAAACCTGACGATGGGATATTCGATGCGTTACACAGCGGTGGCGTCGTTCATATATCATCTGCGCCGCCTTCAGTCGAGACAGCGTAAGGCGGGGGGAGAGACAGGCTTCTATCACGAGGATTTCAGACTCTTCATGTCGCATCCGCTCACGCAGACCGTCACAGGTTCAGACAAGGCGAATGCCATAAACAACGAAGTGTCACGCCTCCATCTGCATGTGGTGACTCCCGAATGGATCCGGCAGCACTCGGAGAAAGTGGCCGAGATGCTGACGCCTCTCGGCCGCGACACATCGGTGGCCGACACGATAGGCTACATGACGCGCGTGCTCGACATGGTTGATGACGCTCTTGCCTCGGATTCCGGAAGAATCCATATGGTCAACTCCAAGATCGAGAGGGCGCAGATATCGCTTTACCAGCAGGCTCTGGCGCGATTGCTCACGAGTGTCGAGGCCCACGGCATAGAGATGCGCTTCACGACAGTCTTCCATCTGGCCGACCGTCTGCTCTCGGGCGAGACGGTGACTTTCGAGGGTGAGCCTCTGGAGGGGCTGCAGGTGATGGGGCTTCTGGAGACACGCGCACTCGATTTCGACCATCTTGTCATACTGTCGATGAACGACAAGGTCATGCCCCGGCGTTCGCGTCCGCGCACATTTGTTCCCGACACGCTGAGGCGTGGCTACGGCATGCCGTCGGGAAACCAGAGCGAGGAGCTCTATGCCTATTATTTCTACCGTCTCATATCGCGTGCCCGCGACGTTACCCTCGTCTATGACGCCCGTGCCGGCGAGGGTATGCGCAGCGGCGGAAAGTCACGCTTTCTCATGCAGCTTGCCATGCTTCATGCAAGGGGAGGGGTGCGGGAGAAAGTCTATTCGTTCAGACTTGAATCGTCGCGGCGGACACCGCAGCCTGTGGCCAAGACCCCGTCGGTCATGGCAAGACTCGACGAGTTCCGGCGTAAGGAGAATGGGCGTAACCTGTCGGCGTCGGCTCTGATGAACTATTGCCGGTGTCAGGTGATGTTCTATTACAAGAATGTGGTCGGTGTCAAGGATGATGTGGAGGCTCCCGATTATATCGACGCCATAACCATGGGTAATATCGTGCATGACGCGATGCTCAATCTCTATTTCCCGAAGGCGTTGCAGAAGAAATATCTTACAGACCGTATAGTCCTTGACGCTGCCCGGATCGGGTCGGTGCTTGACGACAGCGATGGAATCGCGCGGGCTGTGAGGCGTGCTGTCAACAAGGAGCATTACAGGCTTAAGCCGGAGGATCTCGACCGTCCGTTGACCGGTGCGACAGCGATGGTGGCCGAACGCCTTGAGGCGATGGTTGCCAATGCCGTGAGGTGTGATCTCGCTTCCGCCCCGATAGAACTTGTGGGGGGAGAGGTGACAGGGAAGACGCGCTGGAAGGCGGGCGAGAGTCCGGAGGTCAACATGAAGTATGCGCTCGACCGCGTTGATGTCATCAATGAGCGGATGCGGATCGTCGACTACAAGACCGGCAGCGCGCACGTCGAGGCGAAAGATGCCGACGATATTTTCAACGGAGCATATAATGCGAAATACATGCTCCAGCTTCTGCTATATGCGCATCTGCTCGAACAGGTCATGCCGGAGTGCGACCGCGGCGCTGCGGTCGAGGGGATCTCCATGTCGATTTTCGATGTGAACCGCGAACCTGCCGATGTGAGGTGCGAACCCTCGGTGGGCAAGCAAAAAATATCCGCCCATTCTCTTGTCAGTGACGAATTTCTGAAAGGCATGGAGCGGATTCTGTGCGATATATTCGATGAGGGAAAGCCCTTCGAGCCTACAGCCGACGAGGCGAACTGCGCTTTCTGCCGTTACGGCTATCTGTGCGGGCGCGAATAGTGTCCGTCGGTCATTTGTTGTAGTGGGTCATGGCGAAGTCGGGGCCCGACAGGCAGAACGCCTTTACGGCGTCGGCGGCCTTTTTGAGTGTGTCGGGCATCTTCTCCATCTCTTCAGGAGGGAATTTGCCGAGCACGAAGTCGCTCTGTCCCCCTCTCGGAAAGCCGTTGCCTATGCCGAACCGCAGGCGGGCGTAGTTCTGAGTGCCGAGTTCCGACGCGATATTCTTCAGACCGTTGTGACCGGCGTCTGAACCCTGTTTGCGCATCCGTATCGATCCGAACGGAATCGCCATGTCGTCGACCACGACGAGAAGATTCTCAAGCGGCAGTTTCTCGTGATTCATCCAGTATCTTACGGCCACTCCGCTCAGGTTCATGAAAGTGGATGGCTTTAGCAGCAGCAGCTCGCAGTTCTTGACTCTGACAGTGGCCATGTCGCCGTATCTTTTCGACTGGAATGTCGCTCCGGCGTCGGCAGCCAGTCTGTCGGCCACCATGAATCCGGCATTATGCCTGGTGTCTGTATACTCGGGTCCCATATTGCCCAGACAGGCTATCAGGAAACGTTTCATATCGGGGTCTTGTATGGTCTTTCGGTCATGGCTGCGGCCGAAAAGACGTCTTAAGAGGTTCATAAGCGGGTTTATAAAAAGCATCATGCCCTCCGGGAGGACATGATGCCATATGCTTTTGTCTGTGCGAAAGCCTTGTTTACTTCTCGTTGGCTTTTGCCATTGCACCACGGGCAGCACGTGTGAGCTGCACGGCGCAGACTACGGCGTTCTTCGCGTTCATCAGTTCGAGACCCTCGAAGTGGAGGTCGCCGACTGCGAGCGATTTGCCGAGACCGAGAGTGTCGACGTTGACAACAAGACGCTCGGGGATCTCGCTGTAGACAGCTTTCACTTTGAGCTTACGCATTGAAAGCGTGAGCTTACCACCGGCTTTCACACCCTCTGCGTGACCTTCGATCTGGACGGGAACTTCCATCACGATAGGCTTGTCGGGGTATACCTGAAGGAAGTCGATGTGGAGCACAGTGTCTTTTACGGGCTGGAACTGGAGGTCCTTCATGACAGCCTTGATCTCCTCGCCGTTGAGGTTGATGTCTACCTCGAAGATGTCGGGAGTATAGATGAGCTTGCGCACGTCTTCGCATGCCACGGTGATGTCAGTTGTGATGATGCCGCGTTTCTCGTCGAGAGCCACTACCTTCTGACCCTCTTTGAGAGTGCCGTTGTAGGGGAGTTCCACGATTGCGCCGCCGTTGATCACTGCGGGGATCTTGCCTTCCTTGCGCAAAGCCTTCACCGACTTTTTGCCGAGCTCAACACGGGGCTGAGCGTTAAGTTTGAATGTCTTCATTTTCTTTTAGATGTTGTGTTACTCAAAATAAGTTTGCTCCGTGCATTCAGCGCGGGGAGCGGTGCCGCGGGGGCACATACGAATTTCCCATCACACGTTTTGCCATAAAGCGCCGCAAAGTTAGCCATTTTCCGCCAATTATCCAAATCCGCGGTGAGCCGGCTTTTTATTTCATGCGCTTGAGGATGTTGTAGGAGGGGAGGACGCCGAGTTCGCCGGCTTTGCTGAGATCGGCGAAGGCCTGTCGCTTGTTGCCCATGCGGAGGTAGGTGATTCCCCGGTTGAAAAGGGCTGAGGCGAACTGCGGGTCGGTCTGCAGTGCCTCGCTGTAGCAGTGCAGTGCCGATGTGTAGTCTCCCGAGGCATACATGATGTTTCCTTTGTTGAACCATGCGAAGACGAGGCGGGGATTCAGACGCAGTGCCTCGTCGTAGTCGGAGGCTGCCATGGCGGAGAGGCGCGGGTCGCCCGATGCCTGCCGGGCGTAGCCGCGTTCCATATATGCGACTGCGAACTCCGGATAGAGCGCGATCGCCTTGTCGATGGCATGGATGGCTCCCTCGAAGTCCTTGAGCATCGCTTTCGCCACTCCGAGCGCAAGCCAGTCGGCGGCGCGTCCGCTCTCCTCTGCCTGACGTGCGTAGCGGTCGGCAAGCGCGAAAAGGGTGTCGTAGCTGTCGGATGATACCTCGTCGGGAACCGGCGTGAGATACAGTTTCCGGTCGATGTATCGGCTGGAATTGAAGTCGTCAAGTTCGCGGAAATAGTTGGACGTCGATTTCAGAGACTCCGGAGAGTCGATATACGATATCATGTATTCCGGCTCAAGATCTACAGTAATGTCGCGGTCCTGGACGCGACCCTTTATGCGGTCGTTGTATGCGAGTTGCGTGTCGGCCGCCGACCCGGCGGTGACGAGCTGGTTGAACCTGTCCATCACCTGCTCTTCGCTCTCCCCTTCATGCCCGGTCTGGCCGTTGTTGGCCGTTCCGGCCTGGATTGCCGGGCGGTCGAGCGGATTCTTCTCCGGATTGGTGACGTATGCCCTCACAAGCTCGTCGGCGGCACGCGCGTTCTGCATCGCCGACCGCATGTCGCCCATCAGGCGGTAAGCCTCTGCGCGGGCGTAAAGGGCAGGATGGAAACGCGGATACCGCCTGTTGATGACGGTGAAGTCAGACAGTGCCTCGCGGTATTTCCCGCGTTCGAGGTTGACGAGCCCGAGGTTATAGCGTGCGTGGAAATTGTCGCGGTCTATGCCGAGCACGGCCTCGAGATCGGCGGCCGCGCGGTCAAGATCCTTGACTTCATACCGCAGCAGCGCGCGGTTGAAAAGCGCGGCGGTGCTGTAAGGTTCCAGTTCGAGCGTATAATTGTAGTCCGACATGGCGCCGAAATAATCGTCGAGGTTATAGCGGATGAACGCCCGGTTGAGATAATAGTCCGCCTCGTGCGGGCGAAGGCGGATTGCCTCGTCCATGTCGGCCAGTGCGTTCTGCCACTCCTTGCGCTTCACCTCGATGTCGGCGCGCAGCAGGTATGGCTGGATGGCCGTTCCCGACAGGCTGATGGCTTTGCCGATGTCGGCGAGCGCGCCTATTGTGTCACCCTCGATGGCCCGCAGGCGGCCGCGGGCGGTGTAGCCCTCGTCAAAGCCGGGATAAATGCGCAGAAGTGTCGAGAATGTGGAATCGGCGTCGGCAGTGCGGCGCAGCTCGGTCTGGGCCACCGCTTTGTAGAACAGGAAGTATTTGTCCTGAGGATTGTAGCGAAGCCCCATGTCATAGTCCTCGATGGCCAGTGAGTCCTTGCCGAGCGATTGCCGGGCGAAACCGCGCAGACGGTAAGGCTCGGTCTTGAATTTATTGCGCTCGATGGCCAGCGTGCAGTCTTCTTCGGCACCTGCGAAATCGTCGAGCGACAGTTTGGCGAAAGCCCGCAGATAATAGGGTTCCGACAGATAGGGCTTGGCCTTGATGGCCTGGTTGAAATACTGTATCGAGAGCATGTAGTCATCCATCGACAGCACATTGCGGCCGATGTTCATGACCTGCTCGGCGTCGGTCTGGGCCGAGGCGGGTGTTGTCTGTGCCATGAGCGGCGCAAGCGACAATGCAAGTATCTTCAGGGTTCTTCTCATTTCGTATTCGCCGGCATTTTTTCTCCTCGCGGCGCTGTCTGGGAAGTCGTTATGACTTCAGGAGCTGATGTTGTGCCACAAATATACACCAAATAATCGTAACTGCCAAAACAAGATGCAGCATGACGTGTTATCATTTAAGACATCGTGTCCGGCAGGAGCGGAAAGCCTGACATATGTCGGATATTAAGAAACATGCTTGAGTCATGGAAAAGATTGTTATAATAGGTGGCGGGTTCGCGGGTCTGAATCTGTGCAAGCGTCTCGATCCCCGCAAGTTCGAGGTCTGTCTGGTCGACAGGAATAATTTTCATTGTTTCCCGCCGCTTTTCTATCAGATCGCGTCGTCAGGACTTGTGGCCGCCAACATATGCTTCCCGTTCCGCAGGGAGTTCCGCAAAATGCGCAATGTCTCTTACCATATGGGACATGTAAAGGATATAGACCTCGCCCGCAAGACTGTGACCACAAGTTACGAGACCATCGGTTTCGACCGGCTTGTGCTTGCCGCCGGATCGACCAACAATTACTTCGGCATGAAGGGACTCGGAGAGGAGACATTCGGCATAAAGACCGTGGCCGAGGCCTCGCACACCCGCGACGAGATACTCGACCGCTTCGAGCGCGGAGCCATTTGCCGCGACAGGGAGAGACGGCGTCAGCTGCTGTCGTTTCTTGTGGTCGGAGGCGGTCCGTCGGGTGTCGAGATTGCCGGTGCTCTGGGCGAAATGAAAAAATATATACTCGGCAAGGAATATCCGGAACTTGAGCCTGACGATGTGACCATTACTCTTGTTGAAGGAACCTCCCGGCTTCTCGGTGCAATGAGCGCAAAGGCGCAGCGCAAGGCTCTCGAAGGGCTGGAAGACCTGATGGTCAACGTGCGGCTTGACACGATGATGAAGGATTACACCGACAAGTATGTCACGTTTGCCGACGGCCACAGAGAGTATTACGAAACGCTCATCTGGACCGCGGGGGTCAAGGGAGAGCCGATGCCGGGACTTCCGTCAGATGTCCTTGGCCCCGGAGGCAGGATTCTTGTCGACGAATACAATCGGGTAAAAGGGCATGAGGATTGCCTGTATGCCGTGGGCGACATTGCTCTTATGGTCACAGAGGGTTATCCGAAAGGGCATCCGCAGATGGCCCAGCCCGCGATACAGCAGGCCGTGAATCTGTCGAAAAATCTCAACGCGGGCAGCTTCAGCCGCAAGTTCGTGTACAAGGACAAAGGGTCGATGGCCACGATAGGCAAGAACAAGGCTGTGGCCGATATCGCGGGCATGTCGTTCGGAGGCTTCTTCGCATGGCTTATATGGATGATAATCCACCTGATATCGATACTCGGCATGCGCAATAAGCTCAGTGTGCTGGTGAACTGGTTCTGGAACTATCTGTTCTACAATACGTCGCTGCGACTGCTGCTGCGCCCGACCAGGTTTCCGCTGCGCCGGCACTGGGGTGATTAAACTTTATGCCCGTCCTGCACTCTCAATTGTGTGGGATAGGGTCTAAAACCGATAGAATTATGAAAAAAGGTAATATATTATTGTTTGCCGGCACACTTATGGGCATGTCCATGATGATGTCGGGGTGTGGAATTTTCAATAAAAACAGTACAAAAATAACTCCTGTCCTTCCTCAGGATCGCGAAAACATAGTGGAAAGAAAGGATCAGAAGACTTTCACCTCCGACGAGGCAAAGCGCGGAGTTGTCAAGGGTGACTGGGCCATAGAGACTGTCATGGGCAAGAAAGCAGTGGGGGAGAAGGCTCCCTTCATAAAATTCGTGCCTTCGGAGAAACGGATATACGGCAATAACGGATGCAATGTCATCAACGCCGACTATGTCTGCAATCCGGCGGATTCTACGCTCAGTTTCGATCATATGGCATCGACCATGATGATGTGCTCCAAAGAGGGTCTGACTGATTATGAGATCAACACTGCGCTCGGAGCCACGAAGTTCTACAGCTGGAAAGTGGACGGCAGTGACTATTGGCTGACTTTCTATGACGAAACCGGCAATGAAGTGATGACTCTGATGCATCAGAATTTTGATTTCCTCAACGGCACATGGCGTGTGACGAAGATCAACGGCCAGCCGGTCAATGTGGAAGACATGTGCATGGTCATAGATGTTGCCGAGGGCAAACTGCATGGCAATACGGGATGCAACATTCTAAACGGCAGTCTTGAGATCGATATGGAAAAACCGAACTCGATTTCTTTCAGTGCCATAGGAGTGACGCGCATGGCCTGCCCCGATCCGCAGTCGGAGACCTCGCTGATCGTGGCTCTCGAAGAGGTCTCTGCCGCGCGTCCGGTGTCGGGCAGCGAAGTTACACTGTATGATTCTCAGGGTAAGGCGGTACTGACACTTGTGCGGACTGATGCCTCTGTCGACTGATCCCGAAGCATATAGAGCATACCACTGATGGCAATGGAAGAAAGAATTGACAAATGGCTGTGGGCGATGCGTGTGTTCAAGACGCGCACCATAGCGACCGACGCGTGCAAGAAAGGGCGCGTCATGATGGGCGGCAATGCCGTCAAACCGTCGCGCACGGTCAAGCCGGGCGATGTGGTCGAGGTGCGCAAGCCTCCGATCACATATACGTTCCGTGTCAAGGCTGTGATCGGTAATCGTCTTGGGGCTAAGCTTGTGCCTGAATATCTGGAGAATATTACCCCGCAGTCGCAATATGACCTGCTGGAGATGACCAGAATATCAGGTTTCGTCGACCGCCGAAAGGGTCTCGGACGTCCCACCAAGCGCGATTCGCGCGAGCTGTCGCGCTTCCGCGAGGACACGTATGCCGACACGTTCTATCTCGACTTCGAGGATGACGATGATGACGAAGACTGACATGCCTGCTTGCCCGGCATGAACCGGGTAGGAATGTAATTGTGAAGTCGTCGCGATGTGCGTTGATATGCCCTTTGAATATGCCCTTAACATACTGATTTTGCAGATTGAAAAATAATTAGTATCTTTGCGCGGATTTGTATGCGCGGGTTTTCGGAAGAAGACCGGCACGTGCGGATCCGCTTTGCCGTATGCATGCGCAAGAGGCGCGGAGACGGCTGTCTAACAAGAATAAAGAATATCAACATATGATCAATATCACCTTTCCTGACGGAAGTGTAAGGCAGTTTGCCGAGGGTGTGACTCCTTTCCAGATTGCCGAGAGCATCAGCCCCCGCTTCGCGGCTGATGTGCTCGCCGCGAAGATCAACGGCGAGGAATGGGATATATCGCGTCCGGTCAACGCGGACGCGTCAGTCGAACTGTTCAAATGGGATGATCCCGAAGGCAAACACGCCTTCTGGCATTCATCCGCCCACCTGCTTGCGGAGGCTCTTCAGGAGCTGTATCCCGGGGTGAAGTTCGGTATCGGTCCCGCAGTCGAGACCGGTTTTTATTACGATATCGATCCCTGCGGACACAAGATCACCGCAGAGGATTTTCCGAAAATCGAGAAGAAAATGCTTGAGCTCGCCCAGCGCAAGGAGGAGATCCGCCGTGCCGACATTTCGAAGCAGGACGCCCTGAAAATGTTCGGCGACCGTGGCGAGGTCTACAAGTGCGAGTTGATAAGCGAACTCGAGGACGGACATATCACCACCTATACGCAGGGAGCGTTCACCGATCTCTGCCGCGGCCCGCACATCCCGACCACGGCTCCTATCAAGGCTGTGAAAGTGACTTCGCTTGCCGGCGCCTACTGGCGCGGCGACGAGAAGCGTCAGCAGCTTGTGCGCGTTCGGTATCGGTCCCGCAGTCGAGACCGGTTTTTATTACGATATCGATCCCTGCGGACACAAGATCACCGCAGAGGATTTTCCGAAAATCGAGAAGAAAATGCTTGAGCTCGCCCAGCGCAAGGAGGAGATCCGCCGTGCCGACATTTCGAAGCAGGACGCCCTGAAAATGTTCGGCGACCGTGGCGAGGTCTACAAGTGCGAGTTGATAAGCGAACTCGAGGACGGACATATCACCACCTATACGCAGGGAGCGTTCACCGATCTCTGCCGCGGCCCGCACATCCCGACCACGGCTCCTATCAAGGCTGTGAAAGTGACTTCGCTTGCCGGCGCCTACTGGCGCGGCGACGAGAAGCGTCAGCAGCTTGTGCGCGTTTACGGTGTCACCTTCCCTAAGAAGAAGATGCTCGACGAGTATCTCGCTCTTCTCGAAGAGGCCAAGAAACGCGACCATCGTCTTCTCGGCAAGGAAATGGAGCTTTTCGCGTTCTCCCACACGGTGGGCGCGGGCCTTCCGCTCTGGCTGCCGAAAGGCGCCGCGCTCCGCGACCGTCTGGAGCAGTTCCTCCGCAAGATCCAGAAGCGTTACGGCTACCTGCAGGTCATAACCCCGCATATCGGAAACAAGGCTCTCTATGTCACTTCAGGCCACTGGGCTAAATATGGCAAGGACTCCTTCCAGCCCATCCATACCCCGCAGGAAGGTGAGGAATACATGCTCAAGCCGATGAACTGTCCGCATCACTGCGAGATATACAAGGCCATGCCCCGCAGCTACCGCGACCTTCCTCTCCGGTTCGCGGAGTTTGGTACGGTCTACCGCTACGAGCAGAGCGGCGAGCTTCACGGCCTGACCCGCGTGCGCGGATTCACGCAGGACGACGCGCACCTTTTCTGCGCTCCCGAGCAGATCAAAGATGAGTTTCTGAAGGTGATGGATATTATTCTCTACATCTTCAAGGCTCTTGACTTCAAGAACTTCGAGGTTCAGATCTCGCTGCGCGATCCGAAAAACAAAGAGAAATATATCGGCTCGGACGAAAACTGGCATCTCGCCGAGAACGCCATCATCGAGGCCTGCGCCGAGAAGGGGCTCAAAGCCCGTCAGGTGGAGGGCGAGGCCGCGTTCTACGGACCCAAGCTCGACTTCATGGTCAAGGATGCCATAGGCCGCCGCTGGCAGCTCGGCACAATCCAGGTGGACTACAACCTGCCCGAGCGTTTCGGTCTCGAATACACCGGAGCCGACAACCAGAAGCACCGCCCTGTGATGATCCATCGCGCGCCCTTTGGCTCGATGGAGCGCTTTGTGGCCGTTCTTCTTGAACATACGGCCGGCAAACTTCCGCTCTGGCTCATTCCCGATCAGTGCGCCATTCTGCCGATATCGGAGAAATTCAACGACTACGCACGCCGCGTGGCCGCCGAACTTGACGCGGCGGGAGTGCGCGCCACAGTCGATGAGCGCAACGAGAAGATCGGAAAGAAGATCCGCGACAACGAGCTTAAGAAAATACCCTACATGCTTATCGTCGGCGAGAAGGAAGCCGAGAACGGCGAGGTCTCCGTGCGTCGCCAGGGCGAGGGAGACAAGGGCGTGATGAGTGTGGCCGACTTCGCACGGCTCATCAACGATGCCGTGGCCGCTCAGACCGGCGAGAAGCAGGACGCCTGAAGGAATCAGACAAGTTCAGATAAGTTCAGACAAGTTCAGACAACTAAATACTAAACTCTCTAAATACTGAATGGAGAAAAAATCAAATTTCGGCGGACCCCGCCGTCCGATGGGACCGCGTCCCCGTCCGGGTCAGCGTCCCGGTCGCGGAGGCGACCGCCGCAACGACCCCTATGCGACCAACGAGCACATCCGCGCACGTGAGGTGCGACTCGTAGGCGACAATGTGGAACAGGGCATATACCCGATCGCCCAGGCTCTCAAGATAGCCGAGAAGCAGGAACTCGACCTTGTCGAGATCTCGCCCAACGCCGAGCCGCCCGTGTGCCGCATCATCGACTACCAGAAATTCCTCTACCAGCAGAAAAAACGGCAGAAGGAACAGAAGCAGAAGGCCGCAAAGGTGGTTGTAAAGGAGATCCGCTTCGGACCTCAGACCGATGATCACGACTATAACTTCAAACTCAAGCACGCCCAGGGTTTTCTCAAGGAAGGTTCGAAGGTAAAGGCTTACGTATTCTTCCGCGGACGCTCCATCCTCTTCAAGGAACAGGGCGAGGTGCTGCTGCTCCGTTTCGCCAATGATCTCGAAGATCTCGGCAAAGTCGAGATGATGCCCGTGCTTGAGGGAAAACGAATGTCGATCATGCTCGCTCCGCTCAAGGCTGCTCCCAAGAAAGAGGAAAAGCCGCGTCAGCCCAAGAAGGAGGCTCAGGCCGAATCAAAGAATGACAGCGCGCCTGAGGCTGAGGCGGCAGCAGAGGACAAGGAATAAAAATCAGCAGCCGCACAATAATTCGGACTTCTGTCCGTTTGTTGAGTTGGTGACGTCATGCACGCTCGCCCCGAAGGTGACGTGCATCTTGGCGATTGAATAAATTAGAGACCGTAGGCACCATGTGCCGAGGTGAAATTTTAACAACTAAATTTTTAACAAAATGCCTAAAGTAAAGACTAATGCCGCTGCGAAAAAGCGTTTCGCACTCACCGGCACCGGCAAGATCAAAAGGAAACACGCTTATCACAGCCACATCCTTACGAAAAAGTCGAAGAAGCGTAAGAGAAACCTCGACCACACAACTCTCGTGGCATCGGCCAACGAGAAGCAGGTTCGCGAGCTCCTCAACCTCCGCTAAGCCGCAGCGCAGATACTTTCAGTCTGCAAGCATTTAAAATCAATCAAATTTTTTACAAACCGGATGTCATGCCCCGCAAGTGCAACATGAAGAATTGCCGCTGACGTCCAAAAATTAAAAAAAGATGCCAAGATCAGTAAATCATGTGGCTTCAAGAGCCAAGAGAAAGAAAATATTGAAACTGACACGCGGTTACTACGGCAGCCGCCGCAACGTGTGGACTGTAGCAAAGAACACCTGGGAGAAGGGTCTTACCTACGCCTATCGCGACCGCAAACAGAAAAAACGCAACTTCCGCGCACTCTGGATCCAGCGTATCAACGCCGCTGCCCGCATGGAGGATCTTTCTTACTCGAAGCTCATGGGTCTCATCCACGCAGCCGGTATCGAGATCAACCGCAAGGTGCTCGCCGAGCTCGCGATGAACAATCCCGAAGCTTTCAAGGCAATCGTAGCCAAAGTAAAGAAATAATATCTGTCAGAATTTTTCTTTAAGCGATAGGAAGCCGTTCCCCCCTCAGGGAGCGGCTTTCACTTTTCAGACGTTAAACTTTTTTGCTGCGGATGACTCTAATTGAAAAACAACTTTAAAAAATCAGGACATGAAGAAATTATTTTGCCTCATGGCTGTGGCCATGATCGCCGCAACTTCGGCATTCGGACAGCAGAAGCTTTTTAACGCCACCGAACTTAACCGTGCGCAGACCACAGATACTGTCAAGGTCGACAACTCCAAGAGAGTGAGAGGCGAGCGTCATGCTGCCACAAAAAAGTGCAGCCGTGTGGCTCTGGATTCCTGTCGTGTCAAAAATGCGTGCATTAATGACAGCGCATGCGCTTCCGGTTTTGGCCGCCAGATAAAACCTGCCAAAAAGGTTGACGGCCAGTGCGAGAAGAAGTGCGAGAAAAAATGTGAGAAAAAGTGCGGTAACAAGAATGATCAGAAATGTGAGAAGGCCGCAGTCTCCACTTGCAAGGAATCTTGCACTAACAACAACGGGAAAAAGTAAAAATATATTAAAATCCGCCCATGTCGTGTTAAAAACATGAGGCGGATTAAACTTTTCCAGTTCTGCAGCGTCTACATTACAGGTGATTGTCGCAGACATTGCCGAAATAATAAAACAATGCTAAATGCGACAAAACGGAGCCGGGGCCGAGGCCTTGACTCCGTTTTTCTTTTTTATCGCAACTGATGGTTATTTCTTTATGTCGTATCCCTGGTCGCGAAGATAATCCTTGATGCGATATTCCATGGCGTGACGGTAATAGTCGAGGATGTGCGCCACCCAGTCGTTGTCGGTGGTTCCGCCTGAACGGGTGCGGTTATATTCCTTGACAGTCTCGTCATAGTTCTCCAGCTCTTCAATCATCCGGTCATTGTCTTCGCGGTAGCGGTTGCGGTGGAACACGAGCGAAGCCGGCTGTTTGGGCTTCAGGTCGGGATGTTCGCGCGGCACGCCGAGGGCGAGGCCGCAAACTACGAACACGCCTTTGGGAAGTCCGAGAAGTTCGGCGACCTTACGCGGATCGACTGTGCGGAGATAGCCGATGCAGTTTGAGCCGAGACCTGCCGCCTGGGCGGCAACCACAGCACTCATCATCGCGAGCGATGCGTCGATTATTCCGATGGTGACACCATCCATGGTGTCGGTGAAGGGAGGTACTTCAAGACCTTTCTTTGCTGCGAGAAGCGAGATCTTGTTGTAGTCCGACAGGAAGATCAGCAGACGGTTGCAGGTCTTGAGCTGCTTCTGTCCGGTGAGTTCATAGAGTTGCTCCTTGAGCTGCTGGTCGTCGATGTCGATTACGGAGAATTGCTGTCCGTTGTAGGATGTCGGGGTATTTTCCACGGCCTTGTATATGAATTCCATGGTTTCAGCCGGTATGGCCTCGCGCTCATACCTTCTGACGCTTGTGCGCGTCAGCAATGCTTCTTTTACGTCTGTCATATTTTAGGTTTTAATTCAGATCAATTAACGCATGTGTAATATGAAAGCCGATGACTGCGGGCAGTCATCGGCTTTATAAGATCCACACCAAAGGATTGTGACGAAACTCCGAACGACAGGATTTGAGGGCTTGAAAGTCTTTGTAATCCGCCTGCGACCCGAAGGTCAGCGCCTTGCGGCGCGGGGCCCGCCATCGACAGACAAACGTGTCTCGGTATTTCTTTTAAATTTGATGAGTTTCCCAATTTACTTTGATGTGGGATTTTTCATTCAGAGCCGGATCTAACCATGTTGTCGGCTTGATCCGTCCAGACTCTCTCGTCTGTCTTTACAACGCAAAGATAACCCAAACGGTTCTAATTTCCAAATTCCGCACGTAGTTTTATATGTTTTTTTCATTCTCTTCAGTTTCTGTGCCGCATGGAAAGCGGAAAAAGAGTATATTTGCACCATGAAATCCAATCTTGTTGCCCCGAAATCTGTCTCAAGACTCGACTATGTCGACGCTGCCAAAGGGTTCGCGCTTCTATGCGTCATGCTCGGCCACACGGCGGGCGGCGGACTTGTGACCTATATCGACAATATGCTCCTGCCTGTCTTCTGGATTGCGGCCGGTTACACTTCAAGGCCGGATTTCAGCCTGTCGGCACGATTCAGGTCTCTGATCGTTCCCTACTTCCTGATGAGCGTGGCGTGCCTGCTTTTCACTGCCATGTTCAGCCCGGATGTGTCGATGTGGCGTGCTGTCGCTGGAGTTTTCTATTCAAGATTCAGGCTTTTTGCTGACGCGGCGAACGGCTGCCGGCTTATGGTGGCAGACAACAGTGTATTGTGGTTTCTGACTTCGATGTTCACGGCATACTGCCTGTTCAGACTGCTGCTTATGGTCAGGATTGCATGGCTGCGGCTCATGGCCGGAGCGGCGGGTGTGGCTGTCGGCCTTTTATTTCCCTTGTTGCCTGTCCTGCTCCCCTGGAGCATGGATACTGCATTCTTTATCGCACCGCTGATGCTTGCCGGTCATGAATTGCGCCGCTCTGACATCACAGTCCGGCATCGCTGGCTGACACTTGCCGTATGCGTGGCGGGATATGTGATATGCAACCGGCTGTCCGGGCCGACCAACTATTCGATACGCGACATGGGAGCTGCTTATCCCGCATCGTTCGGATGCGCTATTTTCGGCGGAACCGCAACCCTGGTCATTTTCCGCATGGCGGCCTGTTCACATGTGAACAGGGCTTTCGCGTATGTCAACGCGAAAGCCCTGTATATATTTGGTCTTCAGCTTCTCTTTATCGAAAGCGGCGCGCGTCTCGGCGTGCGGTTCCATCTTTCGGAATGGCAGACGGTCTTCTTTCAGATGCTTCTTGCGGTCGCCTGCGGATATGTGGCAGGAGTGATCGCCACAAGATTTATCGACGCGCTCTCTTCGGTCAGAACTCGCTTGAGAAGTGGAATCTGATTTTGGGGAAGTCTGACTGCGCCATCTGCAGCACATAGTTCGAATCTGCCATAAACACGTCGCGGCCCTCCTTGTCTACAGCCATGAACTGGTGTTTGCGCTTCTTGAACGCGGCAAGTGCCTCTTCGTCGTCGCTCTCGATCCAGCATGCCTTGTAGAGGCTTATCGGTTCCCAGCGGCACTGCGCTCCATATTCGTGCAGCAGACGATACTGTATCACCTCGAACTGAAGCTGGCCGACTGTGCCGATTATCTTGCGCCCGTTGAACTGGTTGGTGAATATCTGTGCCACACCCTCGTCCATCAGCTGGCTGATGCCCTTCTCAAGCTGCTTGGATTTCATGGGATCGGCGTTTTCTATGTATTTGAACATCTCGGGCGAGAAAGAGGGGAGACCTTTGAAATGAAGCTGTTCGCCTCCGGTCAGCGTGTCGCCGATCTTGAAGTTGCCCGTGTCGGGTATGCCGACTATGTCGCCGGGGTAGGCCTCGTCGACTATGTTCTTCTTCTGGGCCATGAATGCCGTCGGAGCGGCGAATCTCATCATTTTGTCGTGGCGCACGTGCTTGTAGTAGACGTTGCGCTCGAACTTGCCCGAGCACACCTTGACGAACGCGATGCAGCTACGGTGGTTGGGGTCCATGTTGGCGTGGATCTTGAACACGAATCCGGTGAACTGCTCCTGCTCCGGACGCACCTCGCGTTCCACAGCCATGACAGGCCGCGGAGAGGGTGCAATCTCGACAAAGCAGTCAAGAAGCTCCTTGACTCCGAATGTGTTGAGCGCCGAACCGAAGAATACCGGAGCCATTTCTCCGCGCAGATACGCCTCTTTGTCGAAATCCGGATACACGCCTTCGATCAGTTCCAGATCTTCGCGCAGTTTGGCGGCGTTCTCTTCGCCGACAAGACGGTCCACTTCGGGCGAGTTGACATCGTCGATCTCCACACGTTCGCTTACGGTCTGCTTCGACGGGGTGAACAGGTCAAGGCCATGCTCGTAGATGTTGTAGACTCCCTTGAAACGCTCGCCCATGTTGATTGGCCATGTGAGAGGCCTGACTCCGATCTGCAGCTCCTTCTCGAGTTCGTCGAGTATGTCGAAAGGATCGCGGCCTTCGCGGTCGAGCTTGTTGACGAATATGATGACGGGGGTCCGCCGCATGCGGCAGACTTCCATAAGCCGGCGTGTCTGTGTCTCCACGCCCTTGGCCGCGTCGACGACGATGATCACGGAATCCACGGCCGTAAGGGTGCGGAATGTGTCCTCGGCGAAGTCCTGATGGCCGGGGGTGTCGAGAATGTTGATCTTGTAGTCGCCGTAGTTGAATCCCATCACTGATGTCGCCACCGAGATGCCTCGCTGCTTCTCGATCTCCATCCAGTCGGAAGTGGCGGTCTTCTTGATCTTGTTGCTTTTCACAGCTCCTGCCACATGGATCGCGCCTCCGAAAAGGAGGAGTTTCTCGGTGAGGGTGGTCTTTCCCGCGTCGGGGTGCGAGATGATGGCGAATGTGCGCCGGCGTTCGATTTCTTTGGTCAGTTCTTCCAAGTCTGTCTTTGTTTTTATGGAGTCACGGTCTGGCCGTCTCCCGGTGTACGAAGGTGACGGGGATCAGCCACCCGTCTTTATGGCGTCGAGACATTTGCGGAGAGAGTCTCTCCAGTATGGTATGTCGAGTCCGTAGGTGTTCTTGATTTTTGTCTTGCTGAGCACGGAGTAGAGAGGGCGTCGGGCCGGTGTCGGATATGCCGAGGTCGGGATCGGGTTCACCTTGACGCTGTTGCCCGTGATCTCGAATATGGCTTTTGTGAAGTCGTACCATGAAGCCACGCCCTCGTCGGTGTAGTGGTAAATGCCCGGAATCCATTTGTCGGAACTGATTACGGAGTGTATGGCTTCCGCAAGATCGCCGGCATAGGTCGGAGATCCGATCTGGTCGGCCACCACGTTGATTTCAGGGCGTGTCTCGGCGAGCTGGAGCATTGTCTTGACGAAGTTTTTGCCGAATTCCGAGTATAGCCATGCCGTGCGGATGATCATGGCATTCTGGCAGAACGATGTGAGCAAAGCCTCCCCCTCGAGTTTTGTGCGTCCGTAGATGCCCTGGGGATACGGCTCGTCGTTTTCTTCATACGGGCGGAAACTCTGACCCGAGAAAACGTAGTCGGTCGAAATGTGAATCACCTTCGCTCCGCTCTTCACTGCGGCTTCGGCCAGATTGCCGACAGCTCCGGTGTTGAGCGCGGCAGCGAGTATCGCGTCGGTCTCGGCCTTGTCTACTGCGGTGTAGGCTGCGCAGTTGACTATTATGTCAAAGCGGTTTTCTCCTATATATTTTTCAACTGCCTCGCGGTCGGTGATGTCGAGGGTGTCGTAGTCGGTGTAGATGGCCTCTACGTCGGGGTCGTTGTCGAACTCGCGCCGCAGGCTTGAGCCGAGCTGACCGTTGCAGCCTGTCACTAATATTTTTTTCATGAGCTTATTCGCTGAATTCAAGTTCGTTGTTATAGTCTTTTCTGTAATAACCCGCGAGCCGCGCGAGAAACCGCGAGATCCTTGTCGCCGCACGCGATGTCTCTTCTGATATTTCTTTGTGCTGCAGTCTGAGCATCAGGAGTCCGTAGAGGGCGTCAAAGCATGTCTCGATCTCATCCTTGCGGTTGTCTCCGGCCTTGGCCCGGAGCTCCACGATGAGGGGGAGGGTATTGTAATATTCCGACGCGTAGTCCGCGAATTTCGGATCTTTGAGGAGCGCGCGGTGAAGCCGGCTTATGTCGTCAAGAGTGTTGGTGTTGAGCTGCAGGTGACCGCCCTTCTCTTTCCCCTCGCGGCGCATCATGTCGATCAGAGACTCGTACCATTCGAGCATCTCTTTCCGCTGTCGTTCGTCGAGACCCTGGTGTCTGTCCACAATTTCTTTCCTGATCCTGTCGATGTCGAGGCCGAAGGCGCGTATGATGTCTTCTATCTGCCACATGTATAGCAGATATTCCGCGATGTTTTCCCGTTTCTTCGCTGAAGCTGTGATCATGTCGAATCTTTTAATTTGCAAAATTACAAAAAATTGAGTTGCTCCGCAACATGGATATAACATTTAAGTCCCCCTGCAGGTTATAGACATGGAGGTTACTTATAAAATATGGTAAAGATCACTTATGTGTGGCACGACTGTTTTGTCGTCGAGACAGAAAGTGCCATGTTTGTATTCGATTATTGGCTCGATGCCGACGGAACGCCGGCCGAAATGCCGGAAGTCCTCGCGTCGGCTGATCGCGACAAGACGGTTTATGTGCTTGTGAGCCACGGTCACAAGGATCATTATAATCCGGCGGTTTTCTCATGGGTAGCGGCCTTTCGCGATGTTCGTTATGTGGTAAGCCGCGATGTCATGAAGCGTATCCGGCATGTGGTGAGCGCGACATCGGTTTATTCCGGACCGAAGGTAGACCCGGAGTGTGTCTCTGCATTGCGGCCGGGAGAGCGCTTTTCTGCAGGGGGTGTCGTGATCGCCGCCTTCCCTTCGACCGATATCGGCAATTCATATATCGTCGAGGCTGACGGGCATCGCTTTTTTCATGCCGGCGATCTCAACGCGTGGATCTGGAAGGATGAATCGACTGAAGCCGAGGTCAGAAAGGCGATGGGAGACTACAGGGCGTGTCTGCGCGACATACGCGCATATCTCGACCATGCCGCGGATCAGGCGATAGACTATTGCTTTTTTCCGGTCGACTCCCGCATCGGAACGGACTATTTCACCGGCGCGTCAATATTTGTCAGGGAGTTTGATGTCAGAAAATTCTTTCCTATGCACTTCGCGCTCGGAGATGAAGAGGAGAGAAGCCGCCGCCGCACAGACGCCCTGCGCTTCTGCCTTTACGCCAATCCGGAAAGAGGCGAATACATCCCTCTCGCCTGGCCCGGAGCATTGTATGTCGATGCTTCCCCGTCAGATCGGTGATTATTGGCTTCTATTGAATTGGAATGCTTCAGTATTCTGATAATCAGTTGGATATATTGGAAAGAATGTGAAAAAATGTTAAATTCGACATGCTGTTGTGGAAGAAATTTGATTGTCCTTGTTATACAAGCATAGTAGACCCGGAGAGGTCTGTCGGTGGAAAACAATCGGTTTTCCGGTCAGCAGATTTCAAGGGTCGAAGGGAATAGAAACCTCTAAAGATTCCACAAAATGGCTGAAAAACAACAATTCAAGGATAGACTTCTGAGTCTCCAGAGCAACCTGTTCAACTTCGCATGCCAGCTTACTGCCAACCGTGAGATGGCGGAGGATCTCGTGCAGGATACTACGCTTAAGGTGCTTGACAATGAAGAGAAGTATGTTGACAACGTCAATTTCAAGGGATGGGTGTTCACCATCATGCGCAACATCTTCATCAACAACTATCGTCGTCAGGTGCGTTCAGCCACGGTGATCGACACCACAGAAGATCTTTATCATCTCAACCTGTCGCAGGAATCGGGTCTGTCGACTCCTGAAGGCTCATATGCCGCCAAGGAGATCTCGGTGGCGATCAATGCCTTCACCAAGGAATATAAGGTGCCCTTTACGATGTATATCGCCGGCTACAAGTACAGTGAGATTGCCGAAAAGATGGGGCTCCCGCTCGGCACTGTCAAGAGCCGTATATTCTTCGCACGCAAGCGTCTGCAGGCACTCCTGAAGGATTACCGCTGAGCGCGTTGCGGCAGAGTGGATTCCCGGTTACGGACACGGCTGCGCACATATAAATTCAGCCATACGAAAATATTTGGTGACACGCTTTTTGCGTGTCACCTTTTTTTTGCTAACTTTGCAGGTTGAAGCGGTATGCCCTTTGTGTATTAGTCACTCAGGCATACGACCGGGATGAGATTGGAGAGCTTGAAATGAGTAAGAAGATAAAGAAATTCAATTTCTGGGTGCGCCGGCGTTCCCATCTGGCAGTGATCGCCATCGGCTCGCTCGTAATTGCCCTGCTGTTTCTCAACGAGGATGCCTCGTGGGAACACAATATGGAATATCAGGAGCAGATAAAAGCTCTTAACGAGCAGATAAAGATCTGCAATGACTCCGCCGAATGGTATCGCCGTCAGCGCGAGCAACTGCTTACCGGCACCGAGCAGCTGGAGCAGATCGCCCGCGAGGAATACCGCATGCAGAAACCCACGGAGGATATTTTCGTAATCAAAAGAGTCAGATGAAAAATAGCAATACAGATAAAACCGGTGGCGCCGCCAATGTCGGGCGCGTTCGTCTGCGCCGGGTCATGGAGGCTCTTGCCACGTTCGGACTGATACTCGTGGCCGCGGGGCTTGCCGCGCCTTTTGCAGGTGCGGGCAGCCTCACTGTTGCGGTCTTGTTTAAGTGGGTGTTTGCCGCTGGGGCTGTGATGTTCACGGCGGCACGCATTGCCGGTTCGCTCGGGCGCGACGAGAGCCTGCGGGTGCGGCGTCTTCGCCGCATGGAGACATGGGCGGGCTTCGCATTCTGCGTTGCCGCCTTTTTCTGGTTCTACAACACGTCGCGGATCGACAGCGATGTTCTGACATTCAGGATGCTCAACGAGACTATACTCTTTACCCTCGCCGGCGCATTCATCCAGATAATATCGTCATGGATGCTGTCGTCGGCACTGTCGAAAGAGGCTCGCGAGTCAAAGGCATCCGGCAAGAAATAACGCATCAGATGACTGGAAAGCGTTCAATACTGACTGTCGACATCGGAAATACTGCCGTCAAGGCTGCCGTTTTCGAAGGGGAACGCCTTGTCGCCTCTGTCGTCGGTCGGACCGGAGCGGCCGAGGCGCTTGACGCACTCATGATGTACAATACGGTCGACGGTGTATGCTTCTGCTGCGTTGGCAGTGAGGAGCCGGAACTGGGCCGCAGGCTTGAGAGCGCGGGCGTGCCTGTGTTGAGACTGACTTCCGACACCCCCGTGCCTATCGGTGTGGAATATGGCAGCCGTGCCACTCTCGGCGCAGACAGGCTGGCTGCAGCAGTCGGTGTGGCCGGCGATACTCCGGTGCTCGTTGTCGATGCCGGCACCGCCGTGACGATAGATCTTGTGGCCGGCAATACGTTTCTCGGCGGCAATATATCACCCGGCCTCAGGTTGAGGTTCCGTTCGCTCAACGCTTTCACTTCGCGGCTTCCGCTTGTCGGGACGGAAGGAGAGCTGCCGGAGTTCGGAAACGATACGGTGACGGCGATACGGTCGGGCGTCATGCGAGGACTTGCCGGGGAACTTGCCGCAGCCTATGCTACGGCGCAAAACAGATTTGAAAACATTAAAATGGTGCTCACCGGAGGCGATGCCGCAATCCTTCTGCCCATGCTTGCGGAACGCGGCATAGATGCCGTGGCCGATCCCGAGGCAGTAGGCCGCGGACTGGTGAGGATTTTCAATTATAACATCGAATTATGACTAAACTTAAAATGCTTTTGGGCGCGCTTGTGTGTGCGGTGCCCGCTCTTGCTCAGAACGTGTCAACACCATACTCCATGTATGGCTACGGCATACTCGGCGACCGCGCCACATCAATGCAGAAGCAGATGGGCGGTGTCGGATACGCCATGAATTCCGGCCGTCAGGTCAATGTCATGAATCCGGCTTCGTATGCCGCGATCGACTCTCTGACTTTCCTGTTCGACATGGGCGCTGACCTGTCGTTCATATGGAGCGAGGAGAACTCCGTGCGCGAGAAAACAACCGGCGGCGGACTTGACTATATCACCATGCAGTTCCCGATCAGCAAATATATGGGCGGATCGGTCGGCCTGCTTCCCTACAGTTCCGTGGGATATGCGTTCGGCAACGAGATCTCGCACGGCGCGATGGAAAATCAGGGTTCGGGCGGCATCAATGAGCTTTACGTCGGTGTGTCGGGAAAGATAAAGGGTTTCTCTCTCGGTGTCAATGTCAGTTATGATTTCGGCAATATCGTCAACGATGTGTTTGCCTATCCCTCCACCGGAAGCACCAAATTCGAGCATGTCATGAAAGTCCGCGACTGGAATATCGTCATCGGAGCGCAGTACACGCAGAAGATCGGGCGTTTCGACCGGTTTGTGGTCGGCGCTACCTACAGTCCGAAGAAGACGCTGCTCGGTTCATCATGGGCCACGATCCAGGAGACGACCCAGGAGTCTGTGCCGACAGAAGTAGGCAGGATGAAACTTAAGGGAAATTACTATACGCCCAACAGCATAGGGGCCGGATTGAGCTATACTCACGAGCGAGTAAGCCGTCTCAGCGTGGAGTTCGACTATACTTGGCAGGGATGGAAAGACTGCAAGTATTCTCCTCTATATTCGACCGACGACCCCGGAGTGGTGGTATTCAACGGCATGGAGTTCAACAACCGCACACGCTATGCGGTGGGTGCCGAGTTCGTTCCCAAGCTCAGGGGTTCATACATGCAGCGGGCCGCATACAGGATCGGAGCGTATTATACCGACGACTATCTCAGAATCAGGGGCAACGGCGTCCGCGAGACAGGAGTGACCGCCGGTATCGGATTCCCGACACCCGAGGGCAAGACAATAATCAACCTCGGTCTCGAATGGAAGATGCGTCAGGCTTCTCCCCAGGCTCTCCTTAAGGAGAACTATCTCAACATCACACTCGGTGTCAATTTCAACGAGGTGTGGTTCTTCAAACGCAAGATCCGCTGATCAGTGTAGCCTCTGATGAGAAAATCGGTCTTCATACTGATATCGGTCTTTCTTTTTCTGGTGGTAGCCTCCGGGTGCCGCGAAGAGCAGAAGATAGACGTGACTTCGGGGCTCGACCCGAAGTCAATGGCTACGATGACTACGCATAACGTGGCCACGTTCATATCCGATTCCGGAGTGGTGCAGTACAAGGTAGTCGCACCTTTGTGGAAAGTGTTTGAGGAGACCGACACGCCATATTGGATTTTCCCGGAGGGACTGTATCTTCAGAAATATGATCCTTACTTTCATGTCATAGCAACTGTAGCCGCTGATTCCGCAAGATTCTACAGTAATCAGAAACTGTGGAGACTCGACGGGCATGTGGAGATGACAAAGGCTCCTTCGGATCTCTTTCAGACGTCGCAGCTTTTTTGGGATCAGCGCAGAGGCCGCGTCTATAGCGATTCATTCATACATATCGAGACTTCGACTCATGTGCTCGAAGGGCTCGGCTTTGAAAGCGACGAGCGTCTTACGTCATATCGTATCATAAAACCTCAGGGCATATTCCCCGTCAACAGCGCGGACTTCTCTTCCGGCTCTCAAAGCGGTTCCCCCGAGTCTGCCGGCGATCCGGCAGCTCCCGCAGCTATGCAGACTGTCTCGAATCCATAAAATCAGTAAGGATGGGGTCTTACTATCGTTTAAATTTGAACACTTACTTATACATATGGTTGTCATAGCAGTGATAGCGGTAATTCTGTCGGGTCTTTTTTCAGGATCCGAGATCGCGTTTGTGCAATCAAGCAAGGTCAGGCGGGAGATCGATGCCGCCAAAGGGGGGCTGGTCAACCGAATTCTGCAGAGCTTCAGTCACCATGAAGATATGTTCATATCCTCGCTCCTTGTAGGCAACAATGTGGTTCTTGTAATCTATGGAATTGCATTCTCGGCGATCGTAAACCCGGTTCTCGAAGGCTGGTTCGGACGCGACAACGAGGCTCTCGTGCTTGTGGGCAACACTATTCTTTCAACAGGACTCATACTTGTGGCAGGAGAGTTTCTGCCTAAAACCACATTCCGCATCAATCCGAATTTTATGATGCGCATTCTCGCTCTGCCGCTTTACGTGATATACCTTGTGTGCTACCCCGTGTCATTGCTTGTATCGGCCATATCCAAGGGCCTGATGCGGATTTTCGGTATAAAGGGAGAGTCATCATCGTCGCAGTTGCTGACCATAGATGAGCTGGATGATTACATACAGCAGTCAATCGAGGAGAACACCGGGCGACAGGAGGTTGAGAACGAAGTCAGGATCTTCCGCAAAGCCATTGATTTCAAGGATACCCAGATCTCTGAGTGCATGACCCCGCGCAACGAGATCATCTCCGTGCCCATCGAGGGCACCGACCGGGAGACACTGATCGGCAGATTCATAGAGACAGGCCTGTCGAAGATCGTGGTCTATAAGGAAGACATAGATGATGTGCTCGGCTACATACATGTGTCTGAGCTTTTCGATGCCTCCGCCGACTGGCGGAAACGGCTGAAGCCGGTCATCTTCACTCCCGAGACAATGCTTGCCAACAAGATGATGCGGAGGCTGATGAGCGAAAAGAAATCGATGGCGGTGGTGATCGATGAGTTCGGAGGCACATCGGGTCTCGTCACTCTCGAGGATCTTGTCGAAGAGATTTTCGGAGAAATCGAGGATGAGCATGACAGAAAGCGTCTTGTGGCGCGGACCATCGGCGTCAACTCATATATATTCTCAGGCAGGGTGGAGATCTCGGCCATTAATGAGGAGTTCGGTCTCGGAATCAAGGAGAGTGATGACTATCACACTCTGGCCGGATACATACTCGACAGCCTTGAGGCATTGCCTGCGCAGGGCGCGACATTCGATATCGGATCACTACGATTTACGGTAAAAAAGATGTCCACTACTCGTATCGAACTGGTGAAAGTCGAAAAAATATGCCGGAATATTTGCACTCCTTGAAAAAAAGAAATAAATTTGCCGCGAAATCCTTATGAAGACAAGTTTATAATTCGACTATGAGTCAGAAACGGCAGATAGAGAAATTTAGACCGATCCGAAATAGCTTTTCGAACACCAATAACACCAGTTACATCTAATCACATACTTTAATGAACGGTAAAGATACCTTCAAATCATCGGTGATCGGTTTACAGGGAAATCTCTATTCCTTCGCGCTGAAGCTGACTATGAACGAAGAAGAAGCTCAGGATCTGGTTCAGGACACCATGCTGAAAGCTTTGGACAATGAGTCGAAGTTTGTTGACAATACAAATTTCGGAGGGTGGATGATGACGATAATGCGCAATATCTTCATCAACAACTACCGCAAAAGGACAAGAGAGAATACAGTGGTTGACGCCACAGAAGATCTGTTTCACCTGAATCTTTCACAGGATTCAGGAGTCCAGACTCCCGACGGCGCATATGCCGCCGCCGAGATCAGCACTATCCTTAACGGTTTTCCTGCTGATTTCCGCCGACCCTTTGCCATGCACATAGCAGGATATAAATATGAAGAGATCTCTGAGCGGCTTAAAATGCCTCTGGGCACAGTCAAGAGCAGAATTTTCTTCACGCGTAAACGACTCCGCGAACTCCTGAAGGATTACAGGTGAAACTATTGATATTTCAGGAAACATAAATACTTCAAGAAAACATTAAACCGCGATGGCATTGTCCGTCGCGGTTTTTTTTGCATTTAGACCCCATCCCACAAAAAATTATAATGCAGGGGTCTTATAGACCGAATGCAGCCATATCCAATCCATTTTATGCGGTCCGCTCCCGTAATTTTTAGAAAAGGCTCATAAGTAATAAGCGATAATCGGTCTACTTGGTTCATTGCGTTAACATAACGAAATGTATTTTAACATTTGTTGATTCATCAGATAATCAATAAGATAAACGGATATTGATGTTCTAAAACATAATTTTTTGCGATAAAATTTGCACAGCGGCGATTTTTGCCCTAATTTTGCAATCGCAAATCGGAAATG